>NZ_DAOOUJ010000004.1:0-106180 GCF_035390745.1 Methanosarcina sp. | reverse complement strand
AAATGAAATCCCTGAAGCAAAATCAAAATAAATATATATTAACCGCCCTGATTTTCAAAAGACGTTTTTACGGCGAGGAGACCATAAATGACAGAAGAAAAAGATGAAATCGACATTTTTCTGGACTCAAGGGTAAAAACCGAGAAAGAACTGATGCAGGAAAAATGTGAGAAAACTTATAATGCGGCGTCCAGCCAGACTCGCAGGGACATAATACGGACGGTCTGCTTTCTAGGGAAGAGGAAAGAGGAGCTTCTTAAAGAAACTGGCCTCGATGAAACTGCTTTAAAGTTCCATACAGAAATTCTGATGAATGCTGATTTTATCTACCAGGACAAAGAAGGGGTTTACAGACTGACAGAACTCGGGCTTAAGGTGCTTCCGAAGCTTTGAAATATTTTCTTTCAGGTATGATATTCAGAAAGCACTTCTGTTTTTAAAATATTTTTTCTGCGGGCTAAAAAACTGAATTTTCCCCAGATAAACCCTTTGAACAGCCGGCAAATTCCCGCTTCTGGAGAAAGAACAGATGTTTCTAACAGGGTTTATGAAATAATCCCGAAATAAAATACGCTGCCAATTTTATATATATGAATAAATATATTACATTTGTCAGCCCAGATAGAATATTTTTCAGGTAATAAGGACAGGAAAAACATGAAAGTCATGATCATAGGAGGTTTTCTCGGAAGCGGGAAAACAACTGCAATTCGGA
Organism: Methanosarcina sp.; assembly: GCF_035390745.1. Classification (GTDB taxonomy): domain Archaea; phylum Halobacteriota; class Methanosarcinia; order Methanosarcinales; family Methanosarcinaceae; genus Methanosarcina. The sequence goes on along the minus strand of NZ_DAOOUJ010000004.1, from coordinate 105,465 downwards.
GAATTAGCAGACAGCTTAGTGATGCCGGAAAACGGACTGCAATTATCGTAAATGAAATAGGGGAAATAGGTCTTGATGGAGAGACGCTTAAAAGCCCCGGAATTATAACCGAAGAGTTAACAAGCGGCTGCATTTGCTGTACACTAAGAATCAGCATGCAGTATACACTTCAGACCCTTGAAGAAGAGTTCAGGCCTGATGTTGTAATTATCGAGCCGACAGGAATTGCTTTCCCGGGGCAGATAAGGGAAGAAATTGAAGTGATGGGGCTTTCAGAGTTATCTTTTGCTCCTGTTGTAACCCTTGTAGACCCGGGGCGTTTTGGCACTGAGGCAAAAGAGATTCCAAAGTTTATCGAAACCCAGGTAAAGGAAGCTGAAATCCTCGGCATAAATAAAGTGGATGTAGCGCCTGCAGAAATAATTCTGGCAACAGAAAAGATGCTTGCCGAACTGAACCCTGAAGCCAGAATCCTGAAGTTTTCAGCAAAACAGGGAGACAAGCAGTTTGAGGACCTGCTCATCCACCTCGCACTTCCAGGGATTGAGAAGCCTTCCCAGGACAGGAAAAACTCGATTGAAATATCTGAAGTCTCGGCTCATTCGGTCCTCTATACCCTCAAATCCTGTAAATATAATCCCGAAGAAGGCAGGAATTTTATAGAAGAGAGCCTGCAGGCGATAAGGGACAGGGTGAAGGAAATTAACCCTGATTTCATAGGACATGTTAAACTCTCTCTCAAACTCCCGGATTCCATGATCAAGGGCAGCGTAACCTCCTCTGAAGAAGCTCCGCAGGTTGAATTTATTCCCCGCACAAATGAAAGATTCGAACTCAGGCTGCTTTCCGCTATTACGAAGGTCCCGAAAAACAGGCTCACAGGAATAGTGGAGAAAACACTTGAAGAGAAGCTAAATGAGTCAAACGTCTCTTTTGAGAAAAAAGAACAGAACCCCCACGGTACAATTACAAAAATAAGCGGGATCATGAAAAAAAGTGAAAATGGGTTAACCGATATAATTATAAAAAAATGAATCTCAATAAAAACAGGCTTTCAATCAGTAAAGAAAATAAAGATTGAAGAAACTGAGATACTAAAAAGAAGTGGAGTTTTAATTATGCATGATGAAATTGACGAAATTGATGCTTATTTCGCCTCCAGAGGAGAACCTACGGAAGGCGAAGCTGTCAAACTGGAACATGTGATGATGGAAAAGGTTTCCATAAATCCGGCAAGAAGAAAACTGCTTCGGACGGTTGGCATCTTTGGAAAAACTGAAAAACAGCTAAAGGAAGAGTCAGGCTTAAACGATTTTTTCTATAAGTTTCACATGGATTTCCTGCTCAAAGAGGGATTCCTTAAGTTTGAAGAAGATATGTACCGCCTCACGGATTCGGGAATTGCACTGCACGATTCCGTATGTTAAAAAGCATATTTACTCATATTTTTTCTTACTCTTTCATATTTTTCAAAAAAAATAAATTTTGGAAGCGTAAGCCTTAGCTCCTTCCGATTCTTGAAAATTGCTTTTTGCTAAAAAGCGATAAGTTTTTATGTTTATCTGAATAAAGGCGTTATGATCAATTTTTTCGATATTCTATGGAAGTTTCAAAAACGCCCCGATATAATTTCCTGGTACATATCGAGCAAATAAAAAGGAGTGTGAAAAAAATATGCCAGCAATAGTTAACGCAGATGAATGTTCTGGATGCGGAACCTGTGTCGATGAATGTCCCTCTGAAGCAATCACCCTCGATGAAGAAAAGGGAATTGCAGTTGTTGACCAGGATGAATGTGTAGAGTGCGGTGCATGTGAAGAAGCATGCCCGAACCAGGCAATTAAAGTACAGGAATAAAAAACAGAGATCAAGATGGAATAACTTTTTATTCCATTCTTTTCTTTTTCTCTCTTATCAAATTATTCATTATCTCTCCGGAGGCAGCTTTTTAGATGGCAGCAGTTAAAGCGGGTATTTTAGGCGCCACTGGCGCTGTAGGGCAGAGATTTGTAGAAGCACTTGCAAACCACCCATGGTTTGAGATAACAGCCCTTGCAGCATCCGAAAGGAGCGCCGGCAAAACGTATCGAGAAGCGGCAGGCTGGAGGCTTGACACAGCAATGCCGGAAAGTGTCGAAAACATAGAGGTTGTCCCTGTAGACCCAAAAGCCGTTGATGCAGACGTGGTCTTTTCGGCTCTTCCTGCAGACCTTGCCCTTACAGTTGAACCTGAGTTTGCAAAAGCCGGGTTTGCAGTCGCAAGCAATGCATCTTCTTACAGGATGGAAAAAGACATCCCTCTTGTAATTCCTGAAGTTAACCCCGAACACCTGGGACTCATCGAAGTCCAGCAGGATACAAGGGGCTGGGAAGGATACATCATTACAAACCCTAACTGCTCCACAATTGTCATGACAATTACCTTAAAGCCCCTCATGCAGTTCGGACTTGAAACCGTGCAGGTTGCCACAATGCAGGCGATTTCCGGAGCAGGATTTTCCGGAGTTGCAGCCATGGCAATCTATGATAACGTAATCCCCTATATAGGAAGCGAAGAAAAGAAGATGGAAACTGAGACCTTAAAGCTCCTCGGGGAATTCAACGGCTCCGAAGTCGTGCCTGCGGACGTAAAGGTCAGTGCTTCCTGCAACAGGGTGCCTGTAGTTGACGGGCACACAGAAGCTATCTGGGCAGGCATGAGAGACAACCCCACGCCAGAAGAAGTAAGGGAAGCCTTCCTGAAATTCAACCCCGGACTCGGAGAACTCCCCTCAGAGCCAGCTAAAGCCCTGATAGTACGGGATGAGATTGACAGGCCCCAGCCTCGCCTTGACCGCAATATGGGCAGGGGAATGAGTGTTTCAGTGGGAAGGATCAGAGAAGGGATCCGCTACATTGCAATGGGGCACAACACAATCCGCGGAGCTGCAGGTGCAAGTGTCCTGAATGCAGAACTCCTGCACTCGATGGGCAAGCTCTGAGTTCAGGAAAAAGCTTCAGCATCAAAAACAGCATCATTGGAAGCTTAAAAACGTTATATAAACTGTGGAAATCAGTACATAAATAGCAAAAAATAAGAATGAGAAGTAAAAAGTCTGAAAAAACAGGACTTTTACTTTTCTTTAAATTCCTTTACCGGAAACTCTTTTGTTTTGAATCTCTTTTCCCTGAGATTTCCAATCAATTCATAATTGCTTTATTTAACTGAAAACTGTTTTTTCAGGCAACCCTCAGGTAATATCATGAAAAAAGTTTTCTTGCAGCCTCTTCTGTTCTGCGCATAACCTCTCTTACAGGAATCCCGCTGGTTTTTGCAATCTTTTTGCAGTCTTCAAATTCCGCAGAGATATTGAGCAGGACGCCTTCCGAGTCTCGGGCGATTTTGACTGCGGTTTCAAACTCCTGACCTTCGATACCTATTTTTATCCGTTCAATGTTTCGGGCAGCCATTAACCTGTGCCGTGCAGGCATAACCCTTACTCCAAGTGACCCCGTTTCAATGATGATCTTCCGGGCGAGTTTTGCGCTGTCTTCGGGCTTTGCAATGACCTTGATAATGTGGGCAGGCCGTCCTTTTTTCATGGTTGCGGGTATAATTGCAACATCCCTTGCCCCCATTGACAGGAGTTCCTCAAAAAGGTTGCCCAGGACTTCCCCGCTCACATCGTCAGCATTGGTCTCAAGGACCTCGATTATATCAGGGATCAGGTGAGAATCAGGCTCAAGAAGCACTCCCTGCAGCACATTTGGACCCTGGAGCTCGGCATCCCCTGCCCCGTATCCGATGGCAATTGCCTTTCCCTGAGGAAAAGTGTCTACAGGCTTTGCAAAATGTGCGAGAATTGCAGCCCCCGTAGGAGTAAGCAGTTCCTTGTTCACGTTTCCTCCCCTGAAATAGAGCTTTCCTTTCCTGAGAATCTCAAGGGTTGCAGGAGCCGGCACAGGAAGAGTACCATGCGCACATTCTATTGTCCCGCTGCCCACACTGATAGGGGTACAGTAAACCGAATCACAGTTAAGGGAATGGATAGCTGCAGAAGATCCTATAACATCGGCAAGGGCATCGCTCTGCCCCACTTCATGGAAGTGGAGTTTTTCAAGGTCAGGTTCTCCGTGAACTGAAGCTTCGGCTTCTGCCATTTTCAAAAAGATATCTAGAGAACTTGCCTCCACTTTTGGGGGCAGTTTTGCAGCTTTTACAAGATCCATTATTTCAGGGAATGACCTCACATGCTCTTTTTCAGGCACATTTATGCGGACATCCAGTGCTTTGATTCCTTTTTTCACCACTTCCCTGATATCCACAGATACCGGTGCTGAAGCCTCGATTAACTCCTTTACCTCTTTCCTGTCGGCTCCGAGGTCGAGAGCACACCCCAGAATCATATCTCCTGCTGCACCTGAAAAAGGATTAAAAACCAGTGATCTCATAAAATTTCTCCCTGAATTTTACTTTTGAACTTCTCTGCCGTCATCGTTATCCGGATATCACAATTCTACCGGTTTCTCTTCCGGTTCCGCTTCTTCAGTTATTTTTCCTGTTCCGGCAACAGCAATCATATTTGCAATCCTGGCTGCATAAGCCCCTGCAACGAATCCAGCATCAATATTTACCACTGCAAGGGTAGAACAGGACTGGAGCATTGACAGAAGAGCTGCTTTTCCTCCTCCGCCTGCCCCGTAGCCAGTGGATACCGGAAGCCCTATTACAGGCACGTCAACAAGCCCTGAAACTATGGTTGGAAGCGTCCCCTCTCTTCCGGCTGCAACAACAATTGCCCCCGGGTTCCGGAGTTTAAGCTTCTGGAGTTCAGGGATCAGTCTGTGGATTCCGGCAACCCCGACATCGTAGACGGCTACGGTTTCACAGCCCATTTCGGAAGCAACAACCCTGGCTTCTTCTGCAGCAGGGATATCTGCCGTGCCTGCGGATATGACACCAACAACCCCTCCTGTGCGTGGAGCAGGGGTGCCATCGTGAATAACCACTGTACGTGCCCGGCTGTTCCATTCGAGTTTATCAGTACCAAAAGCCTTCCTTAAAGCTTCCAGATGTATGGCAGAAACGCGGGTAATCAGGGCTCTTTTACTTTTTTCTACCATAACCCTGGCAATCTCGACAACATCTTCAGGCTCCTTGCAGTCAGCAAGAATAGCTTCGACGACTCCGGTCCTGTTTTTCCTGTGGGTATCCACTTTAGCTATATTCGAATAGGAAACAAAACCAAGACCTCTGACCTGCTGTTCCGCAGTTTCAAGATCGGTTTTTCCTTCTTTGACAGACTTTAGTATATCATTGAGGTCCATGTACCGCCCCTCGCCAGGAAGAATTTAATGCTTTAGCAATAAACAGCTTAAATACCTCGTTATAAGGCAATAATTATTAGTTTGGAGATTTTTAGAGTTTCGTGCTAACTCATACAGGTTTGATTTTTATAATTATTTGGGTTACTATCTTGAAATTCGATAAAAAAATCAAATTCTAAAGCTGAATGAGTATAGTTAACTGATTGAAAATCAAAAGCGGAAAATGAGATATTGTTTTATCTTTCAATAAAGTCGGCTTAAACAATATCTTCATTTTGTCTTTTCAAGACTCCGACTTTCTCACTTTTCGGTCTGCTTGAACATCTCCCTTGCCATGGCAACTCTCTGCTCAAAGTCGGGTCCTTCAAGTTCTTCTACAACGGATTCGAGCATCGTTGGAATATCAATGTGCTGGGGACATTTTTCAAGGCACTGTCCGCACTGGACACACAGGGATGCAAACTCGGGTTCACCGAGAGCAACAGCACCGCCAAGCCTTGCAGCATACATGAACCGTGCTCCTTCGGGATTGTCGACCAGAGACAGATTGTTATACTCCTCGAAACAGAGGGGAATATTAACACCTGCTGGGCAGGGCATGCAGTACTGGCAGCCGGTACATCCAACTTTCATCAGTTCACGATATTTGTTCTCAACTCTTTTTACCAGCTGTAATTCAGTTTCTGTGAGTGAACCAGAGTGAGCTTCACCTGCTATCCTGAGATTTTCTTCAATATGTGCCTCTTCATTCATGCCGGAAAGGACAACCGTAACTTCCGGGTGGTTCCATACCCAGCGAAGAGCCCATTCTACAGGTGACCTCTTTACCGGGGCTTCGTCCCAGATATCTTTCACGGCCTGAGGCACGTTCTTTGTAAGATTCCCTCCGCGAAGAGGCTCCATAATTACAATGCCAAGACCTTTTGAAGCTGCATATTCAAGACCCTTTTTCCCTGCCTGGTTCTTTTCATCCAGAATATTGTACTGGATCTGGCAGAAGTCCCAGTCATAAGCATCTACGATACGGTTGAAATCTTCTGACGCTCCATGGAAGGAGAAACCAGCATTGATAATGCGACCGTCAGCTTTGGCCTTATCAAGAAAATCTGCTACTCCAAGCTTTTCAACACCGTCCCACAGGTCACCAACAAGAGCATGTATGAGATAGTAATCAATATGGTCGGTGTTCAGTTTTTGCAGCTGGGCATTCAGATACTTATCCATATCCTCTCGTTTCTCTACAAGCCACGAAGGAAGCTTTGTTGCGAGTTTCACTTTTTCACGGTATCCACCAGCAAGGGCACGGCCCAGGAACGGCTCGCTCTCTCCCATGTGATAGGGCCAAGCCGTATCAACATAGTTTACTCCCTGGTCAATTGCATCACGTACCTGTCTGGTGGCTCTTTCTTCATCTATACTACCGTCTTCTTTAGAGGCAAGGCGCATGCATCCGAATCCAAGTATCGAAAGCTCGTCTCCGTTCTTTGGCATTTTTCTGTATAGCATTTTTCTTTCTCCTGAATTTTTGAATTGTTTTACTTGCGCATGATTGACTAATCAATCGCAGGCGAGGCAAAAATAAGTATCCAGCCTGCTATCTCCAGATAATTGTTCAAATTTCGGTTCGTAGAACACTGCTCTGCTCATTTTTTGTAACCTAGATATTTTGCAAAGAATGATTCTAATTTGTCAAACGGAATCATGTCGGTCCTGTCGTACAGATCAATATGTCTTGCTCCCGGAACAATGTAGAGTTCTTTAGGTTCAGCAGCCATTTCATAGGCATCTTCACTAAAATACCTGGAGTGGGCATTTTCACCGATGACGAACAAAATTGGTCGCGGTGAAATGGTATCAATATAGTTCATCAATGGGAAATTCATGAATGACATGCTACTTGTAATAGTGAATGCGGCTCCTGCATTAGGATGATGTCCACGCTTCATTCCGTAGTATTCAAAAAATTCACTTGAAATTGGATCTAATCCTTCTGGAATTGAATCAGCTGGTTCACTTGGGAAACCCATGGGCACTTCTGGAGTACCATTCTCAAAGTCTTTCCATCGTTGCTCGCCCAACTGAACTAAAGTTTGAGCACGCTGTTCATCAGTCATTGTTTTTCCAAATCCATCTCTTATCATGCTACTTATATCATACATACTTGCAGTAGCAACTGCTTTGATACGTGGATCAACCTGTGCTGCAGTAATGGCAAATCCACCACTACCGCAGATACCAATAGCGCCGATCCTGTTTCTGTCCACAAAAGGACGTGTCCCCAAAAAGTCTACTCCTGCACTAAAATCTTCAACGAATATATCCGGAGAAGAAACATGCCTTGGTTCCCCACTGCTTTCGCCATTAAAAGATTCATCGAACGCAATGGCAACAAATCCCCTTTCTGCCATATTCTGTGCGTAAATACCAGCACCCTGCTCTTTTACACCTCCATAAGGTGTTCCTATGACAATTGCTGGATATTTTTTAGATTTATCTATATCTTTTGACAAGTACATGTCTGCTGCAACGGTAATTCCGTATCTGTTTTTATAGGATACTTTTTCTACAGTTACCTTTTCACTGAGTTCAAAAGTTTTCCCACCAGATTCATTTTTAGATTCCATATTTCCCGACATTTTTAGTTCTCCTGAATATTAGAATTGTATTAAATATCATCGTTACTGACTGACTGAACAGTCATGGATAGATAGGATTTGTAGTATATATTTGTTTTGATTGACTAATCACTCACAAAAAGAGTGAAAAAATTAGTTTTTGGCAAGACCTCTCCAGACAATCCTTTAAATTTCTGTTAGCAAATTCTACTCTGTTCATTGTATATTCTGCTCCAATCAAACCGCTTTTCCCATTTCATATGCCTGCTCCATTGCTTTGCTTCCTTTGATGTCTCCAATGTTCCAAGCACCGATTCCATAGATAACGCCTTTTTCGTTTGCTCCTTCAAGGCAGGAAGTAAATCCTCGGAATCCTTCAAATGTTCTCTCCATTGCCTGCTTATTATCGTCGGCTGCCGTTGCAATAAAATAAAACTCTTTGTCGTTAATTTCAGTGTAACGGGAACAGGTGCGGTCAATAAGAGTCTTCATTTGACCATTCATCGTGTAGAAGTACACCGGCGTTGCCATTACAATGACATCTGCCGCAATCATTTTCTCCAGAGCTTCAGGCATATCGTCTTTTTGGGGACAGTTCTTTTCCATATTAAAACAGGTTCCACATCCTGTACAGTAATTGATTTCCTTGTCCCTCAAGAATATCTTCTCTACAGCGTTTCCGGCTTCTTTTGCTCCAAGCATAAACTGGTCGCACAACAGGTCGGAGTTTCCACCTTTTCTCGGGCTGGCAGACAGTATCAATACATTTTTACTCATTAAAATTATCTCCAGATTTTGAGTTATTCTAATTGATCAAAAATGATATTCGAACTTTTTATCCAATCATACTGATTTTATTCAACCAATCTGCAACATCCTTTTTCGCAGCATTTACACGGGAGCCATGAATAGCGAGCCCCTTCAAAATTGTTGCTTTCGGACAAAGTTTTGCAATATCTTTTTCACTTCGGCCTGATCCGCTTCCTTCATGTGTACAGAATGGGACTATAGTTTTTCCGGAAAAATCATATTCTTCCAGGAATGTAAACACAGGCATCGGCATAGTTCCCCACCAGTTAGGATAACCCAGGAAAATCACATTATAAGAGTCCATATTTTCCACATGGCTGGAAAGCTCCGGTCTGGCATTTTCATTCAGTTCTTTTTTTGCCATATTGGTGGTTGCGGTATAATCCCTGGGATAAGACCTTACTGTATCAATACGGAAAACATCGCCTCCTGTTATTTCCTGAATCATGTCGGCTACTACTTTTGTGTTACCGACAGGCAAATTCACGATCTTTCCGCTGACATAGTTATTTCCCTCACGTGAAAAATAGGCTATGAGACATTTCTCTTCATTTAAATTTGTCATTTTTTTGCTCCTCGATTTCTTTTTGATTATTCATACTCAAAAATTTCAAATAATAATTATTCCCGAATGAAATTTGTGAAGATACTTTTTTCTTTCAGAGGGGGCTGTACGCCAGCCTTCATGCCGGCTTCCTTGCACTTCAAGAACCATGCCATATTGCGTGCAAGCACACGCATGATCTGCAGTCCTTCCAGGTCTTTTTTCACATCTTCGGGCTTTGCTCCATGAACCATATTCCAGTATCGGGAAGAAATAATAGGCATCTCCGAAATGGTGAAATACTTATTAAGCTGGTCAAGTGTGGCTGTTGTTCCTGCTCTCCTTGCGGAAACAACTGCTGCTGCTGGTTTCAGATAAAAAGACTGTCTGCCTCCCAGCAGGTCAGAATAGAAAACGCAGTCCATAAAAGATGTAATCGCACCAGCTGCGGCTGCATAATGCACCGGAGATCCGAAAATAAATCCATCGGCATCTTTGGCAATGTCAAGAAAATCGTTTATACGGTCGTTAAACGCACAGAGCCCTGTTTTGGCGCAGCTCTTGCAGGCGGTGCAGCCGGTAAGAGGCTTTTTTCCGATCCAAAAAATTTCTGTGTCAATCCCTTCTTCATTCAAAGTTTTTGCTACTTCTGAAAGAGCCGTATAGGTACAGCCTTTCTCATGCGGACTTCCGTTTACCAGTAATACTTTCATTCTCATACCCCAAATTATGTCTTTAATAATCTTTTTTAACTCTCTCTATTCTGTTTCCAGCAATTTTTATTTGTGATAATGTTTCATTTAGCATAACTAATTCATCTTCAGTCAGTTCAATGTCTGCTGCACCTATGTTTTCTTCCAGACGATTTAGTTTTCGAGTTCCCGGGATCGGAACGATCCATGGTTTTTGTGCAAGTACCCATGCAAGAGCAATTTGAGCCGGAGTTGCGTTTTTGGTATCAGCTATTTTTCCGATCAAATCTAACAGTACCTGATTTGCGTCAATGTTTTCTGAAAGGAAACGGGTAAGTATACTGCGTATATCCCCCTCACCAAATCTGGTGTTTTTATCAATTTTACCCGTAAGAAAACCATTGCCAAGCGGGCTAAAAGGAACAAATCCAATACCGAGTTCCTCAAGTGCAGGCAAAACCTCTTCTTCGGGTTTTCTCCACATCATAGAATACTCGCTCTGTACTGCCGTAAGCGGTAAAACTGCATGTGCTCTTCTGATTACATTTGCACTTGCTTCTGAAAGTCCCCAACGTTTTACTTTCCCTTCCTGCATCAATTCTTTAACAGTTATAGCAACTTCTTCAATTGGTACATTAGGATCAACGCGATGCTGGTAAAGTAGATCGATTGAATCAACTCTTAACCGTTTTAAAGAACCTTCAACTGATTTTCTAATATTTTCCGGGGTACTATTCATCAATAAATCGCCGCTCTGGCCATGTTCAAAAGCAACACCGAATTTTGTGGCGATCACAACTTTTCCCTTATATGGTTCAAGTGCTTCCCCGACTAATTCTTCATTTACATAGGGTCCATAAACTTCTGCTGTATCAAAGAATGTAACACCACGTTCAACAGCTGAACGGATCAGTTTAATCATTTCTTCTTTATCTGCTGCCGGTCCATATGCATGGCTCATTCCCATACATCCCAAACCAATTGCTGAAACCTCAAGACCAGTGTTGCCCAAAACACGTTTTTTCATTATTTCTCATCTCTAGATTGTCAAATTGTCTAACAGTGTTAGCTTAAATTGTTATATTCTTCATCGGTTACGGGTTCCAGCCATTCTGCCGGACCTGCGTTGGCATTTGTCTCAACTGAAAGATGTACGAACCAGCTGTCAGGTGCTGCTCCATGCCAGTGTTTCACATTCGGGCGAATTTTTACTACATCACCTGGTTTAAGTTCCTGTGCAGGCTTTCCTTCCTCCTGATAATAACCACGTCCACCTGTTACTAACAGAATCTGTCCGCCCGGATGCTTATGCCAGTTATTCCGGCAGCCGGGTTCAAATGTCACATTGCCTATAGGGCAATTAAATTCATTATCCCCAGGAACCAGCATACTAAGCCATGCGTTACCTGAAAAATACTTACTGAACTGTTCCGGAAGTTTTTCACCTTTAGGGAAAATTACACTCTCACTTAACTTTGATTTGTCCATATTTTAGTCCTCTCTGGAATTTTTCAGGATGACCTCTCTGATTTTATTTTCTTTAAAATTTTCATGATATTCTTTCTTAACCGTTTACTCAATCGGTCAATGCGAGTGACTGATCAGTCAGTACGTAAGATTTAATGCTATATAAAAGTAAGCCTTGCAAAAAGAGATAGAATGAAAAAATTGAAAACAATGGCAGAATCGGCTTTCTTCAGCCAAGCTCCAGTTTATGACCCTTCTCCAGCTGCTGAATCTGTTCTTCGCTTTTGGCGGCTAATTCCCTGAACTGATTGATAGTATCCCGCATTCTGGGCAGAGCCTCCTGCTTATAGGTGCTGATAGAATCAAGTGCTTCCATGACATCGGCAAAGGCAGTCTTCAGCGTCTCTACAGAGATACTGGTTTCCATTGATTGTTCCTGGATTTCCGCCCCCTGTTTCTTCAGCATTTGCGAGGTGCTGCTGATGATATTATTCGTGGTCTCATTGAGCATCTGGATCTTCTTCAGGACAATCTTCTGGTTATAGAGAGCCCCGGCAACCATCACTGAGGTCTTCAAAGCGGAAATCGTCACATTTTTTGCCCTTTCTACACCGCGCATCAGTTCCTTATTATTTCTTATAACAATCTCTGTTGCCATTACGCCCTGCTGATTGACGACGATCATCTGCTGCATATCCATAATCCTCTGCCGCAGCGGAAATAGGACTTCTTCAGTGACAAATTTAACGTTTTCCGGATCTTCGTTCCTGCCTTTAGCCGCTTCGATCTGCGTTTCAATCAATTTGTCCATCAGGGTACCAAGCTGGACCTCTTTCATTAGCTTTTTAGTCAAATTGCGTAATGCCTGCTGTTCAATCTCCAGAGTAGTGTTATCATTTTTCAGAATTGTTTTCCCTTTATCCAGGGATACAATGATATCCGCAATTACCGAATCTGCTTTTTGGTATCTGTCAAAATAGTCCCTGATAGGGTTGAAAAACTTGCCTAAGACGCCGGTTTTGGTGAAATCAATAAGGCTGGGATCAAGGTCTTTTAATTCCCGGTTCAAGTCCATTAAACCTTTTGCCACAACACCGCCTTCATCACCGTCTCTGGACAGTTTCCCAACTGTCACCTGCAGCAAAGAATTTTTAGCTGCCGAGCTTTTCATCGAGGCAGCCCCAAAAGACTCGATCGACTGGAGGATATACTTCTTTTTGGCAAATTCATCTATATCCAGGGTCAGAATTTCCGCAACATTTCTCTCCGCTACAGCCTGAAGCTGGGCTACTTCCTCCGATACTGGTTTGACTTGTTCCTCTACCTCACTCTTGATTGCCTCTTCATCTGGCACCTCCATAGTAAAAGCCATCTTAGCCACTCCTGAATTTACATTTCAGCGTTGAACAGGTTGCGCAGCTTATAAACAACGTCATCGGTATCTGCGTTAATACTGGCAGCCTCATTGATGCTGGAGATAGTTTGCAATGCCGGGATATTCGCATTATAGCCAATTGTGTATATAGGTATTCCAGTGTCCTCCACTATGCCTTTAATGTCGTCCAGCGAATGGCCTCTATTGGTCTCGCCGTCGCTGAGAACGAATATAATCGGTCTCAGACTGGGATCTGTAGCTCGCTGATCCTGGATCATCTTCATGGCGACAGCAATCCCATCGAAGGTTGCTGTAGTGCCGCCGGCCTCCAGATCATTAACTGCTCCGGCAAACAAGGCTCTCTGGTTCAGATCGAATTTGGCAATCGGCAGATCGATATTGACATCGTTGGAATATGACACCAGGCCAATCATATTGTCCTCGCCGATGTAGTACTGACCTTTGAGCAATGAATCTTTCAAATGGTTGAGCGGCTCGCCCATCATGCTGCCGGAGACATCGGCAACAAATACTGCGCAAATAGGTTTTTTCTTTTCTTTCCAGAGTTTTTGACCCTGGAAGATCACATCGCCGCTGACGGGTTCAGCTTCGGACTGGTATTCATTAAAGCCATTAAAACCATATTCGGTAGCCAGGGTCTGATACTTTTCCTGCTGGGAGAATTCAACGAATTCGTTCAAAATTTTCATTTTCTCTTCCGATAGTTCGCCGATGGCATACATCGGGCTGTCATGTCTGAACCCAAAGGGAGTAAATTCGTAATACCTGATATCCGGTGTATTCACATAGGTCTGGTATTCCAGGACAAAACCGTCCAGAACACCTGATTTGGCAGATTCTCTCATTTGCAGAGTGGTATAGGCAACCAGGGGAATATTGGTCTGAAAGCTCTCAAATCCTGATTTTGCTTTGTCACTCAATAAGTTGCTGCTGTCAAATGTGTATAAAGTTGAGATCAGGAAGTTTAGCCCGGTTGAACTGGCAAAAGGATTGGTATAGCCCATCGATAGTTCCTTGTTCGAGACTGCTTCGACAATCGTCCTGGTATTGATTGCCCCGTATTTGTTTACCAGCTCTTCTTTCTTGGATTTAGTGAGCAGGATCCCGGCCACATTGCCGGCAAGTCTTTCCTCCACTAACTCGGCTTTGACCCCTTTGGAGATGACCATCTCGCCCCAGAGCTCATTGGACGGCGTATAAGCATCCGGCAAATACTTACCGGAGCTAATATAGTCGGCAGCTTCCCCGGAGGGGATTCCTCTGAGCCTTACAGATACCTGTTTGCCGTCGATCATTATTGACGCGTTATTGAAATCCCTGGCAACTTCTGTCAGCCAGCCATCAGTACCGGTGCCAGCTTTTTCTGTAGAGGAGAATATTTCGATGTAGTTGGGTGTGCTGTTATTAACCTGCGTCGGGTATTTAGAGATATCAGGCAAATCTTCAGTCAGGGAATCATTCAGGTCTGCAGGAACGAGGACATGACCCATAGAATGCTGGACTGTATTCACATTGATGTCTTTAATGATGTCATCCATTGCTCCCTCATCGGGTTCGCTCTCATTGAGTCTACTTTCGTCGGGTCCGCTCTCATCGGGTCCAATTATAGTAATCGCCAGATAAACTAAGATAAATACTGCAACTGCTGCTCCCATTATCTTCAAAATTACTTTCTTGTTGCCTTCGTTCAGCATGCCAATGCTTCCCTCTTCAATTCTTATAGTATTTTGCCTGTTTAATCAGATTATCGATCTCGATCATGCCAGCCATTTGCTCCAGTTGCCCACTCTCTATGCTGTTTAAGCCTGAGATCTCCAGTAGCAACTTATCAAGCTTTAGCAGGATCTGCTCATTATCTTCAGTGGCAGCTTTCACAAAATTAATATACTCACTATAAACTTTGAACTTTTCTTCCACAAGTTCCTGAGAAAAAGTCCCGTCTTCATATTTCTTTCTAATGAAATTGTAGTCTCCTTCATCGAATGCATCAAATTTATTGAGGATGCTGCGGATATTCATAAAGAATATCTTCTCCACCTCGGCAATGACTGTATCAAATTTCTTGTAGCTCATCTCTGAGGCACTGAAGATTTGCAAAAGGATATCCCGAATAGTTTTATTCTTTTTCTGTAGCCGCTCAATCTGATCGAGCAGCAAGTCAACGGTTTTTTCGAATGTTTTGAGCCCCCTGTGAATATTCAGTTCTTCAATATAATCTTCCACCGTCCAGATTTTATTGGTTTGAACTACTTTCTCTGGTTTGGTAAGGAGCTCGTAATTACCGTAACTTAACCCGGCGAGGCTCAAGAAGATGAATGTGATGCTAAGGGCTGTTTCCAATGCACTGGCCCCTAACAACTGTAGTCCGATCAATCTTGGAGAAAAAGTAATTATGTTGGCAGCGGCAATGCCTAAATTCAGGCCCGATAGTTTAATCAGCTTTTCCCTGTCCATGTACTCTTACCCCAAGATCAGTTCCCGTGTTCTTCCCCCCGTTTATTTCGATTTCGTTCTCATTAGAACGTTAACATATATGAACAGATCACTTATAATTTACTTTCGGAGGGGTCGACATTAGAAGGCAGAATGCAGTTAATGATATCGTTTTAGAACTTTAGATAATTAGATATTATTTTTAAAACTGGTTAACAGGGGGTTCAACTCTCACGGCTTATATAACCACTTAAGCATTTTTTCATTGAAGTTTAATATGAGAGATCAATAATTGGTCATGTGTAAACCTGATAAATACACACAATTGCAGGATATTATTTCAAAATCGCCATCATCAAAAGGTATCAAAAATTAAATGTCGACCTGCCGAATAGAGAAAAATTAATATTTTGCCCCAGCTCTCCAAATAATTGTTTAAATTTCAGTTGGCATATCCCACCATGAAGCTGGAGGCATGTGCTGGTCTGAATCTGAATCTAATGGGACTGTTTCACCAATTTCCGGGGCTATTATGTTTACATCTCTTATTTGCCTCATTTTTTATTTTTACTTTCACCCTTTCACCGCTATTATTGATTATTCTTTGATAGGAGCTGCTTTTTTCGGTTCTGAACAAATTTCAGAACATAATAAGTCACACAGATGTAAACTCCCATGATGGAAAGATAATCCGTGAAGAAAAAAATGGCTGATTCATCAAAGTTCCAGTAGGAATATGTATAGTACAAAATCAGCCTGGAACCAACTTCTCTGGCAAAGAAAGCATAAGCTCCATATACAGCAACCAGCACTGCCATGACGTGCAGTGCAAATCTGCTGTAACAGTTCAGAGCAGTAATTCCCAGTATCTTTCTAGCCGCGCTTATAATCATTCTCCAGTGCATTCCTATGTGTATAGATATGAGGATAAAACCCCAATATGTGGCCAGAATATGCATCTGCCGTGCAATCAAACCGCCGTCTACCGGAATAAAAGCAAACACGGTACGGGAAATCATCACAGAGCTTACCGCCAGCAATATCATATTTACTAGAAGAAGCAGATTGATCGCCGTATTAAGAACACGGCGTGCATTGTGCTTTCCTTTTAGAACTTTCTGATACCATCGTCGATTCAAAACATTGTGGACAATAAATAAAGCAAGCAGGGAAACTCCTAACAACTCATGGATCGTGTTTCCGGTTAACTGGGAAGCCATGGCTGCCAGCATGAGAACTGCGATAAAGAGGTCAATGGCCAGTTTGAACAGGATTTTCCGATTCAAAGAGTTCTCCTCATTTATTCTTCCATTCCTATTTCACGAAGCCACTCAGATACATCACCCTGCGCAGTTTCTACACTTGATCCTCTGATTGCAAGACCATCAAGAATAGTTGACTGCGGGCAAAGATCGGTGATGTCTTCAACACTTCTTCCAAGGCCGCTTCCTTCGTGAGTACAGAACGGTATGATGGTTTTCCCGGAAAAATCATATTCTTCCAGGAATGTAAACACAGGCATCGGCATAGTTCCCCACCAGTTAGGATAACCAACGAAAACTACATCATAGGAGTCCATGTTCTCAACTTCTGTTGCAAGCTCCGGTCTGTAGTTATCTTCCTGTTCCTGCTTTGCCTGGTCAACCACTGAATCGTAATCAGCAGGATACGGATTTACAGTCACAATTTCAAAGATATCCCCGCCGACGTTTTCGTGGATTTGGTTGGCAATTTCACGAGTGTTGCCGGAATGTGAAAAATAAGCCACAAGAATTTTTTTTGGTGCTGAATCCATCTGTGTTTGATCCTCACTTTCCGTTTCAGTATATGACGGACTGGTGGTTTCTTCTGAGGCAGCAGCATTGGCACTATTGTCCTCTGTTTCTGCCTGAGTGCTGCTTACATCACCGTTTGTCGTGTTGCTGTCTGTGCATCCGCAGACGGATAGTAAGATTCCCGTCATTATTACGAGGGCCAGCGCTGATATTTTCTTCATCGTATGTATCTCCTCTTTTATTTTCATCCACAAATTTATTCTCATGTTAGCTATAGTGGAACAGATATTGGGATATTTCCTTAGCAATGATTCAATTTCCTCAATTTCCACAAAGGGTAATTTTGAGTTTTGAGATAAGCTCATTATAACGTGAATTGGGTTGATGACTGACCAGTCAATCGCCAGAATGCTTAATGTTATTTAAATATTCATCTCAAATATGATTGACTGCTCACTCACGTGAAGGACGAAAAAAATTTTATTCTCTAGCCAGACCTTTCCAGATAATCTGGAATCCATACTCTAAAACCTTATTTTGATCCTTTAACGAATCTGACTCAAGTATAAAGTTCACTATCGTCCTGCTGCCCTGGTAAAACATTGCAATGACCAGCTCTGCAGGAAAATCTCTGATCTCTCCAGTTTTTATTCCTTCATCCACAAGATCATGAAGAAAGACATACTCTTTCATCACTTCATCACGCGTAAATTTTGTGATATAGGGAGATGTGCAGAACTGCCCGACAAAAAGGAATTCTTCCTGATTGTCTACTCCCCATTTGACTAAATTTGACCATATTTTTCGTAATTTGCCCTGGAAGGTACTCTCAGCTTCGAGACCTTTCCCCATAGCCTGGCTTAAGTTTCCTTTAACCTCAAAATACAGGCTGTTTATAAGGTCTTCTTTTGTGGGGAAGTAATTAAAAAGGGTGCCTGTGGCTACACCTGCGTCTTTTGAGATCTGGGCAGTGGATGTACCGTGGAAGCCTCTTTCAGTGAAGAGTTTCAGGGCAGCTTCCATAATTGCTGTTTTTTTGTCTTTGACCTGTTCTTTCATGTATTATCTCTTGAATTGACTGATTAGTCAGTTATATTCTAATATTATGTTATTATAAATACTTAATGGTGCTTTTACTTAACTCTTGCTAAGTGTTGCAGTACATAGGAGATTTACGTGAACTTAAGGAAAAAGTATTCAGCGATACATTTAAAAATCCGAATTGTCAATGTGTAGAGATCATCATGCTCATAGTACTCTCACTAGGCGGTTCAATTCTCGCAAAAAATCTTGATCCGGATCGTTTCTTAAAATATGCAAATGTCCTGCGCGACATATCGAAAAAACATACACTGCTTGTAGTAACTGGCGGAGGAGAAGCAGCACGGGACTACATAGGTGCTGCGCGCGCGATGGGTGCAGACGAAGTAACCTGCGACTACATAGGCATTGAGATCACACGCCTGAACGCAAGGCTTCTTATTGCGGCGCTCGGGAAGGATGCTTATCCTGAAGTTCCTTCTAACTATCTTGAAGCCTCAAAAGCCATGACCTCAGGAAAAGTTGTGGTAATGGGAGGAGTTACACCCGGCCAGACAACTGATGCGGTCGCTGCAATCCTTGCAGAATACCTGCGGGCAGACCTGCTGACAATTGCAACCTCAATTGACGGAGTTTATTCTTCAGACCCGAACTGCGACCCTAATGCGGTCAAATTCGATAAAATCTCTCCTGAAAAACTCATAAGCATTGTAATGGCAATCGAGATGAAGGCAGGCTCAAAATCACCTGTGGACCCTGTAGCTGCAAAGATTATAGAACGCTGCAAGCTCGATGCCCTCGTAATGGATGCCCGAAATCCTGCCCTTCTTGGAGAGATCATGGGTGGAGAGGCCCCAAAAAAATCTCCTGTCTCCTGCGGAACCTGGATAACAGCAAAAAAATAAAAGCCTGAAACAGATCGAAGTAAATTTGTGGTTCTCTTCTGGCAACATTGAAAACCAAAAAACAACGAAGAAATCAAAAAGTTAAACATAGAGGTTCCTACATACATTCATATTGCAGAGAGCCTTATCGAGCTACCGGCTCTGATTCTCTGCAGTTTTTGGAAAAGAGGAGGAACCGGGCTTGAGCCTGCCAGAAAAAAAGAACTGTTCAGGACTGAAAGAATTCATTTTTCGTTTATTTTCTCTAACTTTATTTCTTATTTTCTTCTGCGCCCAGATAAATCCTGCTTATGGGGCAGTAAACGAAAAAACTGCCGGAGAAAAGGGCACAGTTATTATTGATTTTTTTTCAGACCACGACCTGAGCGATGCAATGGTCAGGTTTGAAGAACCCCACGAAAATATATCCCTTGTCTTTACCCTGAGTTCAGGAGAAGAAATTCTTAAAACGGAAACCTTTGACTCTGGCTCGGTACAGGCGGGGCAGGAGATCACAAAAGTTGTTTTCTGGGGGATTCCGGAGGATTTCGCAAAGGATAGAGACTCTTATACAGCACAGCTTTTTATAAAGGACGGGGATCAAACTCTCGAAACCCGGAAAACCTCTTTTTCTTACCGGAACGCGTATCTTTCAAACCTGAAAGTTGTGGATTTTTCTGCAGACTCTGAAAAAGCTTCGGTTCTGATGTCCCTCACAAGTTCCGTAAATTTCGGATATGTTCAGGTGCCTGAGCCTGGCATGGTAGACCTTGACATGAAACTCCTTTCCGGCACGGATGTCATATACACAGAAAGACTGGAAAATGTCCCTGTAACCGATGCCTATTATAAAGCAATTAACTGGCCCTTCCTCCTCGAAAAAGACAGAAATTATACAGCCCTTCTGAAAGTACATTCCCATTCCCCTGAACTTACTACTGCATATATATCGGAATTCAGGGCAGCAGAAAAGGTAGAAATCCTTGATTCTGACATCGATGTGGACGAATACGGAGCCAGCGTTACAGTAATAGGAAGGTCACAGGTTCCTTTTAACGGAATTATTAGAGTTGTTCTGACTCCTGAAGAAGGAGAAGCGCAGGTTTTTGAAGAAACCGCAGATATCCTTACCGCAGGAAAAGAAGATACTGTAGGGATTATCTGGCAGGGAGTTCCCCGAGGGGATTATAATGTAAAAATATATGCGGTAAACCTGGATGGCGAAGTCCTCGACAGCCATGAAACGGTTTTGAGGGTTTTTGAGCCCGTAGCGGAAGTAACCCCTCCTGAAGAGTCTCCTGCGTTCAGTTTTCAGGCAGCAACTGGAGTTTTCCTGTGCATTGTAGCCGTGCTGCAAAGAAGAAAAATCTGGAAAAAAGAATAATCCAGGTAGCTGTTTAGAATTAGCCGGATTAAGAATCATCTGTCTGCGAGATCATTATGTTTGACCTGATCATTCGAAACATAACGAACAGGAAAATCCGGAGTGCGCTGACAATCTGCGGGATAGCCCTCGGGATTTTTGCAGTTATAGTTATGGGCGCTATGTCTGAAAATTTCCATCAGACATTTGAGCGTTCCATGAGTGTAACCAGCGATAAGATCAGAGTTTTTGCCGAAAGCGGAGTTTTTGGAGGAGGGCTTACGGACGATAAGGTCAGCGATGTCCTGCGGGTAGCCGGGGTAAAAGATGCTTACGGTCTTTTGATGACTACTTTTGATGAGGATAAGCTGGGCATGACAGGCAAACAGATCCTTGGAGTCCCTCCTGAAAAGTCCAGCGTTGCTCTATACCCCGTGGAGCTGAAGGCAGGACGCTTTCTCAACCCCGGAGACTCTTACAGCGTGGTGGTAGGAAACAATATCAAGAGAGAATACGGACTTGAAATTGGGAGCAAGTTCGAGATTCACGACAAATATTTTACCGTTGTCGGAATCCTTGATTATACCGGCTCTATTTTTGACAACGCTGTGATCATTCCTCTTGAAACTGCCCAGAACCTTTACAGTGTGGGAAATTCGGTATCCTATATTTTTGCCGTACCTGATGAGAGGGTGGACGCAGAGATGCTGTCCAAACGCATCGAATTAAGCGTAAAAGGCACAAGCACTCTTTCCCCCGGAGAACTCGAAGTTCAGGCAAGACAGTCATTTATGATATTCAGCGTCATAACCATCAGTTCAGGGCTCCTTGCAGCAATCATAGGCGGGCTCTGCGTGATGAATACGATGCTGATGTCCGTTGCCGAAAGAACAAGAGAATTCGGAATTTTAAAAGCCATAGGTGCAGAAACAAGGGATATCCTGCTCCTGACACTTGGAGAAGCTTCATTGATGGGCCTTTTAGGTGGCATTCTTGGAATTATTGTTGGCGTCGGAGCTGTCCAGATTATGAACGCGTGGCTTGCAACGACAAGAATAGTGCTTTTCCTGATAACTCCGAGGCTCCTTATAATTGCAATGCTTTTTGCCCTGCTTATAGGCGCTCTTTCAGGGCTTTATCCGGCTTACAGGGCTTCGAAAATGAGTCCTATGGAGGCTTTGAAGCATGCCTGAAGTCATAATCGGAGAACAAGGGTTCAAAACTGAGAAAAGGCCTGGAAGAGAAGAGAATAAAAGTAATTTGGGAAACGAAGAGCAAAAAATCATAATGCAGGTCGAAAACCTCTCCAAGACCTATATGCAGGGCAAAATTCCTGTCCACGCCCTCCGCTGTGCCTGCATAACCGTAAGGAAAGGGGAACTTCTTGCTATCATGGGGCCTTCGGGTTCGGGGAAATCAACTCTTCTGGCTCTAATCGGCACGCTTGAAAAAGCCACTGACGGAAAAATAATCCTTGACGGAATAGACCTTACCTCAGTGCCCGAAAAGCTGCTTCCGCGTGTGAGAAGGGAAAAAATAGGTTTCATATTCCAGCATTACAACCTCGTTCCTACACTTTCTGCCCTTGAAAACGTTGAACTTGCCATGCGATTTTCCAGGGTGCCAAAAAAAGAAAGAAAAGAAAGGGCTAAAGCCCTGCTTGAAGATTTGGGTCTGGGAGACCGGTTGAACCATAAACCCACAGAGCTGTCAGGTGGAGAGCAGCAGAGGGTTTCTATTGCCAGGGCACTTGCGAATAAACCTGCCCTGATCCTCGCAGATGAGCCAACGGGAGAGGTGGACAGCAAAACAAGGGATTCCATTGTTCGGGTTTTTAAGGAATTGAGCCAGAAAGGGCAGACGATTCTTGTAGTAACTCACGACCCTGAGGTCGCAAAAGAGTGTTCGAGGGTTCTCAGGATTACAGACGGAATGATAAAGGATTATTAGAGAAAGAAATCAGAAGAAAGTCCTGAAAAAGAAATATGGGAAAAAATATCGTTAAATTTCCCCTATCTCCCATCCAAGGTGCTCTTTTATTACGGTATACGCCATAGCTGGCGGGATAATGCCGATATCAGTAACGATCATGTCAATATACTCGGCAGGGGTAAAGTCAAAAGCCGGATTTTTTACCTGCACATGAGGTAAATCTGCAAGGATTGAAGGATCAACAACTTCATCTGCGGATCTTTCTTCGATTTCTATAGGGATTCCCAGAATAGTGCTCGGGCTGAATTTGAAAGTCTCAGCAGCTACCATGAAGCTCTTTCTGGCTTCGTGGGCGGCAAGGGCAAGCTGAGAAGTCCCTATCTTGTTTACGAGAGCGCCGTTTGCCGCAATTGCATCAGCTCCGACTATTACTTTATCCACATCTTTCATATAGTAACGTACAGCAGAGTCCACAATAAGGGTTGTAGGGATGCCAAAACCGTTAAGGTGCCTGACTGTCAACAGACCCTGGCGCCTTGGGCGGCTTTCGGTAGCGATAACCGATATTTTTTTCCCTTCTTCAAAAGCCGTTGTAATTATGGAAAGTGCAGCATGGGAATTGCAGTGGGTCATTATTACATCCCCGTCCTGAACTCTTCGTGACCCTATTTTTCCTATTCTTCCAAGTGCGCGGTCTGCTCTTTCGATAAAGAGATTGGAGTTTGTGATTATCTCCTGCCTGGCTTCCTCTACATTATTAGAAGAGAATCTGGAAGAGAGTTTTACGGCGTTAGGAAGGGATACGGCTGTAGGACGGGTACTGATAAGGTAATCTGAGACTTCCCTGATTCGGGCTGCAAATTCTTCAATTGAATCAGCCTCGAGCCCTGAAGCATAATCCCTGATGGCTTCAGCTGCAGCTTTCGCAATCCTGCCTGCGCCCCGGATTTCCATTGTCCGGATCTTTTCTGCGGTTTCCTGAACATTTTTCATAACATAATTGATAATCAGAGACAGATTTATAGCTATCTTCCGGCAGGTCCAGTTATTTAGGAGATACTGCCGGATTGAAGAAATTCAAATATCTGTTATTTTTTCGGATCTGTCCCTGTAGTAAGCAAAGAGGTCTTCTCCCCACTTACGGGCAAGAGGTTCGAAACACAGAACGTCCCGAGTATGGTCATAAATACCATTTGAAAAAGGAAGGCTTAGAGAGAGAAACTTATCAGTGACAACATGAGAAAATTCTATTTTTTCATTACATACATAGAAGCATGTATTATCGAGACTGAGAAATTCCCTTAAATCCGTCCTGTATTCCCCTTTTATTCGCTCATAAACTGGCGGAGTCACAAGAAGAGAAACTTCCGCCCCATTTTTTGCAAACGAAAGAAAAAGAGACGGATAAAGAGGGAAAAAAATGGAGGAAATACCATTTATCTTTCTCGATATTGTAAGTTTTTCCACAAATTCCCTGTGAGGTTCAAAGAGGCGAGTCCAGTCCGGTGGTTCGGAGAAAGTACAGTTCTCCAGATCTCCAATCCTGCTCCTTAAAGAAGCGGGTAAGCATTCAATTGCATGGCTTGCCCAGAACTCATAGTGAGTTTCAAAAACATTTAATAAACTCGTCACTGCCTGCATTCTCTCAGTTACCGCTATGCCAAGAGGAGACAGAATGTAAGTATCTTCGGTCTTGAATACCAGAGAGTTGTCCCTCAATTTTTTAATCTGCGGAAGAACAGCCACAGCACTGGCATCCAGATATGTTTTTATTTCCTCAATATTTTTGGGGCCCTCTTTTAAAAATAAAAGAAGATCTTTCCTTTTCTCGGAGAGGAAAATGAGTTCAAGAAGCGGGCTGTTCATATCTTCGATGTATAAGTGAAAACTCAATAAGTACCTTTCGTATTTTTAGCGAGTAATTTTTAAAAGCATTAACAATTGGATAAAAAACTTTCACTAATTTGTAGAAGAAAATTTAGATATACAATCAGGTTATATAAGTATAAAGTTAAATAAATATTTTTAATATACAATCAGGAGAGAAAAGTATAGATTTAAACAAATATTACAGAGTAAAAAATCATTAAAATTAAGAATGTAAGATACTATTTTCAAGTCAAAGTAACTTGATTTTGAGGCTGCGAAATAATTTAATGGGAAGTAAATTTTGAGGTCGTATAGGTTATATACCTCAATAACATAAAGAGGAAGTTGACGATTAAGAGTTAAGGGGTTTTTCTCTTAATCGTAGGGGTTGAATCACACAATTGGGAGCCGAATCAGAGGTGGCAAACGGCTCCCAATTATAACACCGGCAATTTTGAAGAGATCTTTTCCGTAAAAACTACCTTATTTTAGAGAGAACTTTAAGAAAATATTTTGATTTAATTTGAATAAGTTCAGACAGTTGAGATCATTCTATAGAATTATGAGAACTTATGAAATAAAGACTTTTTGATTGGAGAAATTGTAGTCTGAAAAACCAGATAAAACCCAATTGATTCAAAAAAATTAAATTGTAGATTTTCAAATCCTGAAATAAATTTTTAGAATTGAAAAAGAAATAAAACCACATAAAACCACAGAGAGGATTTTCAATGAGATTGAAACTTTTGATATCGACAAATAATTTAATATAGAACAAATTTTTGAATATAGGAAAAAAAATAGAAGTATCTATAATTTGAATATTAACCAATATTTCACGTCGTTTATGTTATATAACTAGAAACCGTAAAAAAGTAATAGAGATTGAGAGTTATGGGTTTCCTCTCAGTCTACGGGGTTGGATCATCAGTAGGGACCTGGACAGGAAACAAATGGTCCCTATTATCCTTATTATAGAATAATTTGAGTTCTGAGCTCTTTTTTAAAAATAATTTCTTCATAATTTTCAGACCTTTCCTTATCCAGACTGCACAGTTTCAGCTTCGGATATTTTCGGTAGACAGCATCATAGAGATATTTAATTAAAAGCTTGAATTAATACATAGGATTTTTTTTGTAACATCAATTAAATACAAAATTTATAAATAGTATTCAGAGAATATGAAACGGACTCGTTAAATTCCTCAAAAATATCCGAAAATAATGGAGATAGGAGCTGAAAACCTGGATTTCAATAACGCTGATTTCGATACCGCTGTAAAGTTCCACGGACATGTCTGCCCTGGTCTTTCGATAGGATATAGAGTAGCTACGCTGGCTGCAAATCGTTTCAAAGACAGGAGCGAAGACGAAGAACTTGTTGCAGTTGTGGAAAACCGGTCCTGTGCAGTGGACGCTATTCAGGCAATCAACGGCTGTACATGCGGGAAAGGAAACCTCATTTTTAAGGAAAACGGAAAGCATGTATACACGTTTTTCAAGAGAGGAGACAAAAAAGCCCTGAGAATTTCCCTGAAGCCAGATGCTCTCCCCCAGGACGAAAAACACACCGCACTCTTCGCAAAAATAAGAGCAGGTACTGCAAGCCCGGAAGAAACAAAAGAATTCAGGGCTTCACATGCGGCAAAGAGCCAGAGAATTCTGGATATGCCGGAAGAAGAGCTTTTCAGCATCACTGAAATTGAAGTCGAACCTCCGGAAAAAGCCATAATCTACCCCACAATAATATGCAGCAAATGCGGAGAAGGGTTCATGGAACCTCTGGGAAGAGTAAAAAACGGACAGGTAGTCTGCATCTCCTGCTTTGAGGCAAAAAATGAGTGAAAACGCAGAAAATACTCAAGAAAAAATTGAGTTTACTCCTATAGGCTATGTGGAGAACGATTATCTTGAGCCAAAGTATAATGAAGAAGTTTACCAGAAGGTTTCAAAAATTGTCCTGAGAGAGGACCTGGTAGACGGCCTTTACAGGGTAGAAGAGCTTGAAAAACTGTATATCCTCTTTTACTTCAGCAGATCGGAAGGTTATAAGCTGATTCACCGCCGCCGCTATGACGGAGAGATGTCAGGAGTCTTTGCGAGCAGAAGCCCATACCGCCCTAACGGAATAGGTCTCACCATTGTGGATCTTTTAAAGGTAGAGGGCAACGTGCTCCATGTAAAAGGGCTGGATGCCATCAACGGGACACCTGTACTGGATATCAAGCCATATTTCAAAGAACTTGAAGAAAAGTAAATAGTGGATGAAAAAGAACAGAAAACGGTACAGAAAACGGTACAGAAAAAAAAACAGTGCAGAAAATAGAGAAATCAAAAAATAAAAGTCCTGTTTTCAAATGAAAAGAAAAGGGGATTACCCCCTTCCAAATTTCATTTACATCTTCTTTTTACGGAATCCGAGATAAATTCCACCGACTGCAGCTACCACGAAGAGAATTCCGACCATATCAGAGCCGGAGAAAGAGAGTCCTCCGCTTTCGTCTTCAGTTACAGGACTTTCTTTCTGCATCTCATAGCCTTCCACATAATCGGATTCAGAAGACTGCCGGACATCGGGAACAGGCTCTGAAGAATCCATACCATATCCTGCATCTGAGTCCTGAGAAGTTTGATTGCTGCTCGAATCCCCTGAAGTTGCTGAAGAGGTCTGGTTGCTTTCCTGGGATTCCGAACTTGCTCTGGCTGTCTGGTTGAGTTTTTCAGCAACACTTGTCTGGTGACCTTTGCTGCTGTGGCTGCTGCTTTGAGTTTCCGTCTCAGTTTCCGCCTGAGTTGCAGCTTCCACCTGCTCAGCGTATCCCGGAACAGATACCATTCCGCTTACAAACTCATGAAGCAGTGGATTTCCGCAGGTATGGTGGCAGCATGCAGCCCCGTTCTCAGCTACAGACTCCTCATATTCCGTTGCAAGGCTTTCGAGAACATCTTCCGAGGGTGTCCAGTATCCATGCCTGGAAGCTTCAAGCATCCTGGCAGTTATGGACTGGTAAGCATCCGGATTATTCTGCTGGAACCACTCTTTCATGGAAGGGTCATTGGCATAGGTCTCGTACACCTGCTGCCAGACAGTGTCGTCTACAAGGTCAGGATCACTTACCTCCCAGCCAAAAAGGTTGTCCACAAATTCGGCCATCATGCTGCCGCCTGAATATCCGGAACTCTGCATCCCTTCAATCCATTTGTCATTGAAATATCTGGCCCGCAGATCCTTGCTGAGGTACTCCTGCATTCCAACCATCTGAGCTCCATCAAGGTCACTTGTATCCGAAATATACATATCAGGAGTATTGCCACTGAGATACCTCGTTGCAAGGTTCATGCCGCCGAAGTACTGGAAGAGGTCGTCGTTATCAAGGGAGTCGTACAGGTTTGAAGAGGACGAATGCACCGACGCTTCAACGGTTTTCAGGTTGCCTTCGAGAAGTTCTCTGCACTGTATGCCCCAGAAATCCTCTCCGTAAGCATATCCCATTTTGCTCAGGTAGACGTTTGCAATAGCTTCTTCATTTTCCCATGTCCCGCTTGCACTGACCGCATCTGCAACACCGATATCGTAAGTGCCGTCCATTACCGCAAAGCAGCGCATCGTAGAGAGCTTTGCTGCAGTCTCACTGTCATATCCTGCCTCAACAAGGGTATTATAAAGCGTAGCAGAGCTCTGGTTAACGTAGTTGGGATAGTTTACGGAAGGAAGAGAACTTGCAAGTTTAACAGCATTGTCTACCATTTTGATCTTATCCGGAAAAGCATCCCTCATGCCTGCGGTTGTGTAGACGATATCAATGCGCGGTCTGCCCGGCTTTGAGGTATCATAATTCGGAAGCAGTTCTTCTTCAGGGATAGCTTCAACTCCAGTCACATACCCGTACTCGTCCCAGACAGGCTTTACTCCAAGCAGGTAAAGAATTTCGGCTTCCAGAGTTCCATGGTCAGCAATAAACTCCACCCCGAACCTTGAGAATGAAACTTTTTCAGGATATTCCCCGTGCTCGCTGTAATAGTCCTCAAGCAGCTGGATTGCTAGAGATTTCCCGACTTCCCAGGTCGCCTCTGAAGGATAGAGCTTTGAATTTATGCTGTAATAGTTGCGCCCTGTAGGCACAGCATCAGGATTCATAATCGGATCCAGCCCGGAACCCGGAGAGATGAACCCGCCGTTAAGGGCTGAAAGAATTTCGTCAATTTCCACATCACAGTCAAGAAGCCGGTCCCTGTACACGAGTCCAAGTTCAAGGTCAAGCGTAACAGAACTGTTGGTTTCCCCGTAGACATCAATCTGTGCATCGGAAACGCCTGTATTATTGGTTACGACCTCCCAGACGAGCTGAGTAACTTTTGTGTCATTTAACGGAATTCCGAGAGGATAAGCAGATTCAGGATAGAAGGCGGCAGTGACATTATCTTCAAAGCTTCCTCCAAGCATAGCTCTTACCATTGCAGAGAGCTCATCTTTCTCGGGGTCTGTAGTGTTCGTCCCCGGAACACGGCTGAGAATGTGCATCCCGTATGGGATATTTTCGTTACTTACATCTTCCAGATATTCATGAAGGGTATTTTTGACGAAGTTACCAAATTCTTCTTCGCTGTAATCCTGGAGAGCGGTTACATTCTCGATTCCCAGATCGACACTGAGGTTTAGAGCTGAGATCTCGTCAATTATTGCCTGCCTGTACCCTGCCCTGGTCTGGGCAGTAATGCTTGGGTCGTAGTACTGCTGGACGTCAATTGAGAGGTTAAGCAAGCCTCCGTAAAGCCCGCTGCGTTCAAGAGTAGGAGTCAGGTGGTCGATAATCAGGGCATTTCCTCTGTACTCCGCAGTTATTCCTTCTCCCACGTTGGCAACTATGTAAGGATAGATGTTTGGCAGATCCTGCAGCAGCAGAGGAGACCAGTCAGACGTCCTGTTCATACCGTAGGTAGAACCCGGAAGCCACTCATGCGTGCCGTGGGTTCCCATATGAATAAGCGCATCAGGCTGCCAGTCGTGGTTCAGCCAGAGGTAGAAAGCTATGTACTGGTGTGTAGGTGGTACAACATTGCTGTGGTAAAGGGTGTCATTGTTTTGCCCTGTTCCCCTGGCAGGCTGAGGCATGAGCCAGACATTTCCGAAACGCACCGTAGGAATTACGATATATTTTCCGGTCTCATTCTCATAGATCATAACACTCTTATCCTGAGGCAGATCTTCAGACCAGGGTTCTCCCCATTCAGCTGTCACGTTGGCTCTCAGGTCTTCAGGAATTTCAGATTCAAACCACTCTCTGTAAGTCTCCATGGGTATGAGTTGCAGCCCCCATTCAGTCCTGTTTTCGACCATTTTATTCAAAACTCCGGGAGCCCAGGAACCGACATTGATACCCTGAGCCTGAAGCATTTCCAGAAGGGCACTGTCATTTGCCGGAATTCCGGAAACCTGGTACCCGCTCTCGTTCATAGCGTTGAGAAGGTCAAGCATGCTCTGAGTGACGTTGAGGTAATTTGCGACTATGTTGTCTTTTCCTGATGGGTAGTTGTAATAGATGACAGCTACTTTCTTGTCCTGGTTCTCCTTTAACTTCAGCTCCGCCCAGTTGATCGACCTGTTTGATATCCAGTCAATCTGGGAAGGCAGGGGTTCATAGTTGCTTTCACCGGTTTCTGAGTCGTAATTATCGATTCCTATTACAATGTACTCGAAAATACCGTCAATGCTTGGGAGCAGGGTCTTGTATACAACCTCGCTACTTGGGATGCCCCTGTTGCTGTCAGCTATATCGGTAGAATTAGCAGGATTGTTGACAACCAGTCCCGTGAGGACGGGAACATTAAGGTCTTTGAGCTCCTGTACACCTTTGTCAGGGTCATCGTAATTCAGGCGGAAACTCTTAAGAGAAATCACACACTGGACAAGAGGTTCTCCGTTCTCGTCAAAGTAAAACTTGTGGATATCATTGAAAGTGTCAAAACCTGCAATTACGTTGCAGCCCTTCCCTTCCAGATCGCGGATAAGGGCATCTATGACTTCAAGGTTATCTCCGGTATAATCCGAAGCATGGAACCATATCCCTATGGTTGGCTTGCTCTTATCGTAAATATGCCTTGATTCGGTTTCGCTGGTTGAGTTAGAGTACCACTCAAGATAATCGGTTGTGTTTTCGAACCAGTCGGGCTGAGATTCGTTAGTAAGAGAGCGGGCATCAGGATGGTAAAGCCCGGCGTCCGGAAACTCTATAGGATCCTGATAAGTCCAGTTGGCTGTAAGCTCTGGTTTGTCTCCGTAAGTTTTTGCTAGATAGATAAGGAAGTTTTCAGCATTTTTCTTCAGGACTCCTCTGGAACCCATATTGTAGAAGAATTTCTCTTCAGTAGAATTGTATGGTTCGGTCCCGGAAAAGATCTGATCATAAGATGAAGTGTTAATATATGTCGGGTCCATCACAGACGTAATGTCTATGAGTGCCGTCCCGTTTTCATGAGCACTTTCGAGGTCGTCCCCGATATATTCAAATTGATTCCAGAGCATGTAGGAAAAGATTACATCCTGGTTTTCAAAGGTGACATTGCTAAAATCCGAATACCCCGAAATATATGTTACATTTATACTTGCATTGTATGGATTGGACTGCTCTGCCGCAGCAAGAGCACTTCCGTCATAACAGATAAAAGTAATATTTACCTGATTTTCATCAGCCGATACATTCTGTGCCAGCAGCAAAAGAACCACTGCACATAAAACCAGTAACCTGCTTTGTGCCGTACGCATCTTATCCCCGATAATCCATAATGAGCCAGGAGGCACCCCGGGAGAAAAAGAATCAGGATGCCCAACTCATCAGACTAATTTATTTAAGAGTTTGCAAATTTTCGGAATTTACATTAAAACAGAAGGCGGTTTTTGAAGATTAAACTGGAAACTTTCGATTAACTTTCGATTTATTGCTCTTAATTCAACTCCAGAACTTCTCCAAATAAATGAGCAGCCGATTCTGTTTGGTATCTTCAACACTCGGAGCATTGGGAGAAAAAGATATAAAAGACGGTTTTTGGCTTACAATTGTTAGCTATTCGGGTAAAAACCACACATAAATAAAGAAACGTTTAAAAAAACGATTTAAATGGAAAAAAGGAAGAAAAAAGGACTTAAATGGAAAAAAGGAAGAAAAAAGGACTTAAATGGAAAAAAGGAAGAAAAAAGGACTTAAATGGAAAGAAGAACCATTATTGAGTAGTATTAGACTCTTAGACGAAAAGGCAGTTCGATTTTCAGATTCAAAGACACTAAAATAATCGAATCAAAAGACTTCAGTTAAAACAAACTGATAAACATTTAAAAAAGCTACATATAGGCAGAAAAAGAAAAAGATTTATTAATTTGGACTATTTTGCAAATTTGAATTTTAAGAATCTTCCGATCTCGTATTTCTGGGAAGTTTCCACCAGAATAAAACATTAGATAACATTGTTAACAAGAACAAAACAAAAACCAATAGCATTATAGACTTTTCCTGCATTTTCGATCTCCTGAAAAGGTATTATGAGCCCTGAGTACCCGAAAGAAAACGGAGTGCCTGAAAGAAAATATCCAGAACTTCTGGCTCATCAGAGATAGGGTGTTCAAAAGTTTATTAATGTTAGAAACTTGTAAAGATATGCATTTCTAGTTTAAAAGTTTAATGAAAAACTCTCATTCTGACTTTTAATTAAAGACAATAAACTTCTGAAACCAATGAGCATCCGATGTTGTTTTCGGGATTAAACATCAGAGAATTAGGGGAGAAAATACATAAAAATGCGGTTTTTGGGTAAGAATTATTAGCTATTTAGATAAAGAGATAATATTAGAGATTAACAAATAATTTAAGATTATTAACACACTTTAATTCTAAAAAGGGCACCGATAGAGCGAATTACCAGAGAAACTGGATTCAGGATCAGATAAAAAGAAAAAATACGGCGATCTGGTTACGCCGCATTTCACTGAAGATTTAAAGTTTCTTTTTCCTGAATCCCATATAAATTCCACCGGCTGCTACTATCACGAAAAGAGTTCCCAGTATGTCAGCGCCTGAGAAGGACATTCCACCACTTTCACTTTCCTCGGCAGGCGATTCTTTCTGCATCTCATAACCCTCCACGTAATTGGAATCTGCAGACTGCCGGGCTTCCGGAGCAGGTTCGGGGGAATCCACACCATAACCGGCATCAGAGTTCTGAACAGTCTGGTTGCTTACCGATTCTTCGATGCTGGTTTTAGCAGTCTGGTTGAGTTTTTCAGCAACACTCGTCTGGTGACCATTACTGCTGTGGCTGCTGCTCTCACTGGACTGCTGCGGGGAAGATTCCGTAGCATCCTCCATCAGTTCCTTATATTTTTCTGCGGTCTCCTCATCAACAACACCCGGAACTGACATTACACCCTGAATATATTCATCAAGCAAGGCATTTCCGCAGGTATGGTGGCAGCAGGTGACACCATCTTTAGCTACGGATTCCGCATATTCTTTCACAAGGCTCTGAATCACTTCGTCGGAAGCATCCCAGTAACCTTTTCTTGCAGTTTCAAGCATCCTTGCAGTTATGGACTGGTATTGATAGGGGTTCTCTGTTTTCAGGAACTCATCCAGACCAAGATCATATTTGTCGTTGACGTAGATGTCATATATCTCATTCCAGTCAGAGTCTGTGACCATATCCGGATTCGTCACATCCCATCCCCACAAATATTCAATAGATTTCATCATCTGACGGGCGCCTGCATAGTCACCTTCCATCATTCCGGTAATCCATGCAGGATTGAAGTTACGTGCACGCAGCTCAGTCCTGAAGGCATCCTTCAGTGTCATCATCTGAAGATCATCCGTATTTTCCTGGTTGGCTATATACAATTCAGGTGTCTCTCCAGTGAGCGACCTTACTGTAAGCCCGATAGTTCCTAGATAACCGTAGTACCCGTCACCATCGAGAAGACCAAACAGGTTTGTAGAGTCACTGTGCACAGCAGCATCAATGTCCATAAGGTTCATTGTGAAAACATCTTCGTAACCGTCACCCCACATATCCTGTCCGTAAATATAAGACGACGTTGATATGAAGAGGTCGGCAAGTTTGGATTCGTTTTCCCAAGTATTACTTGCAGCTATTGCATCTTCCATTCCGTTGTCATAGTTCCCGGGTGCTTCACTGAATATCCTTGATCTTGAAAGATAGTGCGCTGTGTTCTCATTGTACCCATTTGCTATGAGTGCATCTTCCATCTTCAGTGAGTTCCACCTGACATAGTTAGTTTCATTGGTCTCATTAAGGTCTGCAACCGTTCGGATAGCCTCGTCGAAAAGTTCCAGTTGATATGGGAACGTATCTCTGTACAGTCCAGAGGAGTGGATCATTACATCGATCCTCGGATGGCTCATCTCTTCCAGCGGTATGACCTCAAAACCGGTAATACGCCCATCATCTCTCACAGGCTTGACCCCAAGCAGAGAATATATCTGTGCTTCCATGAGTCCTCCATGGCGCAGTGTTTCCATAGCCCAGAGGACATACGAGACTTTTTCCGGGTATGTGCCATTATGGTTGTTGTAATAATCCTCTACCAGCTGGTCTGCGAGGGCGGCCCCCATTACCTGGGTTTCCTCATCAGGGAATTTCCTCTGGTCAAAACCATAGAAGTTCCTGCCGGTTGGCAATGCATCAGGATTACGGACAGGATCATTTCCTGGTCCCGGTTCAATATATTCCGAATTTAGCGCCCGCAGGGTCTGGTTTATCTCACGTGCTGACTGACCCAGGTTATCAGCATATTCCAGCCCAAGATTAAGATCAGATGTGATATTGTCATCAGTAATACCGAGAACATCAAGCTGAGCAGTTGAAACGTTTGTCCCATTGAGCAAAGTAGCATTCAAAAGTAACATGGCATCCGAATCGGCTTCATCTTCCCAATCTTCCTCAATTCCGCTATCTTTGGGCAGCACATCATAGATATGGTCTGTGAAATCATCGCCTAACATGGATTTGACCATAGAGACAAGTTTCTCATCTTCCGGTGCAACGCCAAAGATGTGAACACCGTAAGGCATCAGTGTGTCTTTCAGTGTATCGAGATATTCATCTACGGTATCACTTACAAAGTCTTCAAACTCCTCATCAGACATTGATCTGAGCTCGTCTGAAGAGACCCCCAGATCATTTTCCAGTGAGAGATTTGTATAAAGCTCGATCGTACTGTTACGATAAAGTGCTGCCTTTGAGGTATCATTGAGGCTTCTGGCTTCATTATAACTGTGTATCTTGTCTTTCATGGTGGCCAGATCACCATAGATGCCTGCCGCTATTATCGGTGGTGTCAGATGATCTATGATCACAGCATTACCACGGTGTTTAGCCTGGCTACCTTCACCCACATTGTCCATGATATAGGGATATATGATAGGCGTGTCATCCGCACATATCGACGGGTAATCATATCTCCACAGGCCGATTTCTTTTCCAGGCAACCATTCCATTGATCCATGAGTTCCGAAGTGGATGATAGCATCGGCATCATATACTTTGTTGATCCAGAAGTAGGTTGCGAGATACTGGTGAGTTGGTGGTATTGAGGTATTGTGATATATGAGTGATTCATCAGAGAGCTTGGCTTTGGTTGGCTGTGGTATGAAGTTGACATTTCCAAGCTGGACCGTAGGTATCACGAAGTATTTTCCGCTCTCGTTCTCGTATACCATGATATCTCCAGGAGCTTCACCCCATGTTTCTTCAACTTCAGCCCTGACAGATTCAGGTAAGGTGTTATACCACACAAGATACTCCTCAGCCGGCCAGAGAGTTGCCTTGCCAGAGTTTACAACCTTCTCAAGTTCACCAGGAGCCCATGCCCCAACATTCCTGCTCTCGATGAAAAGGTCAATGAACTCACTGCCGTTTGGTATGGTACCGTTGCCTATATTGTAACCTTCTGCTTTCATCTGCTCAAGCAGTAATTTGAAACTGGAACCGATATCAAGATAACTTGCACCAATATTTTCCTTACCACCTTCATGGTTGTAATACAGGATACTGACTTTCTTGTTCTCGTTGCTGGCCCTTCCAAGTTCTGCCCATCCGATTGCACGATCACACAAAAATTCAACCTGAGACATGATAGGTTGGTAATACGTCTGGTTGAGATTCTCCGGATTTGGCACACTTCCGCTTATCCAGATGAAATCAGTGCAGCCATCAATTTCAGGTTGTGTAACCATAGCAGGAATGCTCATCAGATTTGTTCCTTGAGTGCTGTTGTTGAATTCCTCCGGTGTTGTGTATGGGTCCTGTATTCCTTTCAGTATAGGAACATTGTATTTCTGAAGATATTCCACACCCTTATCAGGATCATCATAGTTAAGATAGAAAGCCTTTAAATGAATTATGGCATCTACGAGTACTTCACCGTCCTTTGTGAAATAGTCAACATCATCAGTACATACCTTATCGGTAGTGTAGATAACATTACATCCTTTTGATTCAAGATATCTGATTATGGCATTGTCAGTGGTGAGATAGATAGGCTCTTTTTGAATTTCGTAGTTCACAATGCCGATAGTGGGAGCATCAGGGTCATAGACATGGCCTCCGTCTGTTCTGTTTGCATACCACTCCAGATATTCTGTGCTGCTATTGAAAACCTCCGGCAAAGCATCCGGATGATAGATCCCATCGTCAGGAATTGATGGAGCCTCCACAGGTGAATACTCGATATAGACATTATCAAGTTCTGCTCCCATATAACGGACCAGATTCTCCATGTTTGCGTCTCCATCGTTAGCAAGATATTCAACCATTACATTATGAGGAGGATTGGACGTGTCTATAGTGCTTATCCCGTATGCATCTTCACTGCTTCCTAGGCTGATCTGTGTACCACTGTTCTTTGCATCGGACAATACATTCATCAACGAGGAGATATCACCAGAGCCGATCATATACAATACTATAAAGTCCTGGTCTGAAGCATTATTGAGGTTTGAAACAGCACTGCTACCATTCATGAGGTTTATGTTGAAACGGTCAGTGATCACTTTTCTCTGAGAAATGACATTGCTTAGATGATATGCATTTGAGTCCGCACCAATAATGAAGGTCATGTTCACTTTTTCCTGCGTAATCACTGGCTCAGGGATATCTTCTCCGCTCCATGATCCAGAGAACTTCTGACCCATAAATTTGAGCATGCTTTCCATATTCGTATCGCCGCCCTGCACCCAGTATCGTTCTATGTCCGTGTATTCATCAGAATACAGGTCAACGTTGGGGAAGGTGACATTGGATGAGAGGTTGTAACCTATGACCTTTGAGCCTCCTGCTTTGGCAGAATTTATACTCGAATCCCAGCCAGATACCACAGATTCGTCCTGTGACTCGATGAAGATCACTCCATACCTGGAGAAATCGAAGCCTTCAGGTACAGGATTGTCATGTGTGAATATGGTTATGTTCAGTTTGGATGAAACGTTTGCATTTGAAGCTGCATTACTTAAGGCAAGTTTATTGAAATCCGTACCCAGGACAAATAAGAACTCATTATTGCCCACATTTGTGTCGTTGTCCGTACTCTGGATATTCAGGTCATCTTTTACAAGGTATATTAGCAGGTTCTCTGCATTCTCAAGACCTTCACCTTCAGTACTCATGTTGTTTAAATAGTTGCATATGGTGTCGTTATCACTGCCATCGGAAATGTAATCAAAATAATCAGGAGGAGTGCCCATTGTCCTCAGGGTGTAAAGTTCCGTACCCCTGTTATGGGCATTTATCAGAGTCTCGTTTATTACCGGATCAGCTAGAATTGTGCTTCCGATATAATCACAGAAAATAACATCCTGAGTTTCCAAAAAGCCAGTTTCAGCTGCTTGCAGGAGCTCGTCACTTATTCCTTTGGAAGTGGCATTATAATAATTGATGAAGGTGTACCCAATGAGATCTCTATAATCATTGGTCTCACTTGCCTTCTCAAGAGCTTCATTGGGAGTGTAGCTGATGTAAGTTATTTTGTTTTTAACTGCGAGATAAAGAAGCAGATTTTCCGCATTTTCAAGACCATTGCCATCAGTACCCATGTTGTTGAGATAGTTACAGATGGGGTCGTTAGCACTGCCATCGGAAATGTAATCAAAATAATCAGGAGGAGTGCCCATTGTCCTCAGGGTATACAGTTCCGTACCCTTATTATGTGCTCTTATCAGGGTCTCATTTATTACCGGATCACCCAGAATTGTGCTTCCAATATAATCACAGAAAATGAC
Organism: Methanosarcina sp.; assembly: GCF_035390745.1. GTDB lineage: Archaea > Halobacteriota > Methanosarcinia > Methanosarcinales > Methanosarcinaceae > Methanosarcina. The sequence continues at coordinate 68,054 of NZ_DAOOUJ010000004.1, read as the reverse complement.
ATCCTGAGTTTCCAAAAAACCAGATTCAGCTGCTTGAAGAAGCTCATCACTTATCCCATTTGAAGTGGCATTATAGTAATTGATGAAGGTGTACTTGATGAGATCGCTATGAGCATTTGTCTCACTTGCCTTCTCAAGGGCTTCATTGGGAGCGTAGCTGATGTAAGTTATATTTGTTATTTGTTCCTCTGCCAGCACGCCTGGCGTAAACACCAGGAAGAGCAATGCGCTCAGGAACAGCAAATGGATAATTTTATTCATGTTATCCCTCAGCTAATTTGCCAGGAGTCCTGGAGCCTTATAGAAGAAAAATTATAGCTATTTACCTTTTTTTCAGCAGTCAATACATGCTGTGCTAGCAGTAAAAGAACCACTGCACGTGAAACCAATAACCTACTTCGTGACGTGTACATCTTATCCCCAGACAATATCATGAACCCGGTACCCAGAGGAAAATAGTCAGGATGTCGGGTTCGAGATATAATTTTAATTTTGAAATTGCCTCATTTCGGAACTTGCATAAAAACAGCCGTCAAGTTTTGGAAATGAAATTGGAAGTTCTCGGTTCTGACTTTTAGTTCAATTCCAGAACTTTCTCAAATAAATGAGCAGCCGATTGTGTTTGATAGATTCAACATTCGGAGCATTGGTGGAAAAATATATAAAAAACGGTTTTTGGCTTAGAATTGTTAGCTATTTGGGTAAAAAGGCAAGAATAGAGAATTTTTACTTATTTTAGGAAGAAGAATGTACTTTTATTTAAAAAAAGACAAAAATAAGCTGAATTTCAGAAAAAAGATCTGAAATGAGGGAAAAAAGGAAAAAATACGGCGATCTGGTTACGCCGCATTTCACTGAAGATTTAAAGTTTCTTTTTCCGGAATCCCATAAAATTCTACCAATACAGGCCACAAAAACTTAACTTGCACAAGTTGTGGAAAAAAATAATTTGAGGCAGATTAAGTCGAAACAGACCTGGTAGAAGAGGATGCCTCAGTTGAAGCAGATGTACCCGCAGATGTGCTATTACCCTCAGAATCTTCAGGCACGTAAATAACCCTGCCGTCAGCAAGCTTATAAGCCGTGCCCAGAGCTTCTCCTGTGCCTCCGCCTATACTGTCAGTCATGTTCAGGACTTCTATGGGTTTCCCTTCTTCCTTGACGATTATCTTCATATCCTCAGCTCCAGGATTTTTTACAATTGTAATATCCTCGCTGGAGCTCAGAAGTTCGGGGAGATGGTATGACATCACAAGGGCTACGAGCAGGGCTACAGAAAAGACCATTGCAACATCAAAAACATTGGCAACAGTGACCATGGGGCTTTGCTCATCCTCGGCATGTAAAAGCCCTGTACGCCTGAACCTTCTGGTTTTTCGCATAATTATTCCTCCTGATTAAAAGATACCAGGCTTCAGCTCTTTTCCTCAATTGTGTCCAGAATGTAATCGATGTCGGACATGTCCTCCCAGTACCAGCGCCTTCTGACCTGCGTAAGTATGTAACCTATTCCGGCTGCAAAAAGCCCTACAACAGTTGTTGCAAATGCGATCATAAGGTTTTTTGCAAGGGTTTCGAGATCTCCTGACGAAAGTCCAATAAGAGCAGGACCTAATGGAATCAGAGTTCCCATAAGACCAAGCATAGGGCCAATAGTAGAGGTTATCTTTGTATGTTCAAGGCGCTTTGCCATCTTGATTTCATATTCCTGCGAAAGCCTCTCAATTGCAGGAAGGTGCTGCTCTTTCAAATATTTGGAAGCGTCTCTTGCAAAGGAAGTGACCATGTAATTTTGCTTAATATTCTCAAGGGCTCTTGAAGCTTCCGTAAAATCCGAGTTTCTGAGGTCATGCTCGAGTTTTTTGCAGTTAGTTTCAAGGTTATTCCAGTCCCTGTGCCTTTTTGTGTATTCGGAGAGGAACTCCCCCAGCTGAATAAGGGAGAGGAATACAAGCAGGGTGAGGAGAAACATCACCGGGATCAGTAAAGCAGTTGAGAAGACATTCATCAAGCTGGATAACAAATCCATCATACTCACAGGTCATGCCTCCTTATACGATCCAGCAAAAAGCCTGCAAGGACGATGACCCCAAAAGCCATCAGAGGCACGATTCCTGTCTCTCCTCCACCGGTAGAAACAAGGTTCATCTGTTTTGTTTTCATGTAAGCAGGGATTAGCAGAGCTCCCAGAAGATAATATATTCCGATAAGCATCATGGCGCTTCCCATAGTTTCGGGGGTCTTTCCCAGCCGGGTCTTTCCAAACCTGAAAAGAAAAGAAGAAGCTACAACTGCAATAAAAAAAGCAATTCCTACAAGGAGCCCTATTTTTAGCCCGGAAAAGTTGAGGCTTTTTGAGAGCAGCATACAGGATACTGCAAGAGCTCCAAGGCAGACCGGGCAGGGCATGGATATAGCCAGAAAAGTGTGCCTGGAAACATCTTTTCCTGAATTCCACTTTTTCTGGGTGTAAATACCAGCTCCTATGAGGAGCAGGGAGACAAGAACATGGATTCCCATGCCCATTGAAGAAAGGCGCTCAAAGGCGTCCATGCTTAAGCGGTCAGCGATGCTTCCGAATATAAGGGCAAGGAAAAAGTAACTGCCGGCAATCGTAAGAATTTCTCGCGTAGTAATATTTGAAAATCCACAGCCTAATCCAGTTTTAATTCCGAAGATAAGGATACCTATCATAATTCCAATAACAGTTAACGTCGCAGAGTCCATAGTACCTTCTGAGCATCTATGGTAGGATTAAATAAAAACTGGTTTTTGGGTAATGTTTGTTATCTTTTTGGATAACAAGTGCAAAGAAAGCTGTTTTTAGATGAAAAGTTTAACTTCTGACTTTCAACGAGAAGAGAAGAAGAAATAATTATAAAAGTAAAGGGACAGGCATCGAAGCTCATAAAAATAAGACCAGTTTTAAAAAAAGACCAGACAGGACCAATAGCAAAAGAACAACAGAATTTAAGAATAAATATGCAAATTTCTTCACTGTTAACTAGTTACTAAATTAGAGAGAACGAAACCAGAAAAATAATAACTAAAGCAAATTTGCTAGAAGAATAAATAAAAAGATTATTAGTAGAAAGAATGATATACTTTACTTGAGTTAGAATGGGCAATAATTATAAGTATTTGAGGTAAAATAGAGGATCATCATGGTAGTAAGTGTTATGAGGGATTCAGGAATTAACGGAGGTAGAGAAAACCTCTTCAAAGCGATTTCAAGTGATACACGCCTTTCAATCCTTGAGAGCCTGAGTGAAGGAGATAAGCATATCTCAGGTCTTGCAAGGGAAATAGGGATCTCTGTGCCTGTAGCTGCGAAACATGTGAAAGTCCTGGAAAAAGCCGAACTTATAGAAAGGAAAAAGTTTGGAAATACCCACATGATAGGAATAAAACTGAGCAATGTCTATTCTTTCCTTGACCGTTTTGCAGAAAACAGACATATTGAGGTAGAAGAAGGCACGAATTTACTTGAAGCCCTGAAAAGTGTAGCTGCTGTTGAGGTAAAGAAAATGGGAGACAGGGTAAAAGTCGTATCTACGGATGGAGAAGAGGGTTTTTATGTATATGAAGTGGACGGCAAATTTTCGGATAAAACTGTAGACGAGTACGAGTTTCACGAAGATTCGGTTGTTGAGTGGAAGAAACTGATTCCTGTCACGAAAAAGAGGCTATTTGTAAATATAAGAAGGTAAATCAATCCTGATTGGACCAGGTTTCAATAAATAATCCCGCTAAATAATCCCGGTGAGAGTCTCCTCTGCAGTGCCTCTACTAAAGTACTTCACTACCAGTTAAAATTCCTGCCCGGACAGACCACAGAGATTTTTGGTCTTCCGAAAGAGCAGGATTCAAAAAGGGAATTTATGCCTTTAACTTCGCCAGCACCCCAAGATGGTCTTCATGATAGGGCATAAGGTCCCTGGCAGTCAAAATTTCAAATCCCTTCTCAAAAGCCTGTTCAAGCTTTTTTACCTCTTCTTTGAAGATCTCCTTCGGGCTTGCCGCAGTGTCAATGCTGCGGGCCTTGATAGAGAGCAGAAGATATCCGTCTTTTTTCAAAAAGCGGACTGCATTTCTTGCAGCTATCTCTGCCTGGTTGGGCTGAGCAACATCCTGGAAGATAATGTCTACAGGCTCAACAATATGGGCGTAACTGTCCGGCTTTCCCGCATCAGCAAGGATAGGGAAAATATTTTTTCGTCGGGAAGCAAGCCCTATGAAGTCGCGCATGCTCCGGGGAGCAAATTCCACAGAATAAACTACCCCTTCGGATACGATATCTGAGACGTGGCTCACCGTTGTGCCTGACGCAGCTCCGAGATAAAGGACTTTTGAATCCCTTTTAAGAGGAATATCGAATTTTTTGAGGACCATGGCTCCAAGCTTGCTCCTGCGGGGGTCCCATGTCCTGTATTCTGCTCCTTCAACAGAGATCAGCTTTTCTCCGTAAACAACTTTTCCGGGGTCAAGGTTAAGGGTGGAAAGCTGCTTTTTATCCTTTGTAACCTCGAAAATCCCTTCGGAAAGCAGCCTTATTTCGGTCATTTACCTCCTCCTCTTCTTTTTTGGCTTTGCTCTGCTTTCCTGCCTCTTTTGAGGAGGTCTCGGGTTTGCTTCCCTGATCTTCCGGATCTTTTCTTCCAGTTCGCCTTCAAGGGAAGGTTCTTTTTTTGCGGAATAAAAGTCAATTCTTGCAGCAAGAGAAAGTTTTGCTGCAAGGGCTCTTGCTACCTTTCCCCTCACCCACCAGGGAGAGGTGTTGATAAGAGGATGGCTGTAGATGATACCGTGCTTGGGGGACGGAGCCCTGGCACGGAGGTGTTTAAAGAGAGCTTTATTTGCTCCTATTACCTGAATGGTGCTTGAAGGGAAAGCAGCGAGTTTTTCGAGGCTGCCTGCAATGCTTATGAGCCTTGCCCCGAGCATGGGACCCGCAAGCGCAGTAAGATTGGGGGCAAGAGTTTCCATGCTGCTTTCAATATAAGCCTCAATCTGTTTCCGCCGTTCATAGAGGCTGCATACGCTTTCTGCAAAGCTTTTAAGAAGCAATTCATCTGCGGCTTCAAGTTTTGCACCCATAGAATTTTGGGCTTTTAAATAGAGAGGATCTTCAGGAGGAATATTCTCGCGAGAACCGTATTTTGCAACGAAAACCGCAAGTGATTCCCCATTGAGCCCGCTTTCGGGGAAATAGCCTCCATACCATTCAAAAAGCCTTTCGGAAAGGGAGTTAGTGGTTTCATTAATGTCGTCCAGAGCTTCTACTGCCTGAACGATACGCTGGTCAGGGGTGAGAGCCTGTGAAACCTGGAGTTTTACGGTTTCCAGAGTAACTTCATGTAAAAGGGAATAGTATTCGGAAGAAGAATCTGCAAAACCACACTCTATAGCTGCAGTTTTCAGGTCAAATCCTTCGGGCGGCAGATTTTGCCTGCTGTCCCTCAGAGAGAGAGAACGAAGTGCAAGCTCTCTTACATCCTTTGGAAAAAGCTCGGAGGCGGACAGCTTCCCGTTACTGCCCAGCTCAAGAACTCCAAACCAGGTATTGATTATCAATCGGAGCCTCCGAAGATATCCGCACCCCGGTTCCTTCCCTTTGTAAGCAGAACTTCTCCGCCAAGTGATTCATCAAGCATGCTCTGGACGTCTTTCTGGAGTTTTCTGGCGTCTCCAGAACTCCCGACAATTCCATAAACAACGGGACCGAAAGAACTTACTCCTGAACCACTTGCTCCGTTGTCCTGCATGTATTTCATAGCATCGAGTACAGGTTTTGGCTGAAGTTCGACTTCCCGTTTTTTGAAACCTGCAGTCTGGAAATGGTTGACTGCCCTGCCGAAACTTTCAATATCTTCTTCGATAAGCGCAGGGAGCATCTGCATAAGGATTACGTGGGAGATCTCCTGAACTTCTGCAAGAGGGATGGGACAGACCTTTTTGAAAATATCCACTTCTTCTGCGTCATGAACTCCTTTGGTATTGGGGATTGCAAGGACAATATTCCAGTCAGGAAACGCTCTTCTGAAAAGTACAGGTCCTGGAGGCATTTTGCTGGCTGCGGAAGGAGAAAATGCACCCTTTTCCTTGAACTTGTGACCTCCGTCCACGATAAAACCTCCGTTTTCAAAAGCAGCAACCCCTATTCCAGAAGTTCCTCCTCTGCCTACGGCAACTGCAAGTTCCCTGACACTTTTACCAAGCCCGTAAATCTCATTTATGGCTGCAGCTACCGAAAGTGCAGCCTGGGTTCCGGAACCAAGCCCCACATGGTCAGGGAGATCCCTTTTAATAAGGATTCTTATCCCTTTGCCTTCCGGAAGCACAGCTTTTGCTGCTTTTAGCATCCTGCCCGCGAGAAGAGAAGAACCCACGACTTCAACAGTATCCGCTTCAGATGCAGAAATTTCCAGGCTGGGTGACTCGAGAGTAATTCCTACCCCTCCATCGACCCTGCCAATCTCTGCATTGAGATCGATAAGGGTGAGGTGCAGTCTGGATGGAGACACCACATTAATCATATTCATCTGTATCCTCATTGCTTATTCATAAAGCTTAGGAGTTTATCTTCGAACTACCCCGAAGTTTTTCCTTAACAATCGAATAAGTAAAAGATAAAGTTTTCCCGTTTAATATAAATTTGATGAAGGGGAAAATCAGAGAATATATTTTTACACGGATCTCCGCGCTCCCCCGGAAGTCCAGCAGGGATTCCATAAAAACAGGACAGACAGAAAAACTGCAGCTCCGGCAGCGGCTGTATACTATTCCCAGTATGGCATGTATAAACCCGCAAAGCATCCCCGTATCTGCAGGATCGGGAAGCCCGAAAGTGAGGTCAGCTTTCAGGTTTTTGATTTTTACTGCATTAAGCATATCGGAAAACAGGCGGAAAAGAGGTTTTCTAAGGGCTTTGTAAGCTTCCAGTCCCCAGTGGAGCTTTTCTCTGATAGTCATTCCCTTTTCCGATTCAACTTCACCTTCTTCACCGGCTCTTTTTTTCCTTCTTATCCGGTCAAATATTCCTCTTTTCTTTTTAACCGGGGTTTTTTCTTTAACCTCAATTCTCTCCTCATCTTCAAAGATTACCGTTTTCTCCTCAGGCATTTTTTCTTCGGACCCTCTTTCTTCGGCCTGCACTTTATACTCTGAGCTCAGATCTTCTTCCCTGCTTTCGGTTTGTTCAGGACCTGCTTTTTCCTGCTGAGATTCCATTTCCGCTATTGTTTCTTTTCCTTTCTCCCCTGTACCCGGCTCTTCAATATGGTATTTTTTCTCCCCTGGTTCTCCTATTAAAAAAGTATGGGAAAAAAACAGCCATTTAACAGTAAATGTGCCTTCAAATTCGTTTTTTTCTTTCAAACTAAGTACCTTGAGCTTGAGAGTAAGGACTATTGCTGTAAGGAGTACAAACAGAATAATTAGAAAAACCAGAAGGATGAGGTATATGGCAAGCATGCTAAACAAGTGAAAGGGAAAGAGTACTACTGATCATCCCCTGAAATCATAACCTATTAGTCCTGCCCCGTGAAAAATCACTGAAGGGGGTTTAACCCGAAAAATTTAGTGGAAACCGTCTCCATTCTCAACAGAGATTTTTTTACTCATTAACTTCAGTTTTTTCGGCTTCAGAACTTTCTTCTTTTTTATGCTTCCCGGTTTTGCCTTTGATTTTATCCAGAAGTTCAGGCACTACCTCTTGAAGGGAACTGAGAATTGCCCCTACATCGCCTTTTTCAGAGATCCTGAAGATCTTTGCATCATCTTCGGAAAGCATGATAAAAGCAACAGGCTCGATCTTCGCACCTGCACCTCCCCCTCCTCCGAATCCAGATTCAGTATCTTTCTTGCCTTCCCCGCCTCCTGCTCCGAACCCCATTGAGATTTTGGAGACAGGAATGATTGTTTTCCCGGCAGCTGTAATAGGATCTCCAACAACAGTTTTCGTGCTTGCAACTTTTTCAAGTTCGCATGCGATTTGTTTAATGGTTTCTTCTACGCCCATCTAATTTATCCCCCGATGTGTAAGGAATCATTTTTTTATATGGAGAATAATGTTATCTATTCTCTGTTATACTTTCCGCTTAAAGTTACTATAATATTAGTTTTAACATATTTCTGTAATTATGGAACCTCAAGTCCAAACATAACTCTCATTGTTCCCAATATAATTCATTATACGACATTATAGTCCTTTTGTAGTAACCTTTCAGGATTTATTATTGTCTTTCCTATAATATAATAATAATTTCGGGATTGTTTCTGGCAAATAACTAAAAAATGAAGTACCAAAAAAGGAGTATTCTTGGACAGAAGACTGGAAGTATAAAAAAACTGAGTAATTAAACAAGAACAAACAGACTGTTTTTGACTTTAAAAGCATTGCTCCATTAGGCTGCGAAAATCAGGTTTTTATTTCTATTAAAAAGTATTAATCTAAATCAGCATATTTATATTGTATAATATGTCTTCCACTCAGGTTAAAGTATGGAGTATGAGGTGTAAATCTGGATATAAAAAATCAGTTATTGGAACTAATAACTGAACCTGTAGATTGTTAGCGCTGTGAGTGAGTTTGATTGATTGCTAATAAATCAATTCATCCAGAACACAGATTTTACCCCTAAATTTTGTAAGTGGATGGAGGAATTGGAAATTAAAAATAAACTATTCATTTTACCAATTGCTATTTTCCTATTATTATTAATTTCATTTATCGGATCAGCGGCCGAGATAACTGTCGAGCCGGGAAATTCGATACAGACTGCTGTTGACAGTGCAAGTCCATATGATGAAATAATCATAAAACCAGGTACTTATATCGAAAATGTCAACATAACCAAAGGTAATCTTACAATCAGGTCAGAGTCTGGAAATCCTGATGATACGATAATTCATGCTAAAAGATCAGCAGCAAATGTACTCCTGGTGTACGAAGCAAATAATGTTGCGATTAGAGGGATCAAAGCCACAGGAAGCGGATCCAGCTATTCGGGGATTTACCTTTACAAATGCAGTGACTGCACACTTGAAAATAATAAACTTACGAATAACGGATATGGAATTCGCCTCACAAGTTCCAGTAAGTGCTCTGTCTCGAAAAACACAGTCATGGATAACGGAGTATACGGAATTGAGGTAGGGAGCTCCAGAAACAATACCATTTCTGATAATACGGTTTATAATAGCAGCCGTGGTATCTATCTGGGTTCCGCTGACTACAATACAATTTCAGGTAACAAAGTAACTTATAATAATTATTTAGGGTTCTATGAATGCAGCCTTTGCGACTATAATACCGTGTACAACAACTATTTCAATAACACCGATGTGACCGTAAAAAAAGGATCTGGAAACTCCTATAATATTACAAAAACCGCAGGCACAAATATAATTGGCGGCTCTTATATCGGCGGAAACTACTGGGGAAAACCTGATGGCAAGGGATTTTCCGATACGGCAGTGGATAGTGATGGAGACGGGATTGCCGATTCAGCATACAGCCTGCCGGGTGACAGCTCGTATAAGGATTACCTGCCTCTTGTGTCGTCTTCAAACTCGGCTGCGCCCACAATCCCGGTTGCGGACTTCAGCAGCAGCATTACTTCGGGAAATGCACCTCTTGACGTCCTGTTTACTGATAAAAGCACAGGAACTCCCACTTCGTGGAACTGGGATTTCGGAGATGGAACTAATTCACAGGACAAGACCCCCATACACACGTATACCTCAGCAGGGAATTACAATGTAACGTTAAAAGTAAACAATGCAAACGGTGAGACTTCAAAAACTGGTACAATAACGGTCTTACAGAATTCTGAGCTGCCTGTGGCAGACTTCGGCACCAATGCCACTCAGGGATCTGCCCCACTTGCAATCCAGTTTACGGACCTTTCACAAAAAGCAGTTTCATGGAACTGGGACTTTGGTGATAGTTCTTCTTCTACAGACCAGAATCCAGTTCATGTTTATGAAAATCCCGGAGACTATAACGTTAACCTGACAGTAAGCAATGAAAACGGTACGGCTTCAAAAACCCTTGGCATAAAAGTTCTGGAAGCAGAAAAAGAAGGCTTTCCTGTAGCAGACTTCAGCACCAGTGCTACCGGCGGCTATGCTCCACTATCAGTTACCTTTACCGACCTTTCGCAAAATGCAGCATCTATAAGCTGGGATGTCAACGGCGATGGGATTGAAGACTCAAACGCTTCAAGCTTTACATATGAGTATGCTTCTGCAGGTACTTACACAGCTAAATTGACTGCAATCAATGCAAACGGCACAAGTGAAAAAACTACTACGATAGACGTAGATGATGAAGATGATGAAGGAAGCAGCCACAGCAGTGGAAGCAGCGGTGGCGGCGGTGGCGGTGGGGGTTCACCTGAGCCCGCAAAGAACGTTGAGGTAAAGGAAATTTCCCAGGTATTCGTCACCAATGGAAAGCCCATACAGTTTGATTTCACGAAGAATGCAACCTGTGTAGTGTATGTGGGCTTTGATTCCAGGAAGACCTTTGGAAAAACCACAACAATTGCCGAGCAGTTGAAAAGCAAATCTACGCTCACATCCAACCTGACTGAAGGAGAGGTCTATAAGTACTTCAATGTCTGGGTAGGAAACAGCGGGTTTGCAAGCTCAGAGAACATAGAAAATCCTGTGATCTGCTTCAAGGTTGAAAAGTCCTGGCTGCAGGACAATAATATAGATCAGGATTCAATAACTCTGAACAGGTACAGTGACGAAACATGGGAACAGATGCCGGCCAGCCTGTTGAATGAAGACAGCAAATATCTGTACTTTACAGCCGATGTTTCAGGATACTCCTTCTTTGCAATAACAGGTAAGGCTGTCCAGCAGGTGGATACAGAAGGTACCCAGATCGCTGCAGAAGAGAGATCTGTTGGTGAGATTCAATCAGAAGGAAATGATACTCAAGAACCTGAATCTGATGAGGACAACAGCGAGATCATTTTAATGGGATTGATTGCGATCGTAGCGCTGGCAGTAATCGGGATAGTACTGAAAAGTGTAAAGAAATAAGACTGGAATGTTTCACAACATTCCATTTCTCTTTTTACGAGAAGCAAAAGATAAATTACTGCCTGCAATTAAACTATTCCTACAATTAAACAATTAATTCACTGATCTGTATGCGTTTTTTTCGTTTTTGAGGGAGTAATACTTTAAATCGGTATAATTATATTGTTATAAATATTCCCGTATGATAAAGTGATTTATGCGGAAACTTTGTTCCGATTAAAGGCAAATCGGCGCAAATGAGTTAGCTCTGCATCTGCACATTCGTTGCACATGAAATGCAGTTTTCATTATTTGCTAACAATACAAATTTAGTCCTTGATATGGATTTCACCCCTAACTTTCTTGAGTGGATGGAGGAATAGAAATTAAAAATAAACTATTCATTTTACCAATTGCTATTTTCCTATTATTATTAATATCAGGTATTGGATCGGCGGCTGAGATAATTGTCCAGCCGGGAAATTCAATACAGGCTGCTGTAAACAATGCAAGTTCGGGCGATACGATAACCTTAAAAGCCGGGACATATACCGAAAATCTCAACATAACCAAAGGTAACATTACGATAAGATCACAGTCAGGAAACCCTGATGACACAATAATTAAAGCTAAATCAACAAAAGATGTGCTCATAGTACAGGCAAGCAATGTTACAATTCGCGGGATAAAAGCCACAGGAAGCGGATCCAGCTACTCGGGAATTTATCTGTACAAATGCAGTAACTGTGTAATTGAAAACAGCAAAGTAATGAATAACGGATATGGAATTCGCCTTGGAAGCTCCAGTAAATGCACGATCTCGAAAAACACCGCTATAAATAATGGAGTATACGGGATTTATCTCGGGAGTTCCAGCAAAAATACTGTTTCCGGGAATACAGCTACTAACGACAGCCGTGGAATCCATGTGGGGTCTTCTGATGACAATAAGCTTTCAGGCAACACCGTGACATCAAACAGTGCTTACGGCATGTATGTCTGCGGGCTCAGCGACAGGAACTCTATTTACAACAATTACTTCAACAATACCAATATGACCATCAAAAACGGGACAGGGAACGCCTATAATACTACAAAAGTTTCAGGCAAAAACATTGCAGGAGGGTCCTATATTGGAGGAAACTTCTGGGGCAAACCCGATGGCACAGGTTTCTCCAATAAAGCTGTGGATAAAGACGGAGATGGGATTTCCGATTCCGCATACACCAATATAACAGGCAGCATATACTCTGACTACCTGCCTCTCGTGACCTCTTCAAACCCAACAGCTCTTACAGCGAACTTCAGCAGCAATGTAACCTCAGGAAACGTGCCGTTTAATGTTCTGTTTACTGATACCAGTACAGGTTCACCAACTGCATGGAGCTGGAATTTCGGAGACGGAGGGAGTGCAACAACTCAAAACCCGACCCATAACTATTCGACAGCAGGGAATTATACCGTTACGCTTACAGTAAGCAATTCTGCAGGCAACAATACAACAACAAAATCGAATTATATAACTGCAGTATCCACTACTGGAACGAAACCTGTCTTAAACTACTGGGGATCTCCAAGATCGGGAACTGCGCCTCTGACTGTAACCTTTAAAGACAATTCTACAGGTTCGCCAACAGCGTGGAACTGGAGCTTTGGAGACGGGACATATTCAACAGAGAAGAACCCAAAGCATACATACACAGCAGCAGGGAGTTACACGATATCACTTACAGCAAGCAATGCCGCGGGAAGCAGTACATCAACAAAATTGAATTACATAACAGTTACAGGAAATGCCTCCCAAACGCCGGTTGCTGCGTTTTCGGCATCTCCAACCTCAGGAAATTCGCCCCTGAATGTGACATTTACGGACAGCAGTACAGGTTCGCCAACAGCATGGAGCTGGAGTTTTGGAGACGGAACATCTTCAACATCCCAGAATCCTGTACACACGTACTCTGCAGCAGGAAACTACACGGTAGCACTTACAGTAACCAATGCAGCGGGCAACAATACAACAACAAAATCGAATTACATAACAGTAACAGGAACCTCTTCGACAATGCCGGTTGCAGGCTTCAGCAGCAATGTAACGTCAGGGAGTGCACCTCTTAACGTCCTGTTTTCGGACACAAGTACAGGTTCGCCAACATCATGGAACTGGAGTTTCGGAGACGGAACGACCTCAACAACTAAAAACCCGGTGCATAATTATTCGACAGCCGGAAATTACACCGTAGCGCTTACAGTAAGTAATTCAGCAGGCAGCAATACAACACAAAATCAAACTACATAACAGTAACAGGAACAACTGTAGCAAAACCAGTTATAAACTGCTGGGGTTCTCCAAGAACGGGAACTGCTCCCCTGACTGTGTACTTTAAGGACAATTCTACAGGTTCACCTACTGCATGGAACTGGAGTTTCGGAGACGGAACGACCTCAACACTCCAGAATCCAAAGCACATATATTCAGCAGCAGGAAGTTACACGATAAAGCTGACAGTAACCAATGTGGCAGGCAGCACTTCGGTGACAAAATACAACTACATAGTAGTATCATAAGCCTGATATTAAGTCGTTGAAGCCGTTAAACGGAGAAAAGAGCAATAAAAAAGAGAGTAGAAAATAGAAAAGAAGAAAAAAATAAAGAATTCAAAGAAAATAAGTTTAAAGGCTGGAATAATGGAGCAATCTTCCTTAGAGCTTTTCTGCGAGGCTCCCGAATTCCAGCCTGCCTGAAGCCGGGGATTCCGGCTCCTTTTTTTCAGCCTCATTTATTTCGGGTTTATAAGGAGTTATATTTGCAAAAAACTCTTCTACCAGGCTTCCTACATCCTTTGGAGCTACATCAAGAAATTCTCTGCTTTCTTCGGGCGGGAAATACCCAAAAACCGAAAATTTTCCCAGTTTGCGCATCTGAGAGCCCTGATAACGGGCATCAAGGAGTATCCTTACCCCGAAATCTCCAGGAGAGCGGACAACCCTTCCCATCGCCTGCCTTACTTTTCTGATTGTCGGCACCTGGACTGCAAATTCCCAGCCCTCTCCGCAGCCAAAGACCGTATCATATGCCGACTCGACCGCCTTTATCCTGTCATTAAGAGCCGGATATCCCACACCCACAACAATTACTGTCCTGCCTCGGGAATCTCTGAAATCAACACCTTCGCTCAGGGTCCCCCAGAGGTAGGTTATGAGCACGGCTTTTCCTCCCTCTTCCCCTATTTTGAAGAACTTCTGCCTTATCTCCTGGGCTGAGACACCGACCTCGTCAAGGAAAATGGGAACCGAAAGTTCAGGCTCAAGGAGTTTTGTATAGCGGAGTGCTTCCGCATAGCTCTGGAAATAAATGATTACATTTCCCGGCGAAGCAGCAGTAGCAGCAAGAAGAGCCTCTCTCAAACCTTCCAGGGTTTCAGGGCTGTCCCTGTTTTTTGCAAAGAGTGGGGGGACTGAAACCGCAAGAGTAAGCCTTCTTTCCTGCGGAAAAGTGGTCCCGTAGGTGATTTCTTCAACTTCCCGGCTAATGCCCAGTGTTGATTTAACCATTTCAAAAGGACGCAGGGTAGCTGACATCAGCACTGCAGAATAAACGGAATCAAGCAGAGGCTGGGTCACATTCTTTGGGATGCAGGTGAAGAGTTCAAGCCTGCCGACCACCCTGTCGCTTTTAAAGTCCCTGCGCATGTTCAGAATCGGATAATAGTTCTGCCTGTCTGAAAGCACAAGATAAGAAGAAAGGAAATCTGCAACATAGCGGATCTGGGAACGCTTGGGAACGGAAAGAAGCCCCTTTTTGTAATTTTCAGCGTAAATCTCTTCCAGTCTGCCTCCGAACTCCCCGATTTCCCGCAGCCGGGTCAGAACCTTTTCTTCATCTGCAAACCCTTCTTTCTGTGCATCCCGCAAAAAACGAATCTTCAGGACATCACGGCGCTCATAAGGGTCGCTTATCTGTATATCCTGCCAGTGCTTTCCAAGCCTGTTTCTATCCCCGAATTTCAATTTTGAGTCGTAAGTATCCCTTATTGCGTTGAGAAGGCAGGAAAAGAGTTTTTTAGCATAAAGTCTGGATGCATAGTCCTCGTCAAGAGGAATCCCTGACCCGGCCCCGAATACGGGAGAACTGTCAGGTTCAGGGATCTCTCCCACCTCTGAAAGGGCTTTTTCAACGGTCAGTTCCGAAAGCATTATGGAAGAGTGGGAGCGGGCTGAAGCCTCGATATTGTGAGCTTCGTCAAAAATAAGAATAATATCTTCAGGATCTTTCTCAAGCCATTTGAGGAGAGTAAGGAAGATCTCAGCACTTAACACGTGATGGAAGTTGCAGATAAGAAGCTCCGCGTTTTTGAGTTCTTTTTTGAGCAGCTCATACCCGCACATGCCCCGGTCTTCCGCATATTCCATAATCTCTTCCGGACTTCTGACATCAGAAAAGAGCCAGGAAGAAAATTCATTTCCTTCAAACCTGAGGACTTCGTAAAGCCTGGGGCAGGAATGGTTTCTCAGGGACTGAGCCTTTTTTCGGGCTTCGTCGAGTTCTTTTTCAAGCTCGTTCCTGAGGATATAGAGTGCAGGGTCTTTTGATTTTTTGTGCTTTTCAAAGGCATCTTTTAGCTCTTTTTCCTTTGAAGAGACTTCACGCTCAAAATCAAGGAGGTCATATGTGTTTTCCCCTTTGAGCCGGCACTCTTCATAGTCAAGGTTATCAGGGCACATCGAGGTTTTGCCTTTAAAAACGATTGTTTTTATGCTGTTGTCCCTGTTGATGTCCCTTGCCTCATTCATAAACTGGACCATCTGCTGGTGGACATTCGTGACTATGATTACTACCTTGTTGAGTTTCTTTCCCACATGCAGCGCAGGAGCAAGTGCACTCAGGGTCTTGCCTGTGCCGCACGCCCCTTCAAAGAGAACTATTTTCTCATGCAGGAGGGCAGAATGAATCTTCTCCATAGCCTCTGCCTGGTTTGGGTAGCAGCTTTTTTTTGTGAAATATCGCATGTATCCGTTGTTCTGCATCATATGCTTAATCCTGAGATCTCTACTGTTTCCAGAACTCTGTATAGCTTACAGGTATTGTCCATTTAGTTGTAGTGTCAGCGCAATTATTTTCTTCGGATATATTTAGAGAGCCGCAATTGAGAATTTTAAGAAATGTAATTAAATATCCCTTCTACAGTAATTAAATATTTTGAAGTTTATTTTTATAAAAGCCATAACAAGCTTCATAGAAACATTTTTCGAGAATTATGTACTCTTCGAAATAAGTCCTATAAAAATGGATTCCTGATGCTACATTTCTGACATTATCAGATTAATGTAAGGTGGGGCATCCAGAGACTTTTAAGCCCTCATTTTCACCAGAAGCGCACTCTCTTTCAAGGTATTTATTTCCCCATTCGCAAAGTGCATCCAGGACGGGGAGCACGGTTTTTCCGAATTCTGTCAGAGAATACTCAACTCGGGGTGGGATTTCAGGATAAACCTCTCTCAAGACAAGCCCGGCTTCTTCAAGCTCCCTGAGCTGTTTTGTGAGCATTTTGGGGGAGATCCCCTGCATGCTTTGCTGGAGCCCTGAAAACCTCAATTTTTCTGCTTTCAGCTGCCAGAGAATAATGGGTTTCCATTTGCCGCCGATTACGTCCAGAGTCGCTTCAACAGGACATTGATAGCGTTTATTATTTTTTGCCTCGCCTGCCATAAGATTTCATTGTATCCTTTTTGTTACTAAGTATCCGGATAGTATGTATAGTATATAAGTATAGTTGCTGTAAATTAAATATCAATAAACGTAAGTGACTACAGAAGAGCCTCTCTTTTGCTAAAAGGAGCTCAAATTAAAAGATAAAAGGTGTAAAAATGAAAGTTATAGGAATTGTTGGAAGTCCCCGAAAGAATGGAAATACGAATATCCTTGTGCAGCAGGTCCTGGAAGGCGCAGCAGAGGCAGGCGCTGAAACCCGGAACTTTTTCCTCAACGAGATGAACTACAGAGGTTGCCAGGGTTGCGGCTACTGCAAGAGCCATGATAAGTGCAAGCTTGAAGACGACCTTGTGGAATTATTCGATGAACTCGCATCGGCAGATGGAGTAGTCTTCGGATCTCCTATCTACTTTGGCCAGTTTACAGGCCAGATGCGGTTATTCATTGACCGCTGTTATTCACTTATAAACGCTGACTTCTCTCCCCGTCTCCCTGCCGGGAAAAAAGCAGTGATTATAGGAACCCAGGGGGCACCTGATGCGGCAGCTTTCAAAGGGGTCTATGAGGAATTCGGAGGGCAGATTTCCAACTTCATGCGCATGGATGTAAAGGACACGATTGTGGGAATCGGATATCATGCGCCCGGAGAAGTAAAGGGAGATTCCGAAATTATGGAGAGAGCGAAAAACGCAGGTCTTAACCTTTTCAAGTAAGAAACAAATTGAGAAAAGAAACAAAAAGGAAAGAGAATAGGGCGAGAGAAAACTGAAGAGAAATTTCCTCGCCCATATTTCAGAAATGAACAGGAGGAGTCTGGATATGGAAACTCTTGAAGCAATCCATACCCGCCGAAGCATCCGAAAATACACTGACAGACCAGTTCCGAGAGAGCTTGTTACCGAACTGCTCAGGGCTGCGATGAGTGCTCCGTCTGCGGTTAATGCCCAGCCCTGGGTTTTCATTGTAATCGATGACAGAAAAATTCTGGACGAGATTCCCACATTCAGCCCCTATGCCGGCATGTGCAGGGAAGCTCCCATGGCAATCCTGGTATGCGGGGATACTACCCAGGAAAAAGCGCCGGGATTCTGGGTACAGGACTGCTCGGCAGCCATTCAGAACCTCCTGCTCGCAGCTCATGATGCAGGGCTGGGAGCCGTATGGACAGGAATTTTTCCCATGACAGACAGAGTTAAAGGCTTCAGAAAAGCTTTTGGGCTGCCTGATTATGTCTTTCCTCTCGGGCTTGTGCCTTTAGGCTACCCTGCCGAAAAACCCGGACCTCAGGACAGGTACAGGAAAGAGAAAGTTTACCACAACAGGTACGGTCAGATGAGAGAATGATTATGTAAACGGCAGAATCAGGACTGTTTGCAGGCTGGTGATTTGTTGACTATAAGAGTTGTTGCAAAAAATCAGGTTAAACCTGAAAAAGTTCAGGAATTTATGGGTTTATGCAAAAAACTTGTTGAAGCGTCATTAAAAGATGAAGGCTGCATAGAATATGGGCTGTATGGGGAACTGGAGAATTCGGGGATCCTGACGTTTTTAGAAGAGTGGGAAGATGAAAAAAGCCTGGATGCACATTTAAACTCCAGTCATTTCAAGGAAATATTTCCTTTGCTTTCAGAATGCCTTGAGAAAGAAACTGAAATCAATGTATACAGAAAAAAGCTGTGATTTATCTTTTCAGTTCTATCTTTTTCAGTTCTCAAATTCTGCTCCCATTAAAGAATTGCTGAAGAAAATTAATCTGAAAAATAGGTAACAAATAACCAGGAGAGACAAAAGGAGAGACAAATAATGAAAGTCGTTGCATTTAACGGAAGCCCGCGAAAGGAAGGAAATACAGCTTCTCTGATAAAGCATGTCCTTGCAGAGCTTGAAAAAGAGGGAATAGAAACCGAAGTCGTGCAGATTGGAGGAAAGAGTGTACACGGCTGTATCGCCTGCTCAAAATGCTATGAAAATAGAGACCGAAGGTGTGTAATTGACAAAGACATTGTCAATGAATGCATTGGAAAAATGCTTGAAGCCGACGGCATAATCCTTGCATCACCCACATATTTTGCAGACCTGACACCTGAACTCAAAGCCCTTATAGACAGGGCAGGCTTTGTTGCGAAAGCAAATAACGAAATGTTCAAACACAAAGTTGGGGCAGCCGTTGTTGCGGTAAGGAGAGCCGGATCAATTCATGTTTTTGATTCCATTAACCATTTCTTCACAATTTCCCAGATGATAATTCCCGGGTCCAGCTACTGGAATATGGGGATGGGGCTTGCTGAAGGGGATGTCGAAAAAGATGAAGAAGGAATCCGGACCATGCAGGTTCTGGGACAGAACATGGCATGGCTTTTGAAAAAGCTCAGTGCGTAACTTAACAGGGGAGGCAGCCTTACTTATTTATTCAGGGAAACGAATTTCATGGGATAAGGGGGAATAAAATGAAAGTCCTTTATATTTTTGCACATCCTGAGCCGAAGTCCTTTAACGCTGCCATGAAAGATACAGCTCTCTCTGCCCTGAAGGAAAAAGGGCACGAAGTAAAGCTCTCCGACCTTTATGCAATGGAATTTAACCCTGTATTGAAAGCTTCAGACTTTACTGATAGAAAAAATCCGGATTTATTTAATCCCTTCCTCGAAGCCATCAAAGCCTCAAAAACAGGGGCTTTTTCACCCGATATTAAAGAAGAGATGGAAAAAGTGAAATGGGCTGACCTGCTGATCTTTCAGTTCCCTATATTCTTTACAGCCATGCCAGCCATAATGAAAGGATGGATAGACCGTGTTCTGGCTCCGGGGTTTGGTTTTAATCCTGTTACTAACAGCGCCTACGATACCGGGCTCTTCAAAGGAAAATCTGCAATGCTCGCCTTTACTACCGGAGCTCCAAAAGAGATGTATTCCGAAGGTGGGGCACACGGGGACATTCACAAACATATGGAATCCGTAACCCACTGCGTCTTTGAGTATATGGGAATGAAAGTCCTGCCTTCCTTCATAGTTTACGAAGCCAGCGCCATGAAAAGAGAAAGAGGGGCTGAAGAACTCGAGAAATACAGTCAGAGAATCTCCGAGCTTTAAATAGAAAGGAAAACGCCTTTTCTTTATTTTTTAAGAATTCAGGACTGAGAAGCAGCCTGAATCTCATACTACTTTTTAAATGATATTTGCATACCATGTTTTTAGAAAAAATCTTATTAACCGTTATGTGTGTTCAGACATATCATTGAAATTCTATCTTAAGAGATTTTTGAGTGAAAATTGACCTTATAAAACCAGAAGACAGGGTTGCAATGGTAGGCTATTTCGGGCCTCTCGTTCCGAAAATCCTGAAAATTACAGATAAACTTACTGTCCTTGAAAAGCGTGAAATAGAATCACCTCAAACCACGATTATCCCATCGGAAAAAGCAAAAGAGATTATCCCCGCGTCGGATGTGATTATTCTCAGTGCAAGTACCCTCGCCAACCGGACTTTTGACGAACTTATTTCATTCCGGGGTGCAGCAGGGGAAGTTGTCCTGCTGGGTCCAAGCGCGCCTCTTTACCCTGCCCCGTTCTTCAGTAGAGGTATTACTGCAATAATGGGGACCAGAATTATTGATCCCTTAACAATGCTTACGGTGGTCAGCGAGGCTGGAGGCACTAAGAAACTGCACCAGTACTGCGGGGAAAAAGTGGCTTTCAGAAAAAGAGAGTAAAAAGAAAAATAATTATGCTGGAGAAAAAAAGCAAAAAATCCAGAAGAAATCTAAAAAAGCTGGCAAAACAGGGCTTAAAAAACGTTATGAACGCTTGATTGTCAGCAACGATAAAAGCCCTAGAATAGTCATTATTGAAGTAAAGCCGGGTGTTTGATTGATCATCTTATTACCAGCAGTCTCTTCTTCATTACCTGATAAGCTGGAATCATCACTTTCACTCACATTTGGGATCTCATCTTCCGGTAAAAGTTCTACTTCTTCAACCTCGTAGCCTTCAAACTCAAAAACCACCGGTACATCACTGATGCCTTCCTGCTCACATTGTTCATCTATTACCTTATATATCTCGTCAATTAATGATTCATTTACTTTTTCGGAACTGTATCCCTCGAAACCCACTGCTAAATATCCATTAATGTCGGTTCCGAAGGTGCTCACAGGGCCACCGGATGAAGCAAAATACGGGTTAATTCCTGTATCCGCTTTAGAAGGGCTAGAAAGTGACCGACTACACTGAACAAGTGAATCTGTCCATTCCGCTTTTTCACTGGAATCTGTAATTACAGGCATTGTTCCTCGAGCAGCTACGAACAATGGATTCTTCTTAGCTTCTTCAAAAATCTGAGGTCCGTAGTCCGGCAATGGAAGGTCCTCCTCATCCAGAGCCCACATAAAGACCACAGGAATTTCACTTACCCCTTCCTGCTCTTCACAGTAATTCTCAATTTTCTGATACATCTCGTCAATTCTGGAGTTGTCTACTTCTCCTTTATAGGCAGAGCCCAGTTCAATTATTATTACATGACCGACTGCAACACTTTTTATAGACTTGTCAAATTCAGAGTATGAAGACCCTATTTTGTTAA
Organism: Methanosarcina sp.; assembly: GCF_035390745.1. GTDB lineage: Archaea > Halobacteriota > Methanosarcinia > Methanosarcinales > Methanosarcinaceae > Methanosarcina. The sequence continues at coordinate 46,729 of NZ_DAOOUJ010000004.1, read as the reverse complement.
GATTTAGCCAGCAATCTGTAATTGAATTTTTCCACTCCTGATCAACCGTTTCTGGTATGGTTCCTCTGAAAGCTATAAACGAGGGATCATTTGCAAAATCCTTTACAGAATTGGAGATGTCATCATAATCAGTGCCTTTCGATTCGTTATCATCTGCACTTGCAGAAACACACAAAAAAACAGAAACAGAAAAGATAAGCATCAGCCATTTGCCAATATACCTTCTTTTAAGCATTCAGATCAGACCTTATTAGTTATTTCATAAATTTAACTATACATCAAGCTAAACTATACATTAGAGCTCAACTGCGAAATTTCCTTACATAAGACATTGGCAGAGCATAAAATACTTTTTAAATTTTCTAATTTTATACTTTATTCGCTTGAAACGAGAAACTATGACTCAAAGGATACACATTTTTGAAACCATAGGGATTCATGTTTAGAATAAATTGGGAAGAGATTCATATTTATGAACAGAAAGAAAGACATAACCGGGAAGTAATGAATATTAAAAAACAAATTTGAAGAAGTTTCAGCCGCCAGAGAAATTTATATATATCGATAAAAATAGAACTCTTCAGTACATTTTTACGGTTTTGGGTTATTTTGGGGAAAATAACTGAGAGAACTTGATAATGTAACAAACCGGATGCTGTAACAAACCGGATTGTATAGTTAATTTCAGATTGCATAGAGAGGCGTATCGAAAAAGGCAATATCTGGGGGTTTAAAGAAAATATGTCTGTGGGGCATGAAAAAAAAGTGTCTGGAATTTATGAAAAAAACAGGTCTGCCGGATATGAACAAAACGTTTCAGAAGAATATGAAAAAAAGGTATTAAAGCCAAAAAACGTATGGGAAGAGTTTTTTGCAGATAAGAGAAGGGGAGGGCACAGATCATCAGCTGAAGAATTTCTTGCTATGGAAGCAAGGGAAAAACTATTCCATCTGGACGGCGGGAAAACCATTCTTGACTTTGGATGCGGAGCCGGAGAACTTCTGGTATACTATGCGCCAGAATATGAAAAAACTATAGGAGTTGACTTTTCCCCATCAATGCTTGAGGAAGCAAGCAAAAGAATAAAGGAAAGAAATTGTGAAAATACAACTTTAATTCTGGCTGACGACAAAACTGTCTGGGACAAGCTGGACTCTTCCTTCGACCGAATAACTGCAGCCGGAGTATTTCAGTACCTGACATATCAGGAAATTGATGATTTTCTTTTCAATGCATCAAAATATCTTAATGAAGGGGGTAAAATAGTATTATTTGACATGCTGGACCCTCGCCTATACCCCTTATGGAAAATGGGGCTGTTTTCACAGGATAAAAGCTGCCGGAAAATAGTAAGCAAAGTGGTTTGCGGGATTAAAAACTCAATATCAGCAAGCTTGAAAAGACGCCCAAGAGACATTCTGGGGTATTCACATTATCCCAATAAAATTAAAAAAATTGCAAATAAAAATGGTTTTGAAATGATTTGCGTACAATCAATGTATTATGAATACAAATACCATGCAATAATATTTCGAAGTTAAACGACTGTTCGGGCGGCTTCCGAATCAAACCCGCTTTCTTATGGAACTTAAAATGGAAGTTTAAGGAGCTTAAAATGGAAGAAATTGAAGTCAGAGAATTACTGCCGTCTGAATACAAAGAATGGGATTTGCTTGTAGAAAAAGCTCAACCCGGTACGCTCTTTCATACAAGTGACTGGCTCGAAATTTGCAGGGATGCCCTGTCAAAAGATCTGAAAATCTACGGCTGCTTCAGAAAAGGAGAGCTTGTGGGAGGATGCCCCCTTTTTGTTAAAAATATAAAGGGAATATTGGAAGTGGCAAGTTCAAACTGTAGAATGACAAGCTACAGTGGGCCTCTTATAAAAGAAAGTGCCAGTTCCAGAGCATCTAAAAGGGTACAGGAAACTCACGAAATCCTCAATCCGCTCAGGGAATTTCTCTGCAAGCAGGGATTTGACAGCATTCATCTAACATTTGCTCCAGGATTTGAGGATATAAGACCGTTTACATGGAATGGATGGGATTCCTCCGTGCATTACACCCATTATCTGAACCTGAAAGAAAACATAGACAGCAAGCTTTCAACGGAAAGAAAGACAGAACTTAAAACTGCAACTGAGGCAGGGCTTAAAACCAGGGTATTGAATGACCCTGAAACATATTACAGTCTGCTTTCACTGGCCCATGAAAAACAGAATTTGGAGCCTCCCCTTCCCAGGGAATTCTATGATAGAGTATTTAAGCTGATTCAGGAAAAAAACACTGGATACATGTTTATCTCAGAGACCCCTGAAGGTGAAGCTGTTGCAGCTCACTTAAATCTATACGGAAAAAAATGCGCTGTAATCTGGACCTCAGCCCTGAACCCGGATTTTGCTCATCTGAGCCCCATTGCTCTTCTGTATCATAATGAATTTCTTGACCTGAAGTCCCGAAACTTCGAATACATGAATGTAATGGCAGCAAATGTTCCTGCATTTGTGGATTTTATTATGGGCTTTTCTCCTGAGCTAATTCCATATTATAGTGTAACCCTGGAGAGTAAAAAATATTCAATCGCGAAAACCTTATACAAAACAACTCATAAGGGAACTGATTGATAGAAAAAGAATGATCTGAGAGGCTGCAAACAACATTTGTCATCTGCAGCCCCTGATCATTTGTTACCTCAGTGTTCAAATTACTTAATCCTAATTTCTTATTCAATGTAGTACGTTACCTGTACTGACATTGAAACGGTAGACTCGCCTGGCTGGATAGGAGTGGAAGCTGCTCCTGTAGCCTTTTCTTCCATTGCCATATCGTAATATACTCTGGAGCCGCTGCTTTCACTTACAGATGAGGTCTGCACGCCAGTTATCTTAACACCCAGGCTCTTAGCAAGCGCATTGGCTTTTGATGATGCATCTGCTACTGCTTCATTCATCAGGTCTTCACTAAGCTGTTTTTGCTTTTCATCAGATACTGAGAAGGAAATGCTTCCAATCTCATTAGCTCCGGCGGCTGTGGACCTGTCAATGATCTCACTCAGCTTGTCGAGTTTTGTGGTTGTGATCTGCACGCTGTTGGATGCAGAGTAACCTGTGATTGTTTGCGTATCATTCGCATAGCTGTATACCGGGTACACGGAAACATAGGATGTCTTTATTTCCCTGTCCTGCAGTCCGATTGCTTTGAGTTCTGCCATTACAGCGCTCATAAGGGCTGCATTTTTATCGGACGCTTCCTTTGCAGTTTCAGACTGAACTACAACACCTATGTTCAATGTTGCAGTGTCGGGGACAACTTTCTGTTCAGCATACCCACTCATGGAAATAGTATTTTCCGCACCCTTTTCGGACCCGCTCTGTGAAATGGCGTATATCGTTGCCGACATCAGCACCAGAACAATTGACAGAGCAATGATAACGTAGTAAGATTTATCGTTTTTATTATCCTGTGACATTTTTCCCATACTCCTTGTTCAATGCTTTGTTAACTGGCGGTTCAGCCAGTTCTAGCAAGTAATAGATGTACACGCACGTATTAAATAATTGCTTAAACTTCAACTGCAGTCGCAGTTATGAAAATCACAGAATATTGAAGGAAAATTCGTCACTAGACCCGGCATTGTGTCCACAGGAAACTAAAAAGAAAAAAAGGTGAGAGCTTTTTATCACTCTCAAATCATCTGTTTGTTTTGTGCGATCTCAACTGAAAAATCCATGAAAACAAACTCAAACTACTTTCTTGCCTTAATCTTCTCAAAGAGCTGCTTCAGGGTGTCTTCGTTGCTCTTCGTAAACTCGAAAGGCGAGCTTGTGAAAGGTTCGAAGTGCACTGCCACGTCATCGAGCCTGTAGAAAGTTCCGTCACATTCCATGGCGTCAATGACTCCCGGAAGCACGATATCCGAAGCCGCTGTGGTCGGGCAGGGAGCAATGTCCAGGCAGACCATCGGGATTTCTGCAAGATAAGAAGCACAGTCCGCAGGGATATGGCAGACAAGGTCAGCGCACATCACAAGAGCTGCATCCACATCTTTTTCCCTCAGCACGTCAACGGTTGTGTATTCCCCGGGGTTGTAACGCGGGTGCCCGCGGGTGAAATCAAGCCCGAACGGGTAGCCGTACATGTAAGAAGCGACCTGGTTAAAGCCTGCAACATTACAGTGGCCTCTTAGAGCTCCGAGGGTGAACTTGGCATAATTGTTCAGCTCCTTTACCAGGTTCATGGCAATTTCGGCGTTCCTGTGCTTTCCTATGGACGAAGAAAGGCCGAGCCCAACTGAAATGGCACCGAAGTTGCAGTTCTTCATCATATCGAGCATCTCTTCCATGACAGGGATGGGAACTCCTGTGATCTCTTCTACTGAAGGGTGGGGAACTTTCCCGTGAAGCAGGGTGAGAAGTGCACTTATCAGTTCATAATCCGAACCGGGTTTGAGCTGTACGTGCAGATCGGAAGCTTCGGTTGTAGGGGTTTTTCTCGGGTCCACAGTAATAACTGTCCTGTCAAAACGCCCGCGCTTGGTCCAGTAGCCTCTCGGGAAAACTCCATACCTTGACATTTGCCTTGGCATGGATTCAAGAGGGTTGGTTCCCCAGTAAACAATAAGGTCACCTCTGTTTTTCTTCTGACCTTCGGTTGCACCGACTTTTCCTGATTCCTGGATTCCCATTGCAGTTGGCCCGTGGCAGATGGTAGCGTTGGAGTCAACAATTGCGCCAAGGTATTCCCCTATTTTGAGCCCTACTTCATGCGCTTCGCATGAGGTTTCACTGCCCATAAAAAGGAGAGGACGCTTTGCCGAAACAAGGATATCGGCAGCTCTTTCAAGGGCTTCGTCCCAGGCTGCAGGGGTCAGTTTTCCGCCAGCCTTTATAAGGGGCTGCCTGAGCCTGTGGGAACTTACAACCTCCTTGAACTTGGCGTTCCCCATTTTACATGCATTTCTGGCTTCGATCTTTCCGTCTCCGAACTCAACCTGGATATCATCACAGGATGCCCCGCAGACCGGACAGACTATGTTTTTGTAAATCATGCTTACTGCCCTCCGATATAAACTTTCAATACTACATCTTCGGCGCTGAGAACATCTTCATCTGAGGGTTCGACATATACGGGAGCACCCTTATAGAGAGGAGAGCCCGTAGAAAGGGTATCAGGATCGATGATAACATTCGACCAGATAGCCCTCGGCATGAACACCTGCCCTGGCTGGACAGAATCAGTGCATTTAGAATAAACGACAATCGAATGTTTCCCGTTCCTGCTTGTTACTTTTACCTTCTCAGGGGAGCAGAGAGATACAAAATCTACAGGGGAAATCCAGCAGGACGCACACTCCATAGTGTAATCATCCGTGAATTTGTCTCCGCCTTTGGCAAGCCTGCCTTCATCAATCGTACTTCCGGTAATGAGTATTACTTCCATGCTTCTCACCTCAGAGCTCCGGGTTTGCGTTTATAGATACATAGAGAGCTCCTTTTGCCCTCTTGCTGATCGCATAGTCCCCTGTGAATTTCTTGAAGTCGCCTATCAGCTCAATCTCACCCGAAGTGACCTTATTTTCCATGGACACATATTCGAAACCAGGGGAGAAGCGTTCAATTTTACCCCCGATAACTATGGTTCCGCCTGCCATTTCTGCGCCCACTCCACGGAGAGCTCTACCATTTACAACGATGAGCCCGCCGTTCTGACGGATCCCGCAGAAACCTTCAACGTTTCCTTCCACTAGAATTTCGCCGCCGTCCATGCCGCCTCCAAGCTGGTGCCTTGCAGAGCCTTCGATAACTATGCGTCCGCCTTTCATGCCGTGCCACTTTCCTCTGTAAGCACAGCCCACATGGTCACCTGCATTGCCTTTAATGTGCAGGAGCCCGCCAAGCATTTCCATGCCAGCCCAGGAATCAGCATCTCCGTAAACGACGATTTCTCCTCCCTTCATTCCTGTCCCGACATGCATGCCTGCAGAACCTTCGATTTCAATTTTTCCTGCACTCATGCCTTCTCCGATCCTTTTGATCCTCATCGCATCGCCTTTTATGCGTATCAGGGTCTCGGCTGCAGAACTGCCTGCTTTGCCTACCACTTCAAAGAAATCGGAAAGGGGATAGGTCTTTGGGCCCTGCCAGACGGACAGCATCCCTATTTCTGCGGCACTTTTGCCTGCAAAGGAATCAGGAGTTATAACATCTGCTTCCAGTTTAATGTCAATCGCTTTTTTAGGAATAAGCGTTACTTCTTCCATTTCTCCGGCACTTTTTCCGGTTTCAGTTTTTTTATGAATAAGTACTCCCTCTGTCATGACTTCACCTCTCACCGTTAACCTGTATGGGAGTTGGGTTTTCCAGATATTTCTCCGGAGTAGGGTAGTTGGCAAAACCAAGAGTATAGTACCTGAACCACTCCTTCACGTCAGCCAGCATCTCTTTTTCCCGCTCGTTTTCAACATGCACTTCGGAATAGTAAGTCCGCTTCTCGGGCAGGGAAACAATCTCTCCCTTTACAGCAACGATTTCGCCGCCCTTTACGGTGTATTCTGCCTTCCTGAAAGCCCTGAGAAGAGCTTCATAATTGTTTGCGTCAAGCTGCTGCGGGTTTATGTTGTAGACTGTAACGTCTCCATCCGCACCCACACCGAGAGAACCTTTTCTGTGAACCATACCGATTGTCTTTGCAGGGTTGGCTCTGGTAAGGATCGCAAGGTCATAGAGGGATAGCTCACGGTTTACGCCACCGAGTGCACTCCTGTCATTTGCCCACTTGTGGCACTCGCTAAAAGTCTGCTTCCTGAAAGCCTCGGACATGATCCAGGTCATAACCTCAGGATATTTAGTAAACGGCCCGCCGTTGGGACTGTCTGTGGTCATGATTGTCTTCCAGGGGTCATTTATAAGCAGGAGACATTCAAGACCCATTGCCCATTGCAGGCTGTGAACAGGATTGGACTTGAGGTAGGTAAATGGAATGACGCCTGAGCCGCATTCCATTTCAACGTCAGTGTTCGACCATTTGTTTCCTGTAAGGGCATAAATATCGTGGATGGCAGGTCCGTCTCCTGTCATGACTGTCGCTTCTCCGAAAGGAGTGCATCCGCTGTCGATTACCACATGGTCCCTGTTGTTTATGTAGTCTGTAATATCCTTAACACCGGATTCGCAGTCTGCCCATGTTGTGCCTGCAAAACTGTTGAACATCATGTGAGTGAGGTATACGGAACGGTCCCTTGAAGGGTCCATTTTGGTTTCCGCCCATTCGACATCCATGTTCTGTTTTGTCTTTACCCCATCAGGGATTTTGAGGGAATCCTTGGTAATTGCATAGCAGCCAGGGTGTCCCAGGTTGTTTGCATGCAGATGGAGGGGCATCGGCATGCCGAGGGTTTCGTTGATTTCAGTAAGCCCTTTGATGATCTCTCTTGGGGTGACCTCGAAGTGGATGTTGGTTTCGTCAAGAGAATGTATGTTCTTGCCCCATGCCCAGTTTTCAACTCCCGCGGGGTTGACACATTTGATCCCGTAGGTCTTGTGGGTCTTCATCATCCAGGCAACATAAGCAGCCGCCTTTTCCATGTCGCCGTTCCGGAGGTAGCGCATCAGGAAAAAGTTGTTTCCGAGAACAAGGTAACCGCCCATATCAAGAAGCGGAGTTGCACACATTTCTTCATGGGTGTGCCGGGCTTCGAGAGGAGGAACCGCAGCTTCAAAAACCGTTGTGTAGCCCATTGCTGCGTAATCGTATCCCTGTTTGTAAACAGAGGGGACGGTATATCCTGAACCTGAATGGGTGAGCGCAGTTTTCTTAAGATTTGCTTTATAGTGGTCTTCAGGGCGCATCGACCTGCCGGCATTAACCTTTGCACCTGCAACGTGGGAGTGGGAGTCAACCCCTCCGGGCATAACGGTCATTCCTGAGGCATCGATAACTTTTGACGTTTTCATTTCGGCTGCAGAAAGCTCTTTTACTACTTTCCCGCCCCTGATGAAGATGTCCATTTTCTCCCCATTTATCTCGTTGAGGGGATCAAAGACGTATCCGTTCTTGATTGCAATTGTTCCTGCCATTTATTCCACCTCTTTTTTCACAAGCCAGACCGCATTTACAGGGCAGATAAGGGCGCAGGTCCCATCCCCTCCGCAGCGTTCCTGGTTTACGACCGAAACTTTCCCGTTTCTGACTTCAAGGATAGCTTTTTCATCCATTTCGTACAGGTAGCCGGCAGCAAGTTCGCGGTTATCGAGAGCGTTTACCGGACAGACGATCACACAGTTTCCGCAGCCAAGGCAAGCATATTCATCCTTTTCGATGCGGGTGCGAAGCGCGGCGGCAGGGACAGGAGCTTCAATCAGCTTTTTCTCGAGGACACCCTTTTTCTCCATTTCCGGAAGAATTGCAGTTTTTCGGACATCAATGGCATCCACAGGACAGGCAACCGCACAGGCTCCGCAGTAAATGCAGGCGTCAGGCCGGTGTGTTATCTTTTCAACCCTTTCTCCGGATTTTGCTTTTTTATTGAAAAGGGCATTTGCAGGACAGACATCAATACATGTGTGGCAGGTCTGGCAGACATCTTCAGCCCTGGTCCAGCGCCCTTCAAAGGGCTTTTCCACGGAAATAGCGTTTACAGGACATACTGCAGCACACCAGCCGCAGTGGACGCAGCACTCGGTATCAATATGGGTCTTTCCGACCAGCTTCAGTTTTCCGTCTGCTGAAATTTTCCGGGTAACCTCAATACAGCCCTGGGGGCAGATATCCTCACAGAGACCGCAGTGGACGCAGCTTTCGGTTACTGACGTTGGCCTCACTGCCTTTGAGATATAGGACATGTCTGTGAGGGGTTTTCCTTCCTGCTTCAATTCAAGAGCGCCTGTGGGGCAGACTTTTGCACAGATCCCACAGACAAGGCACTCTTCACTTTTTGCCATTTCAAGAAAATCAGCATCCAGTAACCCTCTAGCTACAGCTCCCACGGCACCTATAGAAAGGGTGCCTTTGGGGCATGCCTGTACGCAGGTCCCACAGCCAATACATTTTTCAGGCTTATAGACCAGCTGCCGGTCTTTTTTCTCGGAAAAGACTGACAATCGCATCTCATCTTGCATTTTATTTACCTCTCAACGTTATTCTGTGCATCCGCCGCACAGCAGCTCATTATCGTGTTGAATGAACATTTCACCGCATTTTTCGCAGCACTGTATCCGCTTTTTCATTCTAACCGGAACTTCCAGGTCCATAAATTTCCAGGAATACACCTTTTCCCCGGCTTCCAGAAGGATAGGCACAATTTCTTCATGGTGAAACTTTTCAGTGTTAAGGTACCAAGCATGGAGTTTGGGATAGTCTTTCGTTTTTTCAGGATCAAGGTAGATCCTGATACCTTTTATGCCGTTCACTCCTTCAGGTGCCTGTTTGTTTACCGTGACCGCCATTTTCCCAAAGTTATTGATCTTCAACCCGCCGTTCCCGATTGTGGCTCCGGAGAGGATCTGGAAGGGGTCGGGCATGCAGCTTTTTGTTTCGCAGGTCACGTATATGCGCTCCCCTTCCCGGACATTAAGCTCCCTTCGTGCAATATTGAGCATCTGAATGCCAATTAATGCCCCTGAGGTAAGGAAGCCGTGAAAGGGGACGACCTTTTCAATCTGTGAAAGCAACTCAGGGTCCTTTACCTGCTTCAGGATCGCTTCCATGTTGTGTTTCTCTTGATCTGAATTCTTATGCAATGTGTACACCACCGTGGGTTTCACCGTTATGTTCAAATAAACATAACGCTAAAGATATTGAATATAGATAAAGTAAATAAGGTAAATGTTAGACAATCAGGTGATTTAGAGAAATTAATTATGTAAATTCCAACATAACGCAGAAGGATACACTGTATTTATAGGTAACTTTTTTACAGGACTTATTTATATTTGTAATATGGGTTGGGGCGAAGTTTCAACATAAAGGACAGAGTCCCACGTAATCGGCCGGACACAGAAAAAAACACCAGCCAGAACTCTACAACTTCCAGATATGTAAAGCTCAACATATCTATAAAAGCGGAAGACAGGGCTTTCGCGCTCAAAATATATAAACAGGTATTTTATAAAATTATCGATCAAAAAGAGATTTTCCTTTAAAAACAGAGAATAATGAGAACTTTTTTAACAAAATCCCGCTTGTCCCTGGGAAACAAAATATGTTAGTGTTCCGGGCAGCCTGTCTGAAATCTTCAGGAATTTCTATCCTGTGCCCAGACCCGAGTTCAACCTGCCATGTTATGATCGCATAAAAACGATACAAAGAAAAATTAGCGTGAAGAAGTTTAGCCATCTGAAACAAGCTTTCATGGCGTAAAACCCCTCGAAAAAGAGAAGCTTCTAATTTTCAACCGTGTACCAGATAAGACATCCGTAGATAACAGTATCGTTTTTGTAATCACAAAAATAATAACACTGGAACTTAATGTTACAAAAAAAGATAATAATTACAATTAGTATTACAAAATAGAAAATTATTAATTATAAGATAGGCAAGTACTGATTGATGTCTTCTTCAGAAATCCAGATCAAAGAGATGGTAGCCCATAAATGGGACCTTGCATCCGAAACTTTTGATACTCATGCCGGGCACGGGATTCAGAGCCAGAGAGAAAAAGATGCCTGGAAGCGTGCTTTTCAGGAAGTTTTTCCGAAAAAGGATTTAAAAATTCTTGATGTCGGCTGCGGGACAGGAGAATTAAGCTTGCTGTTTGCTGAGATGGGGCATAAGGTTACTGGAATTGATATTTCCAGACAGATGCTGAAAACAGCAAAAACAAAGGCTGAATCCCGTGGAGCTGACATAACCTTTGAGGAAGGAGACGCAGAAAACCCTCCTTTTGATACATCCTCTTTTGACATTGTGTTCAGCCGCCATCTTCTGTGGACCCTTCCGAACCCAAAAAAAGCCATCGAGAACTGGAAGAGGGTTCTCCGGAAAAATGGGAAGGTTGTGATTATAGATGGAGTGTGGGACAGCGGGACCCTGGAGTCCAGAGTCCGCAGAAGTGCAGGCGCCCTTTTAACCCTTCTGCTTGAGAGAAAAGATCCCAGAAAAGGGCACGCCGGATATTCGGATGAACTTAAAGCCCGGCTCCCCACGCCGGAGGGGCTCCACTTGAAAAAGTGAAGGAGTACCTGTCGAATACGGGTTTTGAAAAAATCCAGGTTTTTGACCTGAAAGAGGTAAGAGAGGCCCAGAAAGAAAACATGCCTTTAGGCGAACAGATTGTACGCAGTTACCAGTACTACCTCATCTGCGGCCGGAAGTAAAAATCATTAAAAAAAATGGAGATTCCGAAATGAAAAATAAAAGCTCCCCCCTGTTTGTATTGTTAATTATCCTGCTGACCTGCTCCTTTCTGGTGATTTCCGGATGCAGCAGTACAGAAGAAAGCGAAGAAAAAGAAGCAGTCTCCGGGATGGAAATGGCATCAGGATCTGATGCTGCCTCGCAGGCAGAAGGAAACTCTGAAGATAATACACTTGTACTTGGTGAAATGTGGGAAATCGACTCGATTAACACTATTGACGGAGACGGTGGAACGCTGATCTGCGAGAAAGCTGCAGTAACCGAAACCCTCGTTGGTGCAAATGAAGACTTTTCCCTGAAACCCGGGCTTGCAACTTCCTGGGAACAGCTTGATGAAAACACCTGGGAATTTAAGCTAAGAGAGAATGTTACCTTCCATGATGGAAGCCCGATGACTGCAAATGAAGTCAAATTCACCCTGGAGAAAGTCACTGAAGCAAACCAGAGGGTTGCTTCCATGCTCAAAATAGATTCCATGGAAGTAGTTGACAACTATACCCTCAAAATCAAAACCACTGAAATAAATCCCATCCTGCCCGGAATTCTCCATTATCCCGACACTGCAATAATAAGCCCATCTTCTTTTGACGAAAACGGAGAGTTCGTAAAACCCGTAGGAACAGGCCCGTATAAATTCGAATCCTTTGACGAGCAGACCAGAGTCCTAACTGTAGTTAAGAACGAAAACTGGTGGGGAGGAGAAGTAGGGCTTGATAAAATGGTCCTTAAAGGAATACCTGACCCGAACACAAGAGCGATGGCAATCGAAAATGGGGAAGTTGACTTTACTGTTGATGTGCCCTACAGCGAAACTGACAGGATTGATGCTATAGACGGCATTAACGTGGAGAAATACAAAACTCCCAGGGTCTACAAAATCGACGTCAACCTGAAGCATGAACCTCTTGAAGATGTCAGAGTCAGGCAGGCGATGTCCTATGCCATTGACAGGGCAGAAATCGTTGAAAACGTGCTCTATAATGTAGGAGAAGCTGCTGCAGGCCCCTTCCTCCCCACAATGGTCTGGGCAAATAAGAACCTGAGCCCTTACACAAGGGACCTTGAAAAAGCCGATGAACTCCTGACAGCCGCAGGCTGGGTGGACACTGACGGAGATGGAATAAGGGACAAAGATGGAAAGCCTCTCAAGCTCAACCTGATAACCTATTCCGCAAGGCCAGGACTTCCCCCAATGGCTGAAGCTATGGCTGCCCAATTGAAAGAGGCAGGCATAGATGTGGAGACAGAAGTGATGGAGATGGGGGCAATAGATGACAGAAGAGAAAAAGGAAACTGGGACCTTTACCTTGCAGCCTACAACATTGCAATGGTTCCTGATCCTGAATATATTCTGACAAACTGGTACATGACAGGCGGACCTGACAACGGACCCGGGTACTCAAATCCGAAAGTTGATTCCTTGATAACGGAAGCCAGAAAAATCACTGACCTCGAGGAGCGCTATAAGAAGTTCAATGAGGTAGAAGCCATCGTGTACGACGAACAGCCCATGATCATTGTGGCTTACTACGGCTGTGCAATTGTAAAGAAAGATTACGTAAAGGGCTATGTTTTCGACCCTACCGCCCACGATTACCGTATAAATGCAGAAATGTACCTCGAAAAGTGAAAACAAGAGGATTCTTGATGGGGTGCAGAGCTAAGGTCTGTGCCCCTAAATTTCCTTTTGAATTTCCCTTCACCAGGAGTAACACTGGATAGATAGGCAATCCTGCCTTCTGTCCATTTAGAGGAGGAAACATGAAATATTTCTTAAAAAGGGCAGGTTTCATGGCATTTACGGTTTTTGCGGTCTGTGCCCTGACTTTTTTCCTTATGAACGTGATTCCGGGGGGCACGGCGGAGTTAATTCTCAAGCACACCCTCGTAGGGCTGGAAGAAAGTGCAACCGAAGAGCAGCTCAGCCAGATATCAGGAAGGTACAATCTTGATGACCCCCTTTACCTTCAGTTTTTCATCTGGGTAAAAGAAGCAGTATTGAGAGGAGATATTGGAACCTCCTATGTCTATAAAAAACCGGTCTTTTATCTTCTGGCTCTTCGCCTTCCGGCAACTGTCCAGCTTGCAGGGGCAAGTATGGCGCTTTCAGTGCTTGTGGGAGTAAGCCTTGGAATTTATTCTGCCCTCCGGGAAAACCGGATTTCAGACCACATCCTGAGGGTTGTAACGCTTTTTGGGGTTTCTATGCCAGGTTTCTGGGTAGCCCTGCTTCTTATCCTGGTATTTTCCCTGAAGCTGAAACTTGTGCCTGTGGCAGGTTATGGAAGCCTGGAAAACCTGCTTTTACCTGCAGCAGCTCTTTCCCTCCATTCCATTGCTTCGGTTATGAGAGTCACAAGGACAAGCATGCTTGAAACCCTGGGGCAGGAATATATCAGGTTTGCAAAAGCCAAAGGACTTCCTTTATGGAAAATCATAAGCCGGCACGCCCTTAAAAACGCAATGCTCCCTGTCATTACAGTGATTGGTTTTCAGATGGGGAGCCTGCTTGGAGGAGCTGTTGTTATTGAAAAGATCTTTGCCTGGCCAGGGATAGGGAGCCTTCTTGTGGACTCGATTTCGGCAAGGGACCTGCCTGTTGTCCAGGGCTGTGTGCTTGCGATTGTTACGATGTTCCTACTTGTGCATTTCCTTGTGGATATGCTCTATACGCATCTGGACCCGCGGATAAGGTACGGCTGATACTATGGACAATGCATTTGCTGACAAATTAAGAAAAAAAAGCTTCTTACTGCCTGAAGCTTACGGAAACGAATTTGCAAAAAGAGTTTTCCAGAGAAAAGATATGCTTTTTGCTCTGGCAGCCCTTTTGCTTTTCATCGGGATCGCCCTTTTTGCTCCCCTGATATCTCCTTATGACCCCAACGCCATTGACCTGAAGAACAAAAACCAGAATCCTTCAGAGGAACACCTTCTGGGTACAGATTACCTTGGAAGGGATTTGCTCAGCAGAATCCTGATAGGAGCCAGGACTTCTCTTTCGATTGCCTCAGGGGTGGTGTTCATTTCCCTGTTTCTGGGAACTGCGGCGGGTTGTGCAGCAGGTTATTATGGGGGACTTATGGACGAAAGCGTTTCAAGGGTAATTGATATCTTCCTTTCTTTTCCCGGAGTCATATTTGCCCTCGCGGTTATGGGGGTTCTTGGGGGCGGGGTTTTCAACCTGATGCTCGCCCTCTCGATTGTCCACTGGGCAAAGTACGCAAGAATGATGCGGGGACAGGTTCTTTCCATCAAAAAACAGGAATTTGTTCTTTCCGCCATAACAGGCGGAGCCGGAGACTTCTACATAATCCGGAAGCATATCGTGCCCAATGCAATAGCCACTCTTCTCGTGCTTGCAACAATCGATTTCGGACACGTTATTCTCTCAATTGCCACGCTGAGTTTTCTCGGAATAGGGCTACCTGCAGATGTACCTGAATGGTGAGCAATGCTTTCCGCAGGCAAGGAATTCATGAGGACAGCCCCTTACCAGACAATCTTTCCCGGGCTTGCCATAACCCTCATTGTGGTCATCTTCAGCATCCTGGGAGACGGCATGAGGGATATTCTTGACCCTAACCACGATGGAGGTGAAATCTATTGAGCCTGCTTGAAATAAGAGACCTCTCCATTGAGTTCCCCGCAGGAGAAAATACCGTAAAAGCAGTTTCTCACGTCTCTTTTGAGGTAAAAGAGGGAGAGACCTTCGGCATAATAGGGGAAAGCGGATCTGGAAAGTCAGTAATAGGACTCGCCGTGCTCAGGCTTCTTCAGGCAAATGCAAAGGTTTCCGGAGAAATACTTTTTCAGGGGCAGGACATTCTTTCCCTTAAACCTTCAGAACTTCGGAAAATCCGGGGCAAACAAATCTCCCTCATGCCCCAGAACCCTGCAGGAGCCCTTAACCCTGTCCTGAAAAACAGGATTCAAATGGAGGAAGTGTTTGAGGGAACCAGGGCAGAAAAAAAAGAAGGAATGAGAAAAGCCCTGAAACTTATGAAACAGCTCTTTTTGAGAGATCCCGAAAGACTTTGCAGCCTCTATCCTCACCAGCTTTCCGGAGGCATGAGGCAGCGGCTGATTGCCTGCATGTCCCTTTCCTTTGAACCCGAAATTCTGATTGCGGACGAACCAACAAAGGGTCTTGACCCTGAAGCGAAGGCAGGTGCAGTTGACCTATTCACCAGAATAAAAAAAGAGTACGGAAAGACAATGCTCCTGATTACCCACGACCTTGACCTGGCTCTTGAGGTATGCGACCGCATAGCAGTGATGTATGCAGGAGAGATTGTGGAGCTGGACGGGGCTTCAAAAGTCCTGAGCATGCCTCTTCACCCTTATACAAAAGGTCTTGTCCGGGCTCAGCCTCGAAACGGGCTTGTACCTCTTAGCGGACAGAGCCCTAGCAGGATAAGTCTTCCTGACGGCTGTTTTTTCCATGAAAGGTGCAGGTACTCAAATATTGAGTGTTCAAGAAAACACCCTGAAATGAAAAATCACAGAGGAGGTCTGGTAAGGTGCCACTTCCGGTCCTTGTGGTAAACGGACTGGCAATGAGGTTCGGAACTACAGAGGTGTTCAGAAACGTCAGCTTCTCAGTAGACCGCGGAGAGACCCTGGGGCTTTTCGGAAAAAGTGGGTCGGGAAAAACCACTATTGGTAGATGTATTGTAGGGCTTGAAAGACCAACAGGAGGAGAAATCCTGGTCAGGGGGGCGGATATCCTGAGCATGGGAAAAAAAGAGTTTCGGAAACTTCGCCCTA
Source organism: Methanosarcina sp. (assembly GCF_035390745.1). Lineage (GTDB taxonomy): Archaea > Halobacteriota > Methanosarcinia > Methanosarcinales > Methanosarcinaceae > Methanosarcina. The sequence goes on along the minus strand of NZ_DAOOUJ010000004.1, from coordinate 30,607 downwards.
AAATCCAGATGATTTTTCAGCACCCTGAGACTTCCCTTGACCCCCGCATGAAAGCCTTTGAAAACCTTATCGAACCTTTGAAACTTCATTCCGGGCTTGAACACGATGACCTCATGATGAGAGGAGAGGAACTGGCAGAACTTACAGGCCTGCTCCCGGAACACCTTTCCCGCTATCCCGGCCAGCTCAGCGGAGGCGAGATCCAGAGGATAGTGCTCGCAAGAATCATGGCTTTATCTCCGGATTTTATAGTCGCTGACGAGCCAACTTCCATGCTTGATGTTTCAGTACAGGCACAGATCCTGCGCCTTATGCAGAAATTACAGAGGGAAACAGGCGTTTCTTACCTGCTGATATCCCATGACCTTGAGGTGTTAAGGAAAGTCTGCCACAGGATCGCCTACCTCGAAAACGGGACCATTACCTCAATTGAAAACATAAACAGAGGAATAAAAATATGACCATTCAGGAAAACCAGATCAAACAGACTATTGCCCGCATATGGGATATCTCGTCCGAAACCTATGACAGCCATGAGGGGCACGGGATTCAGAGTGAAGCTGAAAGAGAAGCCTGGAAAAATGTATTTAAAAATCTTCTCCCTCCGGGCAGGCTGAAAGTGCTTGACGTGGGCTGCGGGACATGCGAAATAGGGCTGTTATTTGCTGAAATGGGACACCATGTCACAGGCCTTGACCTTTCGGAAAAAATGCTTGCAAAAGCCAGGGAAAAAGCTTCCAGAAGAGGATTTAACAGTGTTTTCAAAAAAGGAGACGCTGAAGCTCCTCCTTTTGAGGCAAGGTCATTTGATATAGTTGTTAACCGCCACCTCCTCTGGACTCTCCCGCATCCCGATACTGCGGTCATGAACTGGAAAAAGGTGCTCAGGAAAGGAGGAAAGCTTATTGTTGTTGACGGGGTCTGGAATGACGGTTCATTCGAAACAAAAATAAGAAGGCTTGTAAGTGATTTCTTCACTCTGCTTGTTGAAAGAAGGAACCCCAGAAAAGGCCATTATTCCAGAGAGATCGATAGCGAACTTCCCAACAGGCATGGAGTCCCCCCAGAAAAAATGCTTGAATACTTCAGGGCTGCAGGATTCAAAAATATCAAAGACCTGGACCTGAAAGATATTATGGAACTTCAGAAAAAGAAAATGCCGTTCAGGAAACGGATAGCCTATAACTACAATTACCATTTGATCTGCGGAGAAAATTAAGATCGCTGGAGAGATTTTCCAGGATCTTAACAGGCAGTTAAGCAAATACAAATTATCCTGAAAATCAAGTCAATCAATTATGATTTAAAATACATGAACAGCAGACGCTTTAAAATATAACCAGATACTGGTTCCGATAGAAATATTGAGTTCATTAAGGGACTCGCGAGTTATAAAAACGGTGAACAATTCACCGGTGTCCACTAACAGCTTTATTAGTGATCCGGTGTCGATTATTTCATTAACTTTACCCTGAATTGTATTTCTGGCACTGGTCTGTACCTTTTCCCTGGATATTGTTATTTCATCAGGCCTGATAGAAAAATGAACTTCACCTTCTTTTTCCGTTACGGCAAATACAGTTATGGAACCTGTTTTTATCTTTGCTAAACCGTTTGAACTGCTCTCAATACTGCCGCTCATTATATTTTCAATGCCAACAAAATCAGCCACAAATCTGTTTTTCGGTTTTCTAAATATCTGATCAGGCGTTCCGGACTGCAGGATCTGGCCATTATAAAGTAAAACCATCCTGTCTGCAAGCTTCTGGCCCTGTAAAAGGTCATGAGTGGTCATTATCACGGTTGTCTCGGATTCGCGATTAATTTTCAGGATCAGTTCTTCCAGTTTCTTTTTAGAGATAGGATCAAGATTTGCAGTTGGTTCATCCAGCAATAGCAGCTCAGGATCCGTAATCATTGCCCGTGCAAGTGCAAGCCTTTGAGTTTCCCCCCCAGATAATTTAAGAGCATTTCTATTCTCGTAACCTGGAAGTCCAATCAGCTCAAGGAGTTCTTTAATCCTCCCGTCCATATTCTCTTTTATTCCCCTCACTTTCAAACCATAGGCAATATTGTCATAAACGCTTGCTTTAAAAGCAAGAGGCTTCTGGAAAACCATTCCAATTTGCCTTCTTATATTCAGCCGGGTTTTACTGGATTCATTAGCATCGGCACCTTCAAAATATACAGTTCCGGAGGACGGCTTTTCCAGTAAATCAATTAATCTGAGCATAACAGTTTTTCCAGAGCCGGTCGGTCCAGCAAGAGCAGTGCTGGTTCCCTTTTCTATTTGCAGGTTAATATTCTTTAGAACCTGGAGATTTCCATAATTTTTGTAAATTTCTTCCAATTCTACTATGTGCATCGTTAAACCTGAGCTAACTTTTTATTGAAGAAAGCTTTCCACTCAATTTGAAGAGGATACAATTAATCTTTACCCTGCAGATAATTCAATAGTAAATTGATAATTAGAGAAAGAGAAAGAAGTATAAATCCTAATGCTATTGAAAGTACCAGATTACCTCTGGAAGTTTCAAGGGATATGGCAGTTGTAAATGTTCTTGTAAAACCTCTGATATTGCCCCCAATAAGTATAGCAACTCCCACTTCTGAGATGGCCCTTCCAAAACCAAGTATAACAGTGCCCATTATAGCATAACGAGCTTCCTTTATGATGGTGATTATGGTTTGATAAGTGCTGGCTCCCAGAGATATCGCCAATTCTTTTATCTGGGTGCTGACCCCGACAAGAGCAGTGATAGTAAATCCGATAAGAAGAGGCAGTATCAGCAGTATCTGCCCTATTATCATTCCGGTGGGGGTAAAAAGAAGTTTTAAAAACCCGAAAGGGCCCTGCTGGGAAATCAGCAGGAAAAGAAAAAGCCCTACCAGAACTGTAGGAACGCTGTAAAGGGTTTGAATGAGATTTATTATGGAGCGTTTTCCCCAAAATTCATAGTAGTAGATAATTCCACCGATGGGAATTGCTATTAAGGAACCTATGAGTGTTGCAGTTAACGAAATGTAAAGGCTTAATTTCGTTATCTGGATCAATTTGGGATCAAGCTCTATGATTAGTTCTATTGCCTGAAAAATTGCCTGGATAATTTCATTCAAACGACCACCTGAACTTTGATACACCTTGTAATTTAGTGATCTTATAGTTTATGCGCTTATTTCAGGTTCTTCGAGTTTTTGGCTAAAAAATAATTAAGGGTTTAATCCATCCTCAGGATGGCAAACCCTCAGATATAGGAGTAAAAAGAGGTTGCCCATATTGTTCTTTGCCATAGTTTCCGATTATTTCCTGCCCTTCAGGAGAAATAAGGAAATCTACGAAGTTTTGAGCCCCTTCATAATTAACATTTGGATGTTTTTCTGGATTCACTGGCATAGCTGCATAAACATTAAGCAGTTCATCGCCCGTTGTTACTATTGGTACAATCTCGATCCTTCCACCGTTAGTATATGCAAGGAATGTTCCAGAGTCAGTTAAGGTATAAGCATTCTGTTCATTGGCAAGTAAAAGGGTTTCTCCCATACCTCTGCCGCTTTCAATGTACCACTCGCCCGAACTGTTAACTTCACCATAACTTACACCAGTACTTTCCCAGATTTTTTTCTCCCTTGCATGTGTACCAGAGTCGTCTCCGCGGGATGCAAATTTAACCTGATCGGAATTGTTTTGACCCTCTTCCATTATCTTGCTAAATGCCTCTGTAGCGTTAAGGTCTTCTATTCCTGCGGGATCATTTTCAGGCCCCACTATCCAGAAATAATTATATGCTATTTCCGTACGGTTTGTACCGAATCCATTACTTACAAATTCTTCTTCCCGGCTTTTGTCATGAGTAAGAAGAACATCAGCATCTCCTCTTTCACCGTATTGTAAGGCTATGCCTGTACCTCCGGATATAACCAGCACGTCTACTCCAGGATATTTTTCTTCAAATGCTGCCTCTATCTCTTCCAAAAGCCCTGTATCTTCTAAACTGGTTGTAGTAGAAACTATTAGTTTTGACGCGTCTGATTGTGAGGTTGTGGCAGTATCCGGTTCCGTAGTCTCTGTGGTATTCGGTTGCGTTGTAGTAGTATTTAGTTGCTGTTCGGTACCTGTGCATCCTATTGCAAGGAACACGCTAAGCAGAATTATCAAAATAAAAAATACTCTTCTCATACTCTTCTCCATAAAATAGTATTTTGTTAGAAATGTATATTTGAACATAACGGACACGGTTCTCAAGTTATTTATTACTAATCTTACAAAAAAAATTAGAAAATAGTCGCTGCGGAAATATTTGGAAAAAAGTACGGGCAATTGGACAGAGGATTAGAAAGTTAGACTACATTATTTATTACTTGGGGTCATTAAGCTACAGCACGCTTGTATTAATCAATCTGGAAGCTGGACAGTAGCCTTTCTTTCAGCAATAACATTTCTGCCTTTAAGGTCAATGATTTTCAGAGTTATTTCAGTGCCCTGTTTAAAACCGTAATTATCAGAAGTATTCCCGTTTCCGTCCACACTAACTTTTACACTGGATTTAACGTTCCCTACCGCACTATCCTGCCCGCAGAGAACAAGCCTTTCCCCGACATCCCACGAGCCGTCTGCGAGAGTAGCATTGTTGTTAACAGCATAGCATGTGGAATTTTTTCCTATGGAGCTTAAATCCAGGTAGAGGACGGAGAGTTCCCCTCTGAGAGAACTACTCCCTTCATGACCTGGAATGCCCCTGTAGGAATTTCCATACCCGGAAATCCTTATAGAAATAGAGTCTAAGGAAAGGGAGTCACCTCCTTCATGCATAAGAATGATCCTGTTTTCTTCACACCGGACCCTCTCAGCCGTAGGCCCAACTCCGTAAAGCCCACCTTCACAGGACTCAAGATCTATGTTTGCAACAGGAGGCTGAAGATTTGTCCTGCTTCCGGAGAGATTTAAGCTGCTAATAATCACCCCGGCAAGTACAAATGTAATTAGCAGAAGGAGAAGAGAACCAACAACAGGAGAGAAACCTTCTGGTGCGGATCTTAAGAAATAAAAGAATTTATGCCGGATACTTCCCCACGCCTTCATCAAGTAGATAATACGCAGATCCTGAATAAATAATTACCTTTCAGTCTAAAAAAAGACATTCTTTAGTATAAAAACGAGAGTTGGAGGTGGGGAAAATTCCTGGCCCTTGAGTTATTTCCTTTTCCGCTGCCCTTTCCGTTCGTACTCCTTTTCGAGTTCGAAGATTTCCCTGACGCTTTCCAGTTCCTTTCTGCTTCTGGAATAGCGTGAAAGCACAATAACAACCCCGAAGAGCAGGGCTACAATTGCGGCAAAGAAATACATAGGCGCAGATTCAATATAATATTTAACCTGAATAGCTTCCTCACGTTCTCCCATTTCGGAAGAAATCCACAGAAGAGTCTGCCTTCCTTTTTCATCAAAACCTGTGTCAGAAGGTGAAGGTCTTGCTATGCCAAAAACCCTGTTACCCGTAACATAGCCCTCAGGGAGAACTACACGGATGAACTCGGAGTCAGGCTTCACAAAGGTAAAACTCTGTGTTCCAGAGGTCTTAAGCGTATATGCAATAAAACCTGTAACAGGTTCCTCAAATTCAAGGTTTATTACCTTCATGCCCCGGGAAACATCCTGTGTGAGAGTATAATTCACTTCCGAAAAGTTGCTGCTATTTGAAAGCCTCATAAAGGTTTTTGAACTCGCAGCAGTTTCGTTTGCAGGTTCTACCAGAAGTACGAAGTTTTTAATGGGATCCTCATCTGAACTCCCGCCAAGGGTATCGGGAGGGAAAATTTCAAGCTTGCTGCTATTTATGACGAGATGAACAGCCTGTACTTCGATTTTGTTTTCCAGAACATAGTATGTGGTGGTATTTACCGGAGTTTCATTACCCCACTCGTCCAGAGAAGCCTCAAACTCATAGCTAGAGATGTTACCGGCATCCAGATTGATCTCTTTTTTCTGGTCAATACAGCCCGATATGAAGACCACCAGCAGGGCAAGGAGTATAAACACATTTATTGCTTTCATTTTCACGGAAGAATTCTCCCTTGAACTTGAAGCGATCTCTTTTCAGCTTGTAGCATGTTTTGTATGTAGAGCGAAGAGCTGCAGGATCGTAACAGGTCAGTCTTTACCCTATGCTCTCTCTTCTTAATAAACAAAACGGACAATCAAATCAAAACTGAATTGCTACTCTCTAACAACGTCGTCTGAAGCTCAGGTCCTGGTTTCTCCTGAAGAACTCAAATATCTTTCTACCATAGGCCAGTCAATTTTTTTAATGTATTTTGCCTGAAGTTTGGAAACGTAAAGAATATTGCTGCCAACAAGAATTTTCATATCAGAGGGTTTTGGAGAAATTTCTCCGAGAGGAATAAGTACAGGTCCATCCTGGGAAGTGGAAAGCCTGAAGTCCTGCCCAGTCTTCCTGATGTAAGCTCTGACTTTATCATCAATTGAAAATGAAGGGATCATAAAACACACCGTGCAGAAATTATCCGGGAAAGATAAATAATTACAGGTTATAAGATTGAAAAACGGAATAGTTTCATTAATAATGAGAAACTCAGGACAATAAAAAAGTCAGAGATTGTAGCAGCTTCCGGGCAGTTTTAAATTTGATGAAAACAATTTAGGACGCAGATAACATGATGATGAAAGATAAGGGAAAACTTGTAATCTGGCCGGCATATATCGACCAGACAAAATCCAGAAGCAGCGGGAGGATCATTTCCCGAAAAAATGCCATAAAAGAGCCTCATCTGAATGAAATCAAAGAAGCTGCCAGGCAGCTCGGCCTGAACCCTGAAGTGGAGCCTGAGAAAGCATATCCCAAGTCGTGGTGGGAGGTTAGCGGGAGAGTGCTTGTAGACGATAAGGGCCCAAAGTCCGTTATTGCAAAACAGATCGCTTTAGCAATTAAAAAAATGAGAGGGCAGGAAGTACCTGCAAAACCGTAAACATAAGTTTCTCTGACTTTTATATTATTTCAAAAACAAAACCCACAGAAGATATGACCGGAAACAACAAAAAGACGCTGCCTATCATAAATAAAAATACTTCTGACAGTTCCGAAAAAGAAATCCGTAGCACATACAAAGAAATAATCCCTGGATGCGCATGTGGAGCTGCTTCATGTGAAAACTGTCCCGGAATTTCTGGGATGGAAATGGGATCTGACTGGAAAACAGGTTACAGAAACGTTTTCTCGTACCTCAGGATTGTAGCAGTGATCCTCGCAGCTACCTGGATTTTAAAGGAAGCTTTATCCATGTTTTAACCGCGGCAGGATAGAACAACCTCAGATTTCATTTTAACTTTTTATAAGGATACCTCATTTCCTTTCCACAGTGCCCGCAGGATATGACAATGAATCCGTCTCTCAGCCTGTAGCGGGCATTATGCCCGGGCATAAGAAAAGCGTAACAGTGTTTGCAAATCCTGCGCTTTATTTCTCCTGGAATACTGATCCTGTTTCTCATAGATATGTTTCTTATGAGCTGCACGTAATGCCTGCTGCGCTCAGGGTTTTCTGGAAGTTCGGCTTTCGCAAGCTCAAAAAGCCTCCACATACGCTGGACGGCTATATTCTGAATAAGGTTTTTCTGCTGTTTCCTGGCTGCTTTAGGCACTGGTAAATCATCCTTGTTTTTAGATGGTAGTATGATGGGAATCCTGTTTCAATTCATCAAGAAATGAAAATCAGGAATCAAGAATAATCACTTTAATATCCGGGTTCTTGCTGTGTACAAGGGCTTTAAACCTTTCGGGATCAGCTTCAATATCTTCTGAACCATAGTGCATTGGAATGACAACCCCCGGAGATATGGCTGCTGCTGCGCTGGCAGCTTCTTCTTCATCCATTGTATATGTGCCCCCGATGGGCAGAAGAGCTATATCGGCAATGATAGTCTCGATCTCAGGAGTAAAGTCAGAATCTCCTGCATGGTAAATTCTCAGCCCTGCAAGTTCTATTATATAACCAACTCCAAGTCCCCTGGGGTGATATGGCTTATCAAGATTATAGGCTGGAACCACTTCAATTCGAACACCTTTGATCTCAAGCCCGTCAGCCAGAATGTCACCTTCCGCAACCCTCCTGGCATCTCCCCTGAATTCAAGGGAACAGTTCTCAGGGATGAGGGTGGTAGTATCAGACTTCCGAACCTTCCGGATATCTTCAGGGCTGCAGTGGTCAAAGTGCTCGTGGGTAATGAGGAGGAGATCTGCTTTTTCATCGAAAACCGGCTCTTTACCGATCTGATATGGATCAATATAGATTTTTTTGCCTTCTCCTTCAAGCAAAAAACCGGAGTTTCCTAACCATTGAATCCTGATGCCTTCAATATCTACACTGTTCATTATATCACCTGTGATCTCTGTTCCCTGTGTTTATGAAAAGAATCCAGTTAGAGAACTCTATTTTCAAATCATACTGGCTCATATTAATAGTATCTGAAAGCGCTGCCTTCTTCAGAGGGCAGAGGTGATAAGGTTTTCAGACATGTTTAAGAAGCCTTTTTAACGAAACTCGGCTCAAGCACCCTTTCATAGATCATTTTCTGCATATAACAAACGACTGGCAATTTAATTACAACGGCTTCTCTTTTGTTTCCTGCATTGTGAACGCCTATTGATTCTTTCCCGTCCGCCATCAAAAAGAATTCTTCATCATACCGAATTCCATCAACTACGATATTATTTATGAATTCACTGAATTCTTTTGTAGTCTCTCTAAACTCAAAAGGCAGAGATTTGAACTTTTCCCTTTCAGTTACAATAAGTATTAACCGGCAGGTTTTTTCCAGTTTTTTCAGTTCGGCTTCAAATTCCTCGAAGAACGTGGGACTTGATGAGAAAACAATCAGCTCTTCATTCACCCCGTTGAGAATTTCACGGATTCTATTTTTTATTCCCCACTCACTCTGAATACACCAGACAGGAGATGTTTTAGGAAGCTCATAACTCAATTCATTAAGCTGGTTAAGTGCCTCAAGCGCACAACTGAGAAATTCTTCCTTTATTTTTCCGATTACACGTTTTGGATCGACTGCCCGAAAATAAGTTGGAGTGCCCTGCCTTACTTCCAGAAAGCCTTTTTTCGCAAGTACTTTAAGGATCTCATATATTTTGGCTCTTGGCACATCTGTGAGTTCATGAATTTCTCTGGCTGTAGCCTCTCCCAAACTGACAAGCCCCACATAAGCTTTTGCTTCATTTTCAGTTAGCCCAAGCGTTTCAAGGTTTCTAATTAACCGAGGATTAATTTGTGAAAACATCTGTTACCCCTAAAGTAACAATAGATTTAAATCTTTTCTAAATCTAATACCAGACAGGTTCAGAACATTAAATAACTATTGAGACAGTTTATATAAGGGAAATATATATTAAGGTCTGGAATGGGAACCTCCAGCCCGGAAGAAAAATCGACGATTATAGATTTGAATCAAGGTTCCTGAATTGCACTTCATACTAAAAACTCAGAGAGGAATCAACTATTAAAGAATTTTTTGAAAAACTTGGGTTTTTTGTTCAAAATAACCGTTTTTCCGTACTCCTGATAGCTTTCCTGTTCATAATTATATCAACACAGGGAGCACAGCTAATAGAGATGAAATCAGGGACGGAGACCTTTGTCGGGAAAGACTCTCCTCTCTACCAGGACTATGATCACCTTTATCAGAGTATTTTCCAGACACAATCCATCGTGGTAATGGTAGAGGGCAATGATGTGAGGAATGCTGACCTGATGAAGGCTGTAGACAGGCTTGAACATCAGGTAGGAGCAACAAATGGAGTACTCGAGACTACAAGTCCCGCCTCCCTTATCAAAAAGATCAACTACCAGATGACAGGAAGGTATGAACTTCCAGAAACCGATGAAGAAATTAAAGCTATAATAGATGGAAATCCTGACATTTTCAGCCAGATTATTCCTGATAATACACATATGCTGATTTCTGTAGTCATGGCAGGTTCAGCCAGCGACACAGCACAGCAAGATATCCTTACCGCCACCGAAGATGCAGTCACGTTTGCGGATTTCCCACCTTCTTACAATATCATTGTCACAGGTGACCCGGCGTTCAGCATCTCCATGAATTACGAGATGAATTCCAGCATGGGAGTTCTTTTAGGGCTTTCCGCCATTTTCATGCTTATTGTACTGCTCATTGTATTCAAACATGTCCGCTGGTGTATTCTTCCTCTGCCTGTGGTTCTTCTTGGCATTGTTTACACTTTTGGAGCTATGGGTTACGTCGGAATTTCTATGTCGATGGTTACTATGTCTGCATTCCCAATCCTCATAGGCGTAGGGATTGACTATGCGATTCAGTTTCATAACAGACTTGAAGAAGAAATGGTGGATAAAGGGAATAAAACAAGAGCAGTAGTAGAAACCATAAAACACACAGGCCCTGCTGTCCTTATAGCTCTGGCAATGACAGCACTTGGATTTTTCTCGCTTTTTACATCCTCAGTACCCATGATTCAGGATTTTGGGAAACTGCTCCTGATAGGCATTATCATGTGTTACTTTGCTTCAATATTTGTAGGGGTTGTAACGCTTTCAATATTTGACAGCTATTCAGGCAGGAATCCCCTGAGGAAAATAGCAAAAAAGATTAAGCCTTTGAATCCGGAAAAAAAGAAAAAAACTGAGGGAGAGAGTGAAAGCGACCGTCTGATAGGAAGAGCTCTCCAGAAAACTACCAATCTGACAATCAAATACGATGTTATCGTGCTGGGAATTGCATGTTTACTCGCTTTTGGAGGTCTCTACCTCGATCAGTCAGTACCTATTCAAACTGATGTCCAGACTTTTGTGCCTCAGGATATGCCTGCCCTTGTGGATCTCAGGCATATGGGGGACATCATGGGCGGAAATGATGAACTGAACCTTATCATCAAGGTTGAGGATACTGCAAATCCGGATGTCCTGAAATGGATGGATCAGTTTTCCGAACACGAAGTAGCATCCAATAGCCATATTTACAGTGCTTCAAGCATGGTAGATCTAGTAAAGGAATATAACGATGGAGTAATTCCTGATACCCGCCAGGAGATAGAAGATATTTATTCAGAGATCCCTGAAACTCAAAAAGACCGCTACATGTACGGAAAAAATATGCTCCTTCTTAACTTTAATATAGGAAACGCGGTTGCAGATATCAAAGTAACCGGTATCCAGGAACTAACAGATATTGTTGAGCAGGATATGCAGTGGATGCCAGCCCCTCCAGGGACAGCAGTTACGATCACAGGAAACAATGTTGTATTTACAGAAGTGATTACTGCCCTTACCAGTGGGAGAGTGGCAATGACTTTCCTCGGCCTTGTACTCGTGCTCATTGGGCTCTACATTGTTTACAGAGACTGGGTGAAAGCCCTCGTCCCTGTGATCCCAATGGTTATAGTTATCGGCTGGTCAGGAGGAGTAATGAGCTTGCTCAACATCGAATACACTCCTTTAACAGCAACTCTTGGAGCTCTGATTCTGGGAGTTGGGTCAGAGTATGCCATCCTCATGATGGAACGTTACTTTGAAGAAAAAGGTAAAGGGATGACCCCTATGGAAGCAATCAGTATGACCAGTTCCAAAATAGGAAGTGCAATCGTTGCTTCAGGGGCTACAACAGTATTCGGGTTCATGGCATTGCTGGCTTCTCCTTTCCCGATGATATCCGACTTTGGTACGGTTACGGTAATTGATATTGTGCTGGCACTCCTTGCAAGCTTTGTTGTCTTCCCACCGCTGATGGTCTTGCTTGATACCTGGCGCGATAAAATAAAAGGGGATAAGGCAGCAGAAAAACAGACAGAAATAAAAAAACAAATTCAGGGGGCCGAGATATGATACGAGTGCCCGGGAAATTAAGGCAAAAAATGATTAAGAAAGTTACTACATTTGCATTAATTCTATTAATTGTATCAGTGACTGCACTTCCAGCCCTCGGGGACGATGATGAAACGAACTTCATTATTCTGGATCAGGGCTCTACTGTAGACTATTACAGGAGTTACGGAGAGCCGGTTATAAAGGCTTCAGTGACAGGAGATCCCGAGTTAACAAGGGGAGAAACAGTAGATCTGAAGATAAAAATCGCAAACACCGGAGTAATAGATGGTTTTCAGAGGCTGAATGCAAACCAGAGACTAATAAACGACTCCACTGAAGAAACAGTTGCAATGGCAGAGATGGAAGAAGAAGAGGGGGTTACAACTGCAAAAGATATTGAAGCTACTCTTCAATCGGAAACAAAATACATTGAAGTCGAGTCCACATCTAACCCTCAGAGTGTAGAAGAACTTGAAACAGGCCATACGTCAACCCTGAGTTACACCATCAAAATAAACAGCGATACACCTGCCGGGGATTATGAGCTCCTCCTGCCTGTAAGTTACCAGTACCAGGCTAATGTCAAAACCGTAACTTCGGATGCAATAAATCTCGGGGTTACGGGTGTGGAATTTGCAAGAGTATATGAGACAAAGAACGAAACTCTCAGAATCCCCGTTTCCGTAAAAAGCGGACCTGAATTTGAAGTAAGCAATGTCTCAGGAAGCCTTGTACAGGGAGAAAGCAGGCTCATCAATGTTACCTATAAAAACACAAGAGAAGAAGTAGCAGAAGACGCTTTAGCCCGGATAATAGTCATGAGCCCCCTGAGCACTGAGAAATCCATAGTAAGGCTTGGGGACATAGGCCCCGGAGAAGAGAAAACTGCAAGTTTTGAAATTTCGGCAGACAAGGACGCACTTGTAAAAAACTACGGAATTAACAGTGAAATAAAATACGTTGATGAAGACGGAGAGACATCGTTTTCTGAAAGCATGAAAGTGAACATACCTCTTGAAGCTACAGAGAAAAAATTCAGCACAACAGGAATAGCAATTATACTGATTATCGTTATCGCCCTTTACCAGATCGTGAATATGCACCGGAAAAGAACCAGGAATGAAGAAAATGCATCAAGCGATGAAAATGTATCAAGCGATGAAAAAACACCAGGCGATGAAAATGCATCAGGTGATGAAAATGAATAAAAATGGATTACTTGCTACGGTCACAACCCTTCTGATCCTCTTCTCTGCAGTCCTGCCAGTGCAGGCTGCTTTCCCAAAAAATTTTGACATCAGTGAGAACTATTATAATGTCTATGGAAGCCCTGACATCAATGCGACACTCATAGGAGACAATGAATATTCCAGAGGAGATACTGTAACCCTCAATATTGAAATGATGAATAAAGGCACAATTACAGGATTTGAGGCTGATAAAGACGTGGAATTTGGGGAAGCTGTTGATCTGGTGCTCCAGCAGACAGAAATGCAGTATGAATCACAGGTTACAACCGCAGTAGGAATTCTTGCAACCCTTACGTCAGATGACCCAAATATCAAGGTCAAATCAGGAGCCCAGCAGGCAGGTACCCTCAAACAGGGAAAACAGAGCTCAAGCCCTACAAAGTTCACCATAGAAATAAATAAAAACGCTTCTGCAGGAACATATCCTCTTACCCTTAAACTTGCATATCAGTACCAGAACAATGTTCAGCTGGGAGGGGACGAATACGACCCTACTACAGGCATTGTGACAAACAAGGATGTAGGCATCTGGTACGAAAACAAGACTCAGACTCAAACCATATACATAAAAGTCAAAGAAGAACCTTACTTTGAAGTTACGAATGTAACAGGCGACCTTTACCCTGATGAAGGAGGAATGCTCCGCGTTACATACAAGAATACCGGAGAAGAACCAGCAAAGGATGCAACTGTGAGATTAAGTGCAGCTGACCCATTCAGTACGACTGACGACCAGGCTTACCTTGGGACTTTGAACCCGGGTGAAGAAGCTGTTGCTGTTTTTGACATGGATGTGGACGAGACTGCAACGCCAAAGCCATACTCCCTGAGCAGCGAGATTCTCTATGAAGATTCGGAAGGGCATGATCAGGTTTCAGATACTGTTAAAATCAACACCGAAGTTCTGGAAGCAAAAGAATCGCTTCCAGGATACGAAATTGGAGCAGGTGTTGCAATGATCCTGGCAGCATGTTTCGTTGTGATGAGGAAGAAGAAACAGATGCAGGAATAAACGGGAAAACTGTATAACTGAACAACCCGAAAGAAATGTGTCTGTAAATATAATTTTTACAGGCACTCAACCCTTTTTAATTACAGATCTTGAATTAAAGATTTCAAAAATATACAGGATCTAAAAAAATGTTCAGTCTGAGAGACCAGACTTTTTCGAACCGGCTTTTGCAGACGCTGTTTCACCTGCAGCTTTTGCAACCATTACTTCAGTGGATTTTATGACTGCATAAACACGGTCTCCGGGCTTTATGTCCAGTTTTTCAACTGCTTCTTCCGTAACTACGGAGGTCAGGACTGAAGGTTCAATCTCAATAGTGATTTTCGAGACAAGCCCGCTTTTTTCAACTTCAATCACTTTTCCTGGAAGCTTGTTTCGGGCAGAAAGCTTGAAACTTACATTTTCCCAGGAGGTTTCGTCCCCCAAGGCTTCATTAATCAATTTTTTGTTCGTTTCATACTCAACCAGCAGTTTTCTTCCGAGATCGGTCAGGAAAGTGCCCTGTTCCTTTCCCCCGCGCACAGTAACTACCGCAGGCTCGCCGAGAGCTTCATTCATTTTCTTAAGCATCATCCAGGCATGCTTGTAAGAGATTCCGAGTTTCTGGCAGGCTTTCCGGAGGGAGCGTTCTTCGTCAATTGTTTTCAACAACTCAGCTCTACCAGCGCCCATTACCGTTTTTCCATCTTCGGTAAACCAGAGCTTTGTTTTCGCTTTCATAAACTTTCACCTTCTTAACGGAGAACATGAACAGAACTTGAGAATAGACCTGGATACCCAGAGAAATCTTCATCTCTTCTGCCAGGTTATAAGGACATTCAGAATGATTCCGCAATCAACCTTTACCCGCACAGGAACTCCAGGTATCCCTACTTCTGTGACCCTGCCATACAGAGAGTTTCTGATGCTGGATTGTGCGGAAGTTTTACTTAAAGCTATGTTTTCAGGCCTCAGAAAGACATATACTGTGTCTCCTGCTTCTGCCACATTGGAAGCATCAATTATTGCGATTCCTGTTCCTATACTCAGAAACCTGCGGTCAGCATAAACAATTCTGTATTTCAACATGTTCTCAAAGCCTGCAAAAATCAGGAAACTAAAAATGAGTTAAACTCAAGTTAACTTGAATCCATTTGCAAAAAGGAGTTCTTGAAGCACTCTGAGAACAAATAGATAGTAGAATTGAAGTAAAATTTACTTATTCATAATTAGTAAGATGAGAATATATAAAAACAAAGTCATCCAGAATAATGTTGATATTTTCAGGAAAACTTCTAAAAAATGGATAATGCTCACATAAATTACTTGATTCTTATAAAGGTGTCCTTATGGATGGTTACAGTATTTTTCTTATAATGCTTGCAGTCTATATAGCCTCGCTTGTGGCTATTGGCTGGTATTTTAATAACAGACAGAAATCAGTTACAGACTTCTGGCTTGCTGGAAGACGGATAGGACCCGGCGCCCTGGGATTTTCAGCTGCAGCTTCCTGGCTGACAGCAGGCGGAATTCTTGCGGTTGTAGGGTATTTCATGCTTCAGGGAATGGGCTCTGTATGGGCTTTTGTAGCGCCTAACATCATCGCTCTGCTTGTTATTGCGGTGCTTGTGGGAAAAATCAAACATCTGCCTGCAATTACCCAGCCTGAACTGCTTGAACAGCGCTATGGCAGTGCAGTTAGATGGCCAATTGCCATTATAATTACTGTTGTAATGATTCTATTTTCAGTAGCTGATATTACAGGGCTTTCCCTTGTTCTGCAGGTTTTTTACGGCCTTGATCCTTTCTATGCTGCAGCGATTGTTGCAATTGCAGTTTCCCTTTACGTAACCCTTGGAGGGCTGTATGCAGTTATCTGGACAGATACTATCCAGTTCACTTTCCTTGCTATCTTTACAATAGCAATGGCTTTTGCTGCAGTAGGAACAGTTGCTGATGGAGGTCTTGGTACTTCTGCGATAAGTGCTTCAGAGCTCTTCGGAAGCCTGCCTGCGAACTGGTGGAATCCCTTATCAATTGGACTTCCCATGGTTCTGATTTTCTGCCTTGCTATAATTCCCGGGTGGATTACAGAACAGGATCCCTGGCAGAAAGTCTGGGCTGCGAGAGATGCAAAATCTGCCAGCTTTGGAATGATAATCGGCGCTCTCATGATTACCGTGGTCTTTGGATCCTGCGCCGTGATTGCAATAGCCCTTAGCTCAATATACCCTGAAATTGCCCCGATGGGCTTTCCTGCAGGCATGTCTCTGGCAGAGCCCGCATTACTGGCTTTTGTAAGTGAACGTTTCGCCTCGGCTCCCCTGATTATAGCTTTCAGTGCGATAGGGCTTGCAGCAGCCTCAATGTCCTGTACGGACACTTTTTCAACATCAGGCGCTTCCTGCATCTCAAGGGACATTTACCAGAGATACATAAAGCCAGATGCTACAATGAAAGAAATGATGCTGATAAACAGAGTCAGCGTGCTGTTTATAGTGCTCGCTGCAACAGCAGGCTCGTTTGTCATCCCCAACATTATCGATGCTATTCATATCGCAACATTCATTGCAAGCTCTTCTTACTTCTTCCCCCTCATGGGAGGCCTGTACTGGAAGAGAGCAACCAAGGAAGGAGCCTTTGCAGGGATGGTGGTCGGTTTTGTTGTCCAGGTAGCACTCGTAATTCTGGATCTTATTAAGACTCCCCCTCTTGCACCGAATTATCTGGAAAGCATTCATCCAATTCTGATGAGCCACGGGGTTATCGTGGGAATGGGGCTGAGTGCCGTTGCTTTCTTCGGGGTCTCCCTTATGACAAAACCCTCAAGCAAGGTTAACCTGGCACCCTTTTTCGAAGATGAAGCAGAAGAGCTTGCCCGCTACGAATCACGAGAAATAAATGAGAAAGATCCGGAGTACAGCGCATTCCTTAAAAAACTTGATGAAAAGGTTACAGGAGAACGTGCCCACCTTCAGCTTAACCTCCGGGCATCCGGAACTCTCATCTGGGACGATTTGATTGAAAAACTTAAAACCGTATCTCCTGCGTGGGTAACTCCTACAGGACTTGATTCCATATACAGGTTGACCCAGGGAGATATGCTTGCCTGCGTTGCGGTTACAAGAGGAACAGGAGATCAGGATATCTGGCTCAAAGCCGAACCAAAACTTGAAACAGCTGAAAGGCAGAGAAAAGAGCTTTTTACAGCCTACGAAGAGCTAAAGAAAGTGCTTGGCCAGAAAGGAGTTAAAGTAGACTTTAATTAACTGAAATTTGAGTAATTAAGACTGAGGTTCTTAACCGAACCCAGCCTTGATTTATTTTTTTTGAATTAAATCTTCAAGAATGCAGAGCTTTCTTAACGACTTCTTTTCCAAGCTGAACATCTTCCAGAGAGAAGACTTCCAGATTATAGATACCTCTGTAATCTGAAAGCACTTTTAGGGCAGAAAAATCAACACACCCTTTCCCCGGTGCCATATGCTCGTCCCCATCATATTTTTCTGTCCACTGCCCACTGTTATCGTGCAGATGAATATGGATAACATGTTTTTTTAAGGTCAGGACAAAGTTTCTGAGTTTTTCAGGGTTGCCCCCACAGGTGAGGTTTGCATGCCCGATATCAAGAGTAGCTTTGAGATTGGCTGAGTTCACAATTTCAATAGTATGAGAAAGTTCTTCTGCTTTGCAACAAAAGTTAGAGGGGTCTGTTCCTTCTTTGTTTTCAAGCCCCAGCATAACTCCGTAATCCTCAGCCAGAGACGCAAGGGACTTGAGGTTGCTGACCATTGAAGCATAGGACTTCTCCCTATCGGAGCCGATCCTTCCAGGGTGGAGCACTACTACATGAGATCCTATCCTGTTTGCAATTGCCATGGATTCTTCAAGAAGAGAAAATTCTCTTTTTCCCATGTTTGCAGTATCTATCTGCAGGGCTTCAGGATACTTTGGATCTGCCGCTGAGTAGGGAGCATGCACAGTCCCTGCGAAATTATGTGTTGACATTTCGTCAAGAATACGCTCAAGTTTTTCCTTTTCAAGCACGAGGCCATTGTAAATTCCGAGTTTAGGAACATATAATTCTACAGACCCCACGTTTTCCTTCAGTTCCTGAAGGGAACCAGCAAAAGATGAAGCTCCGAAAATCACGTACTAAGCAAGGATATCATATATAAAGTTCTTTTGTGACCCCATAACAGACAGGAAATCGAAGGCTGTAAAAATAAAAATAAAGTATGAAAATTTTATAAAAAGCTCCTGAGTACTGGAGAAAAAAAATATGATCTTTGGATTCAACCCGGGGCAGAAGGCTTTAAGATGGAGCAGATAGAGAAAAATAGCCAACATATTTATATATAATAAATTGTTATCTGCCCCTCTTTGTAAAAGAATTTATAAATAGATAAGAGATAAATATATAGTTCAATCATTAAGAATATACTTTTACCAAAAAGAACAACAATTAAAAATAATTACAGCCCCTGAAATAGAAAAAAATATCCTTTTTGTCCCAGAAAAAAAGAAAGAACCTGAAGAGCTCTGGATTATATAAAATTTAGAAATATAAAAACCACATCAGCATAAATAATTATTATAAAAATAGTTAATATATTTTTAAAAATAAATAAAAAAATTCATTCGAGATAATCGGAATCTTTATATGATATTGGAAGAAGTAAAATTCACTCTTTTTTATAAATATAGGATTTAGTTTATTTTAACCGGTTCAGCACATCTTATAAAAGTGATTGTATAAAATATAATCTTATAATAATATTTTAAAAGCGTTCCTATTTCGAAAGGTTTATGAATGATCCTCTCTAATCCAAAAATTAACGTGCGTCATAATCATATTTCTTTGTAATGATATGGCAGACGCTTTTAAAAAATGTACAGCGTTTTTTGGAATCCAGTTTATTACATGTAATAATATAAAGGAGGAAAATGAATGGAACCACTCATAGGCATGGGAGTGCTTGCACTTATCGGAGTGGCTGCGACCATTGCAGGTGCTTCAGAAGACCTGGAATCAGATATAGGATCGCAGAGTAACCCTAACTCTCAGGTGCAGTTAGCTCCCCAAATGATGTTTCCCCACAGGATATTTAACAAAGCGATATCTGGAGAACCACCATCCAACGCATTAATGTGTTCGATCGGTGCAGCCATTGCAACAGTATTAATAGCTGAATTCACCGTATCCCCACTCTTTGCACTGGTATTTGGTTCCCTTATTGCAGCATGCGTACATGGTACTTTTGCGGTAACTGCCACAATGGGCAGATGTGCCAGTCAGAGTCGGTTCAAGCAGCCGATTTATCTGGATATGATAAGAGCTCATACCCCGGCAATTATGGGATATGCGTTTATAACAACCTTCTGTGTTCTAGTAGTATCGTATTTGATGACCGTTGTGCTCGGACACCCCTTCCCGCTAACTATGCTGGCTTTTATCTGGGGCATCACAGTAGGTGCAATCGGATCGTCAACAGGTGACGTCCACTACGGTGCAGAGCGTGAATTCCAGCAGTTTGAATTCGGTTCAGGGCTTAATGCCTCAAACTCAGGAAACATTGTAAGATATGCCGAGTCCGGCCTCAGGGATGGGTTCGATAACTCCTGGTTCTGTGCCAAGTTCGGGGGACCTGTCACAGGTCTTGCTTTTGGTATGACTGTATTCCTGGGAAGCTGGATAACCACTATTTTTGATCCTGCAAAAGGCCTGACTATGGGATGGTTCTCTGTTATTGCAGGTGTCGTAATTGTCCTTATATTAATTATCTGGAACTGGAAGATCGAAGTAAAAGCCCGCAGCGATTTCGGACCTTACAAGGAAGACAAGACCGAGGAGGCTTCCGCATGATTGATGCTATCTTAGGAAATATCATCTGGATGGCCCTTATCACAATCGGCGGTGTTCTGATTTCCTGGAGTGTTCACTTCGTGCCTGTAGGCGGTGCACCTGCAGCTATGGCTCAGGCAACTGGTATCGGTACCGGTACCGTGCAGCTGGCAGCAGGCGCAGGTCTGACAGGGCTTGTGAGTGCAGGCTTCATGATGAATGTAACAGACAACCTTCCGCTGATTCTTGCCTCAGGTGCAGTTGGTGCAATGATCATGATCGCTGTGACCATGATTGTCGGTACCTGGGTCTATGTTTATGGTGTAGGTGTTGTTCCTTCTTCAGCGAAAGTAAAAGTTGACCCTATCACAAAGTACAGACAGGACCTGTATGTATCCCAGGGTACTGAAGGGCATGGGCTTCCAACAGTCAGTTTTGTGAGCGGAGTCATAGGCGGAGGTCTTGGAGGATTAGGTGGATCCCTCGTTTATTACTCACTCATTGAAGTAGGTATGAGCGTAGGTCTGCAGGGTTCTGGAGTTACCAATTCGGTCACCGGAAGCATGCTTGTAGCAGTTGCAGCAATATTTGCAATAGGCATTTTCTTCGTGAACGCTGTAATTCCTTCCTATAACATAGGAGGTACCATCGAAGGTTTCCATGACCCGAAGTTCAAGAAATGGCCGAAGGCGGTAATTTCCTCCCTTGTAGCAACAATACTGTGCTCTATCGTGGCAGTAATTGCAATAGCACAGCTCGGAGGTATCTAAAATGTCTGTAGGTGGATCAGGAGGAGGAGCTAAAGGTGGGTATCCTCCACAAACAATAATGGCTTTAGGTATAGTCGGCGGTCTTGTCGGTATCTACCTTGGTCACTTCATGCCTCCAGCATATTCCTTCTTCGGAGGTATTGGGGCAATCTGTGCAACAGTCTGGGGTGCTGATGCTGTCCGGCGTGTTGCAAGTTATGGACTTGGTACTGGTGTCCCATCAATTGGTATGCTATCCCTTGGTATGGGTATTCTGGCAGCCCTTTTCGGGCTTTCCATAGGAGGTATTGCAGGACCAATAGTAGCCGTCGTTGTAGCAGCAATTATAGGTGGCGTTATTGGTGCCCTTGCAAACAAAGTAATCGGAATGGGTATTCCAATAATGGAACAGGCAATGGTAGAGATTTCATGTGCAGGTACCCTTGTAATTATTGGACTGAGCGTAGTTATTGCAGGATCATTTGATTTTGCTTCAGTTGTCGATTACGTGGTAGCAAACGGATACATTGCACTGATCTTTATAATAGGTGGTATAGGCATTCTTCACCCCTTCAACGCCTGCCTGGGACCTGATGAGAAACAGGACAGGACCCTGACTCTTGCTGTTGAAAAAGGAGCCATTGCATTAATAATTACAGGCTTTGCATCTTCACTCCATGAAGGACTGATGACTGCCGGCATAAACATGCTTGTGGGAATCGTAATCTGGTATGTTGCTTTCAACAGGTACTATGCATTTATTAAGAGAGATGCATATGCAGTGGTTGGAACCGGTCTGCTGCCAAGTGCGGAGGAATTGCAATGAGCATTGTTCGCATAGCTCCCGAGATAAATTTAGTCATGGACACGGAATCGGGGACCGTCACACAGGAAAGGAAAGACTCGATTCAGTACTCCATGGAACCTGTCTTTGAGAGGATAGACAAGCTGGATGCAATTGCTGAAGACCTGTTAAATTCCCTTTCGCCCAGCAAACAGCTTCTTAATTCATGGCCAGGCCGTGAGAATACTTCCTATATGGCAGGAATTTACTCAAACTCCTTTTACGGAGTTGTTGTAGGTCTTGCATTCAGCGGACTGCTTGCCCTCGTTATATACATAGCAAGACTGATGGGAGGGGTGGTGTAAAATGGTAAACAAGAGAGAACCAGCCCCAGGATGGCCTATCCTGAAAGGAGAATATGAAGTAGGCGATGTCAAGAACTGCGTACTGGTAATTACCTGCGGTTCACACCTTCCAGGAAAGCCAATCCTTGATGCAGGAGCAGCCTGTACCGGGTCCTGTAAGACCGAAAACCTTGGTATTGAAAAGGTCGTTGCCCACATTATCTCAAACCCGAACATCAGATATCTGCTTGTAACCGGTTCTGAGGTTAAGGGGCACATAACCGGACAGTCAATGATGAGCCTCCATGCAAACGGTGTAAAAGATAACAGAATTGCAGGTGCACTGGGTGCAATTCCGTATGTGGAAAACCTGAATGCAGCCGCAATTGCCCGTTTCCAGGAACAGGTTCAGGTTGTCAATCTGCTTGATACCGAAGATATGGGTGCCATCACATCCAAGGTGAGAGAACTCGCTTCAAAAGACCCAGGTGCCTTTGATGCAGACCCATTGATTGTGGAAATCAGTGAAGAGGGTGGAGAAGAAGAAGAAGGCGGTGTTGTCAGACCGGTCTCAGGAGAAATCGCAGTTATCCGGAGCAGGTTGAAGGCAATTGAAGCCCGCATGATGGACATAGGAAACTTGAACAAGTTCCACTCAGGAGTTCACGCAGGAAAGATTGAAGGCGCCATGATTGGGTTGACAATAACCATATCCCTGCTTGGGATGTTACTGCTAGGGAGGTAATGAGAATGGCAGAAGAAAATGATAAAGGCGTCCCAATGGTTCTTGCCCCTCAGATGGGTGCAATTGATGCGACTGTTGAGAGCATTCGATATAGAGCACAGTTGATCGCGAGAAACCAGAAGCTTGACTCCGGAGTAGCAGCTACCGGAATAATCGGCTTTGCAGCAGGTTTCATCTTTTCGCTGCTGATGGTCGTTGTACTCCCATTAGCTGTCGGCCTATGAGCTTGAGAGGTGAATAATATGGAAGGAAAAGCACCAGCAGCGTTTGTAGAGCCAGGCGAATTTAACGAAGTAATGAAAAGGCTCGATAAGATCGATGAAAAGATAGAGTTTGTCAACAGTGAAGTTGCACAGAGAATCGGAAAGAAGGTAGGAAGAGATATCGGAATATTATATGGCGGAGTAATCGGCTTGCTGCTCTTCCTGATCTATGTCTCGGTATCATCAATGTTCATGTAAGTGAGGGATCAAAATGTTCAAGTTTGACAAGAAACAGGAAGTTTTCGAAATCGGCGGAGTTAAGTTCGGCGGACAGCCGGGTGAACACCCAACCGTATTAGTCAGTACCATGTTCTATGCAAGGCACAAGATTGTAACTGATGAGGACAAGGGTATCTTCGACAGGGCAGCTGCAGAAACCCTCTGGAACACTCAGGTATCCCTGAGCGATGCCACAGGGCTCCCTTATGTAAACCAGATTGTAGGAGAAACTCCCGAATCAATTAATCGCTACATTGACTGGTTCGTTGAGATCGATGACAGGACACCTTTCCTGATCGACTCCTCAGCCGGAGAAGTGCGTGCAGCCGCAGCCAAGCACTGTACCGAAATCGGTGTTGCAGACAGGGCAATCCACAACTCAATCAACGCAAGTATTGAGCAGTCAGAAATCGATATCCTCACAGAAAGCGACGTATCAGCTGCAATTGTTCTTGCCTTCAACGCAACCGACCCGACCGTAAAAGGAAAAATCGATATCCTTGAAGTCGGAGGTTCCGGACAGACCAAAGGTATGCTCCAGGTTGCCAAGGAATGTGGAATAAAGTATCCCATTATCGACGTTGCAGCCATGCCTCTCGGTGCAGGATCAGGCGCAACAATCCGCTCGATACCCACACTTAAAGGAAAATTCGGGCTGCCAATCGGCGGAGGATACCACAACATGGCTTCTGCATGGGACTGGCTCCGCAAATTCAAGAAAACCCAGCCTGACCCCAAGGCAATCTACATGCCTGCAGACATTGGTACCAACCTTGTAGCCCAGATTGCAGGCTCTGACTACCTGCTCTACGGTCCTATCGAGAACGTCAACCAGATTTTCCCGGCTGTTGCAATGGTCGACATTATGCTCGGTGAAACTGCAAAGGAACTTGGCGTCGAGATCGCAGATCTGGCAAACCACCCTGTTACCAAACTGACATAAGTTCAAAGTGTTTGTTAAAAAGACCGCAAGGTAAAAGCAAAGAGAGCTTTCTCTTTGCTTTTTCTTTTTTAGTTTAATTCACGGTTTGCTGAAATTGTTTTTAAATGGGTTCTTAAATAAGCCTAACAAAGTGTGAACCTGTTTATTATCAAGATTTTTATCAAGATTTTCTTCGAATAAGCACTATAATAATTACAGGATTAGAAAATTGATTAATAGGGTACTAAAAAAGTAATTTACGAAAAGAATATTTTCTCGGATTGACGACTGGAAGGAAAGTACCTGGCAGGCGAGGAAGTATTAATGAGCCGGCCAGGTACGATGAATCCACTCCCAACTCGCTCTATGGGGAAACAACTATACCCTGTATCAGATAAGGATATTGTAAGAATCTGAACGAGCATTTTTTAGAACCCCCACTCGATCAGGAGCTATACATATCCATCCCAGCTCACTGTTTGTCAAGGGCTAATTATGTCTTCTGAAACAAAGGACAACAAGACAGACAAACTGTGAGTGTGCGTGTCAGTAATCTGATACTCAGGGTATTTGAGCCCCATTAACTGTTGTAATTTATTTAATTACAAGCTGTACACTGTCTTACATATATAAATAGAGAATTGTGAACCGATATTATCTGTTTTAAATAAGTTGCCACTTTCCCGCTTTGGTACTTAAGAGGGAAATGTTACATTTTTCAGGCAATCAAGTAATGAAAGAAACTACAGAGAAAAGAAAATTGATAAGAATTAAAAAAGGAGAATAATATTGAAGCTGCAAATTAATTGGCTTATCTAAAGAATAATATAAATTGATGAAAATTCTCAAAAAATGGCACTAAACAGAAAGATTTAATATTCGGTAGTACTTACCAAGATATAAACTACTGAGAAAGATTTTCAGGCACTGACTATAGATTGGATCTGGCAAAATAACTTTTTTAACCTTTGAAGAAAGAAAGAGAGAAAGCTATCGATATCAGGGGTAAAGACCATGGATCGGGGCATAAAAGACCATAAAACCAGAAAATCTTGGGTGAAGATATGCTGATCAGAAAAAACATATCCCTTGATGACAAGTACCTTAAAAAACTACAGCTCTTTCTGGATGCCAATGATGGGAATCTTAGCGCTGCAGTAAGGGACACAATTGAAATTGCAGATACAGCACTTACGTATCATAGAAGTATTGAAGAGGCAATTAAATTTTTAAAAGAAACCCCCGCAAAAGAAGAGCTGAGTGACACGATTAAGAGCGGGGAAAATATAATAATCAATAAAACAATGCTCGAATGGCTTTTCAGGTATACAAAAGGAAGGCTCACAGATGAAGAACTGGTTAATGAGCTTATCAATCCTTTTGAAATCAACAATATGAAAGAGCTGGAAGAGTATCTGAACAGGATTTTCAGAAACAATCAGTGGACAATAAGGACTTCAATAAAATGTGAAGACATACAGGACCCCGAATCTGCCCTTATACTTCTCTCCAATGCCACAGTAAACAGCAGAGAATTCTTTGCCCAGCTTATAGCCCATTTTCTGGCAAAATGGAAACAGCTTGATGTAGAACATATTTTCAGGCGTGCAAATTCAACTCAGATTTCATTCAAAAAGAACCTGTCAGTCTCTCCTAATGAAACCATGCCAGGGATTCGAAAGCATTTTGGTTACCTTGACATTGTATGCAGAGAACTTGACGACAATACAGAATTCTGGACACAGCTAATGTATACATACAATGTTGAGAGGTACAATCTTGTGACCCTTCACAGGAGCCAGTTTGAAACCTTTGCAGCGGGAGATGTCCCGAACCCGACAAAGATCATGGAACGCCTGTGCAAACAGTCAATAAATGAGATGTCACTTCCTGATTTACTTAATTATTTTAGGAAGATGTACCTGGCAACCCAGCTGGTAAAGAACATAGAAATCTGCCTTGAACCCGGAAAAGAATCAGTAACTATTTTCCATGATTTCAAAAACGAAAAAGTTATCCATAGCCTTGTGGAATATTTTTCGAATATATTCCGAGAAAACGGCACTTCTTTTGTAACCTCTTCATATTCGAGTATGATAGTTTTCAGATTCTATGAGGAACATGGACCTGAGGACAGCTCAGGCATACATGGAGTGGAAGAATTCACAGAGCCAGATTTTATTTCAGGAGAATGATATTTACTCAAAGAATTCCTGAAAAGCCAGCTCGTTCAAGAAATTGAGAAAAAATAAAAAAGAAGGTTAAATTTCCAGGATTTAACCTTTTGCAACTCCAAGCGGAATTACTCTTGCAATCTTACGGGCAATACCAAGTTCGTGCACAACATTTACCACCTCACTGCTGGGCTTGTATACTCCGGGAGCTTCTTCAGCAATTACGGACGGATGAGTGGCCCTTACAGTGATTCCATGAGCTTCCAGGTTCTCTTTTACGCTCTGCCCGTGGAATTCTTTCTTTGCATGTGCTCTGCTCATGACCCTCCCGGCTCCATGACAGGCACTACCGAAAGAAATGTCCATAGCTTCTTTTGCGCCGCAAAGTATGAAAGAAGGAGTTCCCATACTGCCTGGGATTAAAACCGGCTGTCCTACATCCCTGTATGCGGAAGGAACTTCCGGATGCCCTGGAGGAAATGCCCTTGTTGCCCCTTTTCTGTGCACATAAACCTCTTTTTTCATGCCGTCAATGCTGTGCTCTTCCAGTTTTGCCACATTATGGGCAACATCATAAAGGAGGCTCATTCCCATGTCATCAGCGTCCCTGCCAAAGACATTTTCAAAAGATTCTCTTGTCCAGTGAGTTATCATCTGCCTGTTTGCCCATGCGTAGTTTGCAGCACAGAGCATGGCTTTGAAATAATTCTGTGCTTCTTTTGACTGAGCAGGAGCACAGGCAAGCTGCTTATCAGGGATCTCAATCCCGTACTTCTTTACAGCCTGGGAAAGCTCTTTCAGGTGGTCAGTACAGATCTGATGCCCTGCCCCCCTTGATCCGCAGTGTATCATTACTGTAACCTGGCCTTCTTCAAGCTCGAAAGCCGATGCAACCTTCTGGTCATAGATCTCATCCACATACTGGACTTCAAGGAAGTGGTTACCGCTCCCGAGAGTTCCTAACTGGGGCTTTCCACGCTTTCTCGCCTTTGTGCTCACATGAGAAGTATCTGCTCCTTCCAGGAAGCCGTTTCCTTCACAGTGTTCCACATCTGCCTCCACACCATATCCGGCTTCCACAGCCCATTTTGCACCTTCAAGAAAAGCACTGTCCAGTTCTTTATCAGAGGCTCTGAATCGGCTTTTTGCACCTACGCCTGCAGGCACATTGTTAAACAGCTCATCAGTCAGATTCTTTATATAAGGGACTACTTCTTCTTTTTGAAGGTTTGTGCGGATAAGCCGCACACCACAGTTGATATCAAAGCCCACCCCTCCAGGGCTGATAATCCCTTCTTCGGTATCAAAAGCTGCAACGCCCCCTATAGCAAACCCGTATCCGAGGTGGGCATCAGGCATTGCCATGGAATATTTCTGAATGCCAGGAAGAGTTGCCACATTTGCGATCTGGTCAATAGTCTCAGGCTCAATGCTTTCAAGCAGGTTTTCTGATACAAACAGGCGCCCTGGAACCCTCATATTGGGGATGTGCCCTTTAGGGATTTCCCAGTCATTATCGGAAAGTTTTCTGACCATGCTTCTTGCATCTCTATGCACACTTTCCGTACACGATTCCTCAGCAAAGGTATCTTCACTCTCTACCATAATTGATGCTCCCTACTCCTTTAATAATGTGGATAGAATTTTGAAATTATAATCCTGATATTAATGTAATTCTGGAATTACTCATGTACCTTATGTTTCCCTGGTGATCTCCAAATTACTGTGGGACATGACAAAACGGTGTTTGAGACTGTGTAAAAGACGGACACTACAGTCATATATAACAGCCATAAATAAAAGTGATGTATAGAATCTTCAAAAATCCTAAAAATTCCTGATTCTTAAATATCAACAACAACCTGAGCTTTCCAGCCTTCGGTAGTTTTCTCAAGCTCCAGCTGATTGTATGTGACAGCTTTAATTTCAGTTTCAAAGGGATGGCTTTCAGGATAATACTGTTCGCCTGATGCCAGAGCTTTTATAGAGTATTCTCCTTCTTCTTCCTTGATTTCCTCTACCTGAAACTTCCAGAAGATAACTTCATCCACCTCAAAAAGATATAAAAGCTCGGAAAGCCAGTCCACAAGTAGAGATTCCAGATCAGGCGATGTGAGGGAAATTTCTCTTGCCGTCTCTCCCGAGACTTTTGAAGTATCTATGATAACATTAAACATGGCTAGAGCTGCGTTTTCAAATACCTCTTCCAGGGTATCTCCGTAGGCCAGGAACTTTATATCTGCGGTATGTTCCAGATACTCGTACTTTTTTCTTTGAGACGGCATATTCCAGTATTGGGTTTTGTCTTACATTAACTTATCCGCTTCAGAAAGCGGTTTTAAAGCATAAAAAGGTTTAAAATTTTTAGCAGGATCGGCAGGAGAACTGTGTATACTCAAATCAAAAGAAGCTGAAAAGTATCAGTCCAGCCTTTTCCAGATATAGAAAATTCTCTGAACTGCCGTAATGTGGCTGGTTACAGCAATAAGGACGACAGCCCAGCCCAGAATGGAAAAACCTGCTATGGAAGCAGAGTAAACTGAGCTGGCAAAAGCTGCAATAATTATCACTACGAGACGGTCAGCCCTGCCCATAATTCCGCCGTAATATCTTCCGAGATTAAGTGCCTGAGCCTGAGTCCCGAGGTAACTGGTAAGAAGCACTCCCACAATTGCCGTGACTCCTATCTGCCAGGATACATAACCTGCAAAAAAGATGCTGCAGATGATAAAAATATCCGAATAGCGGTCAATTACATGGTCGAGAAAATCCCCTCTCGGAGTTGCTCGGTTTGATTTGCGTGCAATTACCCCGTCAAGGGCATCGAAAAGAGAATTAAATATAACAAGGATGCCTGCGAGCAGGACGAGCTCCTTATATCCAGGAGAAAGGTAAAAACTGAGCCCTGCAAAGAAGGCGCAGATAAGGGAAACTATGGAAACCGTATCAGGTGAGACCTCATATTTTATGAAGAAATCTGCGAGAGGATCAATAACTCTCGTAGCAACAGGTCTCAGGGAATTAAATGTCATGGTACTTGGAATCTTCCTTTTATTATATAATCGTTATATAAAACACAGGTTGAAAGAATGGCAGGTTAGCTTGCTTCTTATAAGGAATAGAATCTACTTATTTATAATATTTCTTTGATTACCTGTCTTTTGATATTTATAGTTAAGGCTGGTATTGTTTGTGTATCAGTTCATTCTATAGATAATACTTACTTATCTCATATTACTGGCCATTATTACTGTCCATTTCACTTTTGTCCGGCTGCAAGCTCGTAAAGGTACTTTACTCTGCAGGAGTGCTCAAGCTGCGTGGTAACAATATAAGCCTCTCCAAGAGTTCTTCCGACTGCAAAAGTTCCGTGGCTGAATACTACAGCTCCTCTGTGACCTGAAAGTGAATCTGAAAGGTTTTCAGCAAGTTCTCTGCTTCCTATTCCGCCCCCAACAACCGGGATGTCTCCAAGGAAATACTGACCTTCGCTGTCCACAGGGACAATTACCTCACCTGAGCCGGCAAGCAGGGATTCAACCACTGCATAAGGACAGTGAGCGTGAATTATTGAAAGGGCTGAGGTCTTCCTGTAAATCTCCCTGTGCACCACAGTCTCGGAAGATGCAATTATATCCAGGGACGAGGTGTCTCGAATGTCCACCTCAACTACATTATCGCCTGTGATCTCATCAAGGGCAGTCCCACTCCGGGTGATAAGCATTCTGTCTCCTGCCCTGACGCTGATATTCCCGAAGTTTGATTCCACAAGCCCGTGTTCTACCAGCTTGCGCCCGTATTTAGCCATTTCCTGCCACATTTTAAGCCAGATATGTAGAAAGAATGCCATAAGGTTTATGCACTGCCAGAGCTGCAAAATAATGAAAAGCAAACCTGAGGTCATTAATATCAACAAATTTTGAGATTTCAGAAGAGAGATTCAGCCATAAAGTTTATCTGTGAGTATTGTATTTAGATAAGTCTGCAATCAGCTTCATTGCGCCTCGTTGGCTCAGCCCGGTAGAGCGAGTGACTTGTAATCACTAGGTCGCGTGTTCGAATCACGCACGGGGCTTTGTACTAATTTATGTTCGAAGCCTATTTCCAAAGGAGTCTTTTGGATGGGAATAGGCCTTTATGACAATATGAATGTTCAGGATCGCCTGAAGTCATTAAAAAATGCGCCGATTTCTGACATTAACAAAAAAAACTAATTTTTGATTTTGTTAACTACTGCTTTTCTGAAGGATTGAGTAAACATCGGGTTATAAAGTACATTTCGATCTTGAAGTCTATTGCTTTACAAATACAGATCGATTTTGATAAAGTTGAGAAAAAAGATCTCTACAGGTTTATTTCTGATCTTGAAAGAACTGCAAAATGCCATAAAATAAGGTTAAGCTGGAGGTTAGATAAAGGTGATGTGGAATCGATAGCTGTACGATCTAATCTCCAGCACA
>NZ_DAOOUJ010000003.1:0-117092 GCF_035390745.1 Methanosarcina sp. | reverse complement strand
CAGATGAGAAAATGTCAAAATATTATGTGGAATAATTAAATGGTCAGGACACTACTCTGTGAGCGGGCTTCAGGGTGGATTCTGGTAAGAACCCTCCTCGAACATCATTTTATTTAATATTTTCAATATATTCATATGCAGCTGTGGCTGCAATTGCTCCATCTCTTACTGCTGCTACAAGCTGCCAGATCGGAGTATCACGGCAATCTCCTGCGGCATAAATTCCTTTTTCGGAGGTTTCCATCCAGCGGTTTGTCCTGATGAAACCTTCCTCATCTTTCTCCACATTCACGAACCCGGTATTCGGGTTGATTCCTACATAGATAAAAACTCCGTTAGCAGGAAGCTCACGAATTTCTTTGCTGTTGATGTCCTGCAGGATAACTTTTTCTACTTTTTTGACTCCCCCCCTGCTCCCTGCGATTTCCATGACCAGAGTATTTAGCACAAGCTCAATGTTTGAAGTTGCAGCTGCCCTGTCCTGAAGGATCTTTGCAGCTCTTAAATGGTCCCGCCTGTGGACAAGATATACTTTCTGGGCAACTTTTGACAGAAAAAGGGCGTCCGTAACTGCGGAGTTCCCGCCTCCTACAACAACTACGGTTTTGTTCTTGAAAAAAGGTCCGTCGCAAATTGCACAGTAGGAGACTCCCTTGCTGATAAACTCTTTCTCCCCCGGCACGCCAAGATGCTTTGGGTTTGCACCTGTGGCAATGATTACGGCTTTTGCTTCGAGGTCCCCGCTATCGGTTGAAACGATTTTCTTTGTTCCTTCACTCCGGACCGAAAGAGCCTCAGTAATCATGGTTTTCACCCCTGCTTCCCGGGCATGTGTTCTGTATTTTTCCATGAGCTCAAGTCCCGAAATCGATGGAAAACCGGGATAGTTCTCTACAACATCTGCCATAGAGATCTGACCGCTTATCTCGTTCCTTTCAAGAATAATGGTATCAAGCCCGAAGCGCACAGCGTAAATCCCTGCAGCAATGCCTGCAGGGCCCCCTCCTATAATAATCAGGTCATACATATGTTAATCTCCAGAAACAGAAAATCAATCCAACAAAATAAAGTTTCAATTACTTTTGTGTAATATGAGTGATTGCATCAGCTTTCTTTGGAAGTCCCGTAAAAACAGGCTCACCATCTATAAGGGTTGTAGGGACACTGACTATGCCGTGCTTATCTGCTAAAGCCTGCCCCTCCGGGCTCTCCACATCAATTTCTTCATACTCAAAATCGTATTCTGATTTAAGGTCCTTCCAGAACCTGCGTGCCGCCGGGCAGAAAGTACACCAGCTAGCATGAATAAGTGTAACCTTGACCATCAAAAGTCACCTCCAGAAACTATGATTGTAAACCTCGTTTAATCCCGATCCCTTCAGGATGATTCTTGCCCTGTTATCCAACTCCCCGATGTTCAAACGTTACCTCGCTTGGTTTTCGCTTTGAAATTCAGCAACGTTCTTAGGAACTGTGAGGTTGTGGTGACAGCAAAATCTAATATTAGAAACGTTTTGAAGATATTAAATAATTTACAGAATCTATAACGGTTAATAGTTTGGAAGTTGACGCGTATATCCCACGAAGCTAAAGACTTCGGGGTTTTTCGCTTCTTCCTATAAATACGTTGAGCGTATATGTAAATCCAAAAATAAATAGAACCAGAGATTCTTTGATAAGCTGTAGCGCCAAAAGCTTTAATCCAATAAGCTCTTTAAGCGGGTTATGCTCACATTTATAGGGCTGGGCCTTTTTGATGAATACGACATTTCCTTAAAGGGACTTGAAGCTGTTAAGGAAGCTGACCTTGTATACGCTGAGTTTTATACATCCTGTCTCATGGGAACAAACCCTGAGAAAATGGAAAAACTCTACGGAAAGAAGATCCATTTGCTCTCAAGGGAAGATGTGGAACAGCAACCTGACTGGCTCCATAATGCAAAAGACAAAAAAGTTGCTTTCCTTACAGGCGGAGATACAATGGTCTCCACGACTCACGTTGACCTGCGCCTCAGGGCTGAAAAGCTTGGGATAGAGACCCGCCTGATTCACGGGGCATCCATCACATCAGCCGTCTCAGGGCTTACAGGGCTCCAGAACTACCGCTTTGGAAAATCTGCAAGTATCCCCTATCCTTACGAAAGCAGGCGAGGGACAAAAGTCATATCGGAAACCCCTTATGATACCATAAAACAAAACTCTGCGCTTGGGCTTCACACTCTTGTTTTTCTGGATATTGATAAAGACAAAGGGTATATGTCAGTTAACCTTGCCCTTGAACTTCTCCTTGAAGTCGAAAGAAAAAGGGGAGAAGGAGTGATGGAAAAGGCTGTTGCTGTGGGAATAGCAAGGGCAGGCTCAGAAAAACCTGTAGTCAAAGCCGACTATGCAGAAAACCTGAAGGGTTTTGATTTTGGAAATCCTCTTCATATTCTCGTAGTTCCTGGAAAACTGCATTTTCTTGAAGCTGAAGCCCTTGTGAAACTTGCAGACGGGCCTGAAGAAATTATGGAAAACATTGAATAAGACTGTTTAAAGACCAGTTTAATAATAACTGCTAAATAGGCTCTCTGGTGATCAAAAATGCCTGCAGATTTGAATGAAAAGGTTAACCGGTACGAGGATATGTTGAAAAGAGCACTGCAGAAAGCAAAGTACGCCCCAATCCCTGAATCCCACATGCATGCGGTAGCAGAGGATTATTACACAATGGCAGAAGCTTACTATAAAGATGGAGTTTATTTTCTTGAAAACGGGGACCCTGTAAATGCCCTGGCATCCTTCAGTTACGGGCATGCCTGGCTTGATGCAGGGGCAAAACTTGGGGTTTTTTCGGTGGACGATGAAACCCTTTTTACAATATAAATAGGGAAGATTTATGATGAGATATTAAAACTTATATGCCAGATTAATAATCCAAAAGATTAAACTGAAAAACCATATAATACGTAAAACTTATAAATACAAATACGTATTCGAAGCCGAAATAATTTATGTACTTTACTCTATTCTTAAGGTTTCAGTAATTTTTCCCCACAGGGAATAATCTAAAAACGTATACTATAACTACGGTGGACAATTATGAAGAACTTTCATGTGGTACTTGAAGCAGCTTGGTTGGTTAGAGATGTAAAAACGGCTGATGATGCAATAGGGGTTGCGATTTCTGAGGCTGGGAAACGCCTGAACCCCAAACTTGATTTTGTAGAGGTGGATGTGGGAACCACATCCTGCCCGGCATGTGGTGAGCCTTTCAGCAGTGTTTTCATAGCAGCAAACACCGCACTTGTAGGGCTTATTTTTGAAATGAAGGTTTTTGATGCCGAATCTGCAGAACATGCAGAAAGGATCGCAAAATCTGTAATAGGAAAATCTCTCCGCGATGTTCCGCTGACAGTTGTCGAAGTCACCGAATTTGAGAGGTCCGGAGAAAAAGGCGAGAAGCAGCAAAAAGGCAAGGCAAATAAATAAACAGTTTTCCTTCCTAAAATATGTTGAAATGCCAGGCAGAGGAAGGAGGATCTTTACTACTTCTTATACAGGCAGCTTCGCATAGCCAGAACTCAATAAATCTCTACTGTGATAAAGAGAATCTGCCCTGATATCTGCCGTGGCAATAACGGATAAAATCAGTAGTTTTATCTTTCTCTGAGTTTTTACTCCATTTATCTTTTAAGAATATATTCAATCCTAAAAAACAAATTCCTGGGCCTCTCCCAGACCCGAAAAAGAGGAAACTGCATGGACAGAATAATCTCCGTTGTGGGGCATACTGCCCTTGATTATATCGTGGACGTTGAAAATATCGCAGGAAAAAACGAGTCTTCCCCTGTAATTGACTATGAAGAATATCCCGGGGGAGGGGCTGCAAACATTGCAGTTGCCATTGCAAAGCTGGGAGGAAAAAGCCAGCTGATATCTCCTGTTGGCACAGATTTTTCAAGCTCGGGATATGAGAAGCTTCTTAAGGATGCAGGCGTTGATCTCTCCCGCCTTTATGTTATTGAAGACCAGAAAATCTCCAAGGCTTTCATTTTTACGGACAGGGAAGATAACCAGACTACCTATTTTTACTGGGGAGCCTCCTCAAAATTCAAAGAGCTGGAACCTGAGCCTGCAGATTTTGTCCATCTTGCAACGGCAGATTGTGTCTACAATGCAAAGATAGCACAGGTCTCAGGTTTTGTATCCTTTGATCCCGGGCAGGATCTTGTCACTTATTCAAAGGAAAATCTTGAGATAATTCTTTCTCATACTGATATCCTCTTTGCAAACAGGCATGAAATCAGGCGGGTATCAGAAATGACCGGAATGAGCTTTTCCGAACTCAAGGCCATGATTGATGTTATTGTTGTTACTTACGATTCCGAAGGCAGCAGGATCTACAGGGGCGGTGAAGAATGGGCAATTCCTGTAGTTTCCGTAAAAGCTTTAGACCCCACAGGAGCAGGAGACGCTTACAGGGCAGGCTTTTTGCTGGCGTACACAAGAGGTTATTCCCTTCCCACCTGCGGAAAAATCGGGTCAACTGTAGCTTCTTTTGCCGTACAGACAAAGGGCTGCCAGACCGGTCTTCCTTCCTGGGATGAAATGAAATCCCGATATGAAGCCAATTTTGGAACGCTGGAGGAAGAAATCTGAACCTGCAAAAATACTTGAAGTGGGCTGCTGAGAAAGGAAAGACATATAAAATATTATAATGATCCACACACTATAATTCCCGAATTACCTGGAAGTACGAATAAATATAATTAAGGAAGAGGATGCAGATGAAACTCGCAGCACTGGTTTCTGGCGGCAAGGACTCGATCTTTGCTATCCAAAAAGCCCTTGAAGAGGGACATGAGGTCACCCACCTCATTAATATAATCCCTGCAAGGGACGACTCCTACATGTACCACTCAATTAACCTTCACATGGTAGAACTGATTTCTGCCGCCAGTGAAATCCCGCTGATCCAGCAGCAGTCCAGTGGAATCAAAGAGCTTGAGCTGGATGACCTTGCCCTTGCCCTGAGAAAAGTGAACGTTGATGGGGTATCTGTAGGTGCTATTGAGTCACAGTACCAGGCAAACAGGGTACAGAAGATCTGTGATTCCCTCGGGCTCAAAGTCTATGCTCCCCTCTGGCACCGGGATCCTGAAGAACTTCTGACCGAGATGTCAAAAGTTCTCGATATAAGGATTGTGCGGGTTGCAGCCGATGGTCTGGACAGGTCCTGGCTTGGGCGCCCTATTAATGTAAATTCAATTGAAAACCTCAAAGCCCTTAACCGCAGGCGTATGGTCCATATGGCAGGGGAAGGCGGAGAGTATGAGACTGTAGTCCTTGACGCTCCTTTCTTCAAAAAGCGCATAGAAATTGTGAAAAGTGAAATTGAATGGGAAGGCGACACCGGCTCATTAAAGATCCTTGATGCAAGACTGGTCGACAAAAACTGATTTTTGTATGAACTGATTTCTGGTCGTGTACGTGAGTTATTGACCAATCCTGAAAAAGCAGGTACATACATCTTATTTGAGGAAAATGCAGAGAGAGTCCATATTTTTTTCAATAACTCACATCTACTACCTGATTCAATAGTAATTTAATAGATTTATCTTGAACTAATAGCCTTTACAGGATCAAGTTTTGCTGCCTGCTGGGCAGGATAGATCCCGGCAATAAGGTTCAGCAGAAAAACTACAACAATTATGAAAATGACGTCCTGGGGACGGATAACGGCGGGAATGGTTGTAAGTCCGCCATGGATGGGGGCTGGAGTTTCGTATTCGCCGATCAAAAAGGCGATGACGATACCGGAAAAGGTACCTATGAGAGCACCCAGTAGACCAAGAATACCGCTCTGAAGAATAAAAATTGTCCGGATACCTGAAATAGTGGCACCCATAGCGCGGAGCATACCAATCTGGCTTATTGCACCGATAACCGAGAGATTCAGAGTGCTGACCACGCCAAAAGAAGCGATTACGATAATAAGACCAAATAAAACTTTATTGGATGTACTTTCAATGGCAATAGTCCGAAGTATCTCTGGATTTGTCTCGCTCCAGCCTTTTGCCTTATAGCCTGTATTTTCAATTTCGGCAGCAACTTCCCTATCCCTGTAAAAATTCTCAAGCCTTATCGAAAGCCCATTAATCACATCCGGAACATCGTAGAACTCCTGCGCAGTACTCAGGGAGGTATAAGTAAGTGATTCATCCATAGGAGAGCCTGTATAAAAGATCCCGACAACTTTCAGGGACAAAGGATTTGCGTTGGGAAAAGACACTTCGACAGAATCTCCCAGATTAACCTCAAGCTTATCTGCAAGCTTCGAGCCAATTACCACCGTGTTTTTCGAATATTCAAGTTCCCTGAAATCTCCTTCTACTATATCGTCTTCAATATCGATGATATTATTTTCCTGTAAAGGAAGAATGCCTTTCATCTCGGCGTTACGGGAATTTGTCTTGAACCTGAAAGAAGCTGTTCCAGTAAAAAAAGGAGAAACTGCAGAAACGCCCTCGATTTTGTCGATCCTGTCAATAAGGGTTCTGTAAAGGTAAATATAGTCTTCACCTTCCTGCGGCGAGACAGAAACGTGAGGAATCTTATTGACGGTAGTGTCATAGAGCTCACCTGTGAAACCAACAATAAGCGCCTGGGAAACAGTAAGTACCATCACTGCAAGAGCTATAGCTCCAACCGAAAGAATTGTCTGGAATTTTCTTGCCCGAATCTGCCTGAAAGAGATAAATAGTTCGTAGCGCATGAGTTCACAGATCTGTTTCTAAGTTTTTCCAGTTACCGTTAATTTGCATTTTCTCTTTGAACTTTAGGTTTCTTTGAATTTATTACTAAGGAAGCGAGAGGATCACGAATGCCCTGACCTTCAGGTAGTGATGAAGTGAACCACGCTGGTTTTTTTGTTTAGTAAATATCTCTATATCATTACTTCTTTGTAAAATGAGGTTTTTTAGCACCATATTCACCGGCGGTGCCAGACACCTATGGTCAGGATATGACAAACGTTGGAATTGCGTGTTTTTAACCATGGCTAAGGTTAGATTACCTGCTACATCGCTTTGGTGCCTAAGCATCTATTTTACAATAAGCGAATTAAAAAGGATTTCGAGTTGAGGTCGTGTCAATAATTCTTATCTCACCTGCTTGTTTTCCCTGATATTACTTTATCCAGCACTTAATTGCAGATGAATACAATAAAAATGTCCTTAATCCCAACAGCATTTCCAAAATTTTATATATTAAAATTTATATTATTATATCGGGCATCTGAGGAGAAAAAGCTTTTCTTGCTGTAAACCTCAGCCAACTCTTTTATCCCATATCCCACACTCCCATTACTCAGATGCCCTATCCCCAATTCAATTCCTCATTTTTTAGAATCACTATGCTAAAAGCAAAAGGGTAAAACATGGAAAAAAATTTAAAAATATGAAAAAATATTTTGGAAATTTAACTCCTGAGTAAACAAATCAAAAACTGAGTTCTAGCGCTTTCAAGGATTTTCAATTAAATCCAGAATTCTCAGGGCAAGGTATGCCCCATTTGCCCCGTTGTCAATTCCTACACTGCCTACAGGAACTCCAGGGGGCATCTGGGCTATGGAAAGAAGGGCGTCAAGCCCGCCAAGTTTTGCGCTTACAGGCACACCTATTACAGGCTTTTTCGTCTTGGAGGCAACTACCCCCGGGAGGGCTGCTGATAGACCTGCTATAGTGATAAAGACTTTTGCGTCTGTATTTGAGATATAGCTGTCAAGCTCTTCAGGGTTTCTGTGGGCAGAAATGACCATCACTTCATAAGTGTACCTGGTTTTTTCAATTACCGAAACAGCGCGGTTGGCGATTGCCCTGTCAGACTCAGAGCCCATAATCAGTGAAATATCAACCATTTTTTACTCCTTTGAGGCAGGTCAGGGCAGATTTCCCTTTCCACTTAACTCGTTCTGGCGTTCGATACTCATCCTGATAAGAATTTCAAAAATTTCCTTTATCGATCCCACATCAAGGTTGAGCTCGGTTGCAGTATTCAATGCCCTGTTGATTACAACCTCATTTTGCTTACGGTCATTTATGGAAGTTCCATTTATTCTTTTTGATTCAAGCACTTTTTCAGCAAGGTTAACCCTTTTATCAATAAGGGAAAGGATTTCCCTGTCAATTTCCTCTATTTCTTTGCGGACGGCTTCAAGTTCACTCAAGAGGACCCCTCCCTGTTAAAGGATATTGCGCCACTGTTATTTATACTGGTTTCTATGACCTTTCCTTCCATACCGCAGCTTTCCCAGGCGGACTTAAGTTCTTTTATCTGCTCGGCTTTTACCAGGGCTGCGTAAGAAGGGCCTGTTCCTGAAAGGCTGACTCCTTTTACTCCGCATTCCAGAGCCCTGAGCATGTATTCAGTGTCAAACCCGAGGGCTCCGCAGTAGAGAAAGCCGTTAAGCGTCATTGCGCGTTCGTACTCTCCCGCGAGAGCAAGATCGTATGCCATCTCCACATATGGGGCGATCAGCCTTGAACGCTTTACGTTAGTATCCGCACTGAAAGCCTTTTTAGCCGGAGCAAATATAAGGACTTTCGAATCGGCTTCTTCGCGTTTGACAAGTTCCATTTTTCGGTTATCGGTGATTACAATTCCACCCAGAAAGGAGGCGCAGGCGTCATCAAAAGCTCCTGTTACCGTAACTCCTACTTCCTTTGCAGCTTTTACACCCAGTTTTACGATCTCAAGAGGTGGCATTGTTTCCCCGATTGCCCGGAGGGTTGCAAGGACTGAAGCGTTTGCTGCAGCACTGCTACTCTTGAGCCCGCCTGCAAGGGGGATTTCACTCTCAGTCTTTACCGTTCCTCCTAGTTCCAGCCCGAATCGGTCAAGGACGAGTTCAACGCAACGTTCTATAAGGCGAGTATCTCCTTCAGGCATCTCCTCTATTGAGCCAGTAATTGCAGATTCACCTTCCGAGAGTTTTACCTTTGCAAAAGTCTTTAAATCAATTCCGAATGCTGCACCTTTCCAGGTAGCTATGGCGTTTATTATGGTTCCAGCTCCGAAAGCACAGGCATGCCCTTCAAGTGTCATTAAGTCCAGAATGCTCTGCTCTTTAATATTTTTTACCTATATTACGGGCAGATAGTGAGGTTTAAATAGATGACTCCGGATTTATTCCTCAAAAAAGAATACTTATCGAGATATAAATAGTAAAGCCGAATAGTATATACATTATACCCACATCTAAACACTATAAATATTTCACATATTAAGTAAGTATCATCCAATTTCCAGGCAGGTCCTGAGCAAGCAAAAACGGGGAATCCATATAGAGACCAGAAAAGTACAGCAGACAGGCGGATCCACTTATATTATTTCCCTCCCGAAACAGTGGGCTGAAAAAGTGGGAATCGAAACAGGGACAAGAGTTTCCATTCAGGCTCAGCCAGACGGAAAGCTGTTAATCGATCCTATCCTTGAAGGACGCACAATAAAAACAAAAAGAATTGACGTTACGGGCTATGAAGCGAAAGCTCTCGAAAGAGATATTATTGCTGCATATCTCTATGGTTATGACAGGATGGAGTTTACCTCAAAAAGAATACTTGCCGAACAAAAACAGGTCATAAGGAAGGTCTGTTACAAGCTTATAGGGCCTGAAATCATTGAGGAAAGTTCCAATTGCGTTGTCATTCAGGACCTTCTCAATCCCAATGAGCTCCATATAAAAAAAGGTATACACAGGATGTTTCTGATTACGGTTTCCATGCAAAAAGATGCCATAAGGGCCCTCAAAACTGGCGATCACGACCTTGCTCTTGATGTAACTCAGAGGGATGACGAGGTTGACAGGTTATGCCTCCTTATTTCCAAGCAGTTCCGTTCAATTCTCTGCGGAGGAAGAATGCCAGACTCCTCGGAAACAAGTATAGAGGAATATCATGACTTTAGAATGGCGGCAGGTCCTATTGAAAGGATTGCGGACCACTCTCAGAGGATAGCAACCGTTGCATCAGAAATGCAGGAACCTGTCAGAGAAGATGTTATGAAAGTCATAGAGGGGCTCAGCAGTACTTATATGGAACTGGTTGAAAAGGCAGTGGACGCCCTTTATAATTCTGATACCTCACTTGCTAACCAGGTAATAGACAGTATAGACAGCGTGCATTCACGCGTGGCGGAACTGCGTGCATCCATTCTTAAGCTTGAGTCTCATGAAACTATGATATCTCTCGGGACTATAGTAGATAGTCTCTCAAGAATAGGGGATCTTGGCTCTAACATAGCTGAAATAGCTATTAATTCTGCAATAAAGGACAAATAAATGTTATTTGAAATAAATCCGGGAGACCTGTTGTATCTGCTGATCTTACTTAAAAGCAACAAATGTAGAGTCTTCAGTTTTTCTGTCCTGCGCTGCAAGGCTTTAGCAAGTATGCAATCAGGATAAAATATCCATAAGCTCCTTAAGAGAAATCGGTATTTGTAACAAAAACATCTTGAGTATAAATTACGTCTCCAGCCGGGAAAGCATTTTTTATCTAATAATATCTTGTGCTCCATCCTGTTTTTAAAACCCGTAAGTAGAGAGATTCCCTTGTATTAATGAATACTCTACTTTCAAAGAAAATATATAATTAATTCTTAACATTATGAGACAAAAATAGCATTATATATAATTTTTCCAGATAAGCAAGTAAATATACAATTCACACTATAAAAAAGAGTAAATAGTCAATATAGAATTTCATACCGATCAAAATGTCTGGAGGGACTCTATAGAAATCATTCTCAGGGCTACTTTTGAAATACTGGGCAGAGTAACAGATCAAAACTGGTGCATAAATGCGGTGAGTCAGATAAGGGACTGAGGTTCAGCAGGTCAGGTTTTTGGGATCATGGTAACAGGAGGGCCGCAAGAGTATTAAGGGAATGAAGACTGCAAAACCCTTAACAGGATAATTATTATTTATATTTTTAAGGTATGATGAATAAAAATAGGAAAAGATATAAAGGAAAGTACAGAAAATCTGTAAAAACATGAAAATTTAATGTAACTGAGTTACAGACAGACTGAATATTTTCATTATAAAAAAACTTTTTGCTAAACATATTCGGGGATCAGGCGATAAGAAGTAATTTATTTATATTCTGGTGTTATTTCACGCAGGCACTTTCTATTTTTTACGTAGAAAGGGCCTATGTTTGCTATTTATTCCAGGTATACTAAAAAGGAGAAGTCAGTATCTCCAATTTCCTGATTCCCACAGCTCAACAAGTGGAAATTATTTATATGCTATGATCAATTAAATAAAAAGGTCACGAAAACACCAGTAACCCATACAGGAAAGCAATCCGAGAAATCCTTTGGTGTTATGCTTTTCCCAATGGAGGGAAGCCATGAATATGATAAAACGATTTAAGGTAAGCTTTTCAAAAATATTCAATAAACTGTTCAAGAAAAAAGGAGCATGTATCGGCATATACGGCCCACCAAATGCCGGCAAGACAACCCTCAGTAACCGTATCCTTAAAGACTGGGTCGGCAGTGAGGAAACCATGGGATCGGTTTCACACATTGCCCACGAAACCAGGCATGCAAAAAGGAGAAACGGAGTTACTATCGAGACTAATGGGCATACTATCAGCCTCGATATTGTAGATACCCCCGGGCTTGCAACCAAGATCGATTTCCACGACTTTATGGAACAGGGAATGAGTGATGTTGAGTCAAAGAAAAGATCCAAAGAAGCAACAGAGGGTGTAATTGAGGCTGTCAAATGGCTGGATGACCTTGACGGAGTCATACTGGTTATGGATTCCACGGAAAACCCCTATACTCAGGTTAATGTAACTGTTATAGGAAACATGGAAGCTAGAAACCTTCCGCTTCTCATAGTAGCAAATAAGGTAGACCTGCCTAATGCTGACCCGGGAGTTATAAAGGAAGCCTTCCCCCAGCACCCCATGGTTCCTGTCTCGGCGCTCGAAGGAGTGGGAATGGACTCATTCTATGAAGCTCTGGCAAAACAGTTCGGGTGATCCAAATGCAGGGAATCCAACTTGATCTTGTATCCGAAGCCAAGATTTCTCAAATGGCTTCCATGGAAAAAGTCCGGTATATAATCGATGAGGTGCGAAAAGGCAAGATCCTTGTGCTTGAAAAGGGTCTCAACCCTATGGAGGAAGCCAAACTCATTGAAATGACCATGTCAGCAATTCAGCCTGACGTGTTTTCAGGAATAGAGATGCAGAGCTACCCTGCAAATGCGGACGCCTCTTTGCTGGGGAAGATTTTCAAAAAACAGAACAGCAAGAGACTTACGGTTATAGGGCCTGCAAACCAGCTCAAAACCCTTAAAAAAGATAGGAATTTGATAAGTGCACTTGTCTCTGCAAGTAAGTAAACGAAGTGGAAACAATGTGTGCCCAAAAGACCCAAGACCTGGAAGCAAAATTATCACCTCCCCAGTCCCTAGGCTCCTTTGAGATGGGCAGGAACGATGTTGACGTAGTCTGTACCTACGGAAAAATCGCAGTATGGTTCGGACGGAAAGTTCCTGATTATATCATAGCGCAGGTACTCATTGGGATTTCAAAGGTAGATCCCTCTGCAGTTCATGAATTTGAGATTATCTGCGACTTTGATGAGATCACGGAGTATGAAAGCAAAGGATATATCCTTGTATCCTATGGTAAAACCGCCGGCGGTTATCGTGTAAATTACAGCATTCCGTTTTCTAACAAAAAAGCTCTTTTCCATTTGTCCAAGTTCGTACTCGAAGAACTCCAGAAGGGGG
The DNA here is from genome assembly GCF_035390745.1 of Methanosarcina sp. Taxonomy (GTDB): domain Archaea; phylum Halobacteriota; class Methanosarcinia; order Methanosarcinales; family Methanosarcinaceae; genus Methanosarcina. The sequence goes on along the minus strand of NZ_DAOOUJ010000003.1, from coordinate 104,295 downwards.
AAGTGCGGAAGGATTTCTACTGGAATGGAAGTGACTGCGATATACAGAGGCTTTACCATGAGTTCAGAAACAATATCGAGAGCTGGGAATTAAAAGCTATTAATTATAAGACAGAGCTGCAAACAAGCCGATAATGGGCAGGCACAACAGCAGGATAAAGTGAAAGCTTCAAGGTTTTTTCCTGAAATCTCTACCAATAAGTTTAAGAAAATGAAAAAAGGTTATCTGGACGGGATTTCAGGAAATTATAGTCTCAGTAGTTAAGTCGTGCTGTGCAGTTGATCTCAGAAACTCCGCCAGTTTTTCGAGATGCCATTGTCTTGAGATTATTTTTTTTAGTTATCCGGTAGAAGTAAATAAAAAGTTAATAATTATTAGTTATTGAGAATTCAACTCAATGTTTTTTGGAGAACTTATATGATAGAATATCAGGTAAAGGACTGCAAAGATGTAATGTCGTCAATTGAATTTATCGTGGACAACATAAACGAGGTGATGAAGCTACTTGATCGTGAAGATATAAAAAACATGCTTCAGAAAAACATGATAAAATATCAGGTAAAAGACTGCGAAGATGTAATATCATCGATGGAATTTATCATGGACAACATCAACGAGGTGGTGAAGCTACTTGACCGTGAAGATATAAAAAACATGCTTCAGAAAAACATGATAAAATATCAGGTAAAAGACTGCAAAGATGTAATGTCGTCAATGGAATTTATCGTGGAAAACATAAAAGAGGTGATTGAGCTACTTGACCGTGAAGCCATAAAAAACATGCTTCAGAAAATCCTGGATGGGGAAAGAATTTTTGTTATGGGGGCGGGACGGTCAGGGCTGGTTGCCAAAGCTTTTGCAATGAGGCTGATGCATCTCGGATTCACAGTGTATGTTGTGGGAGAAACCACTACGCCTGCTGTCGGAAAAAATGATGTCGTTATTGCCATTTCGGGGTCTGGCGAAACTCGTTCTATTGCAGATCTGGGAGAAATAGTGAAAGGTATTGGCTCGACCCTTATCACTGTCACCTCCAAAAAGGATTCGACACTCGGAAGAATTTCTGATATTGTCATGGTTCTGCCAAGCAAGACCAAAAACGATCAAGATGCAGGGGGCTCCCTTGAGAAAAATATGAGAGGAGAGTACAAGAACTTGCCTCCACTGGGCACTGCTTTTGAAATTACTTCACTTGTCTTCCTGGACTCAGTAATTGCCGAGCTGATAACCATTAAAGGCGTTTCGGAAGCAGATCTCAAGAAAATGCATACAAATGTCGAATAACGGGCTGAATATTGAATTACGGCTTTAAATTTCCTTAACGCAGCCGGCTAATTTAAGATCAAGCAAAATTCAGAGGATACAATTTTCAGGGACGTAAGGAGGGCACAACTTGAAGGAAATTAAATTTTCAGAGAACGTATCCCGGATAGACACATCCGGAATCAGAAAGATTTTCGAAGCTGCAGGCTCAAATGCCATAAATCTCGGACTGGGGCAGCCTGATTTTGATACTCCTCAACACATAAAAGCTGCAGCGATCAAAGCCATAAATGAAGGCTTTACTGGTTATACGGTAGGTCCCGGAATCCCTGAACTGAGGGAAGCCCTGAGCCATAAGTTTCAGGAGGAAAACGGGTTTTCTGTCTCGCCTCAGGAAATAATTGTGACCTCGGGGGCATCTGAAGCTCTTACCATTGCCCTTGCAGCCCTCCTGAACAGGGGAGATGAAGTTCTTATTTCAAATCCCGGATTTGTATCCTATAATGCCCTGACTGAAATTCTATACGGAAAAGTAGTAAGCGTCCCACTTGGAGAAGACCTTACCATGAAGCCGGATTCCGTGCTTGAGAGAATTACTCCGAAAACAAAAGCTATTATCCTTAACTCTCCATCCAACCCCACAGGAGCTGTCTCAAGCAGGGCAGATATCAGGGCTCTTGCCGAGATTGCAGACGACCACAACATCACCATCATTTCTGATGAGGTTTACGAGTACTTCATTTACGAAGGCGAACATGTTAGCCCTGCCAGCTATTCGGACAATGTGGTCACTGTAAACGCGACTTCAAAAAGCTATTCTATGACAGGCTGGAGACTCGGGTACATGGCGGCAAGAAAAGAGTATATAGCCCAGATGCTCAAAGTGCACCAGTACATACAGGCGTGTGCAAATTCAATTGCCCAGAAGGCTGCTTATGCCGCAGTAATCGGACCAAAAGACTCTGTAAATGCTATGCGTGAAGAGTTCAGAAAACGCAGAGATGTGCTTGTAAAAGGGCTGAACGATCTGGGGATGGAATGCGCCCTTCCTAAAGGAGCTTTCTACGCCTTCCCGAAAGTCGCAAACTCTGCTGAAGTTGCCTCAAAAATGATCTCTAACGGCGTTGTTGTTGTTCCGGGAACAGCCTTCGGAAGCGAGGGTGACGGCTACATAAGAATTTCTTACGCAGCTTCAATGAAGAATATTGAAAAAGCCCTGAGCATCATGGAAAAAGTGCTCTGAGTTTTTTAAAGGGGAGCTCCTTTTTCTCTTCTTTTTTTACATCTTTTCCTGTTTTACTTTTCTTTCTTTGCGTTCTTTTTCCTGTACTTCTTTTGTTTATTCGATTGACCTGTCTCTGAGAAATGCTGTTAACTTTGGGAAAACTTATATTGAGGCACCCAAATACCCTGATACAGAGAAAATTCCACAAAAGTAGTTTCGGAAGAAAGTATGAAAAAGAAATCGTTTTTCTCGCCGCCTGTAAGCAAGAGAACTCTTATGTTTCTATCCATCTTTTTGTTACTTAGCCCTGCTTCCGGTTCGGCAGTCTCATATTCGGACAGATCAGATGGCAGTTTTTACTTCAGTGGAAACACAATAAAAGTTTTTTTGTTAAACACACCAGAAACTCCTGCTTTGCTTTTTACCCCCGAATCTTCATACTCTCTCATCAGCAACAAAGAAAGCAGAAACAAGCATATCGCAATAATGAGTCCTTTCTTAATCTTTACTGCAGGTTTCCTTGCCGGTTTTAATCCCTGCCTGCTCGCAGTAATGGCTTTTCTGGCTTCTGTGACTCTTGCCCAGAAGGGAGGAAAAAAAGAGATGCTCAAAATCACTCTGGGTTTTTCCATTGGGATTTTCACCATGTATATGTTTGCGGGCTTAAGCATTCTGAGCACTGTCAATTTCCTGCCTCAAATTCGGAGTTGCTTTTCAGAAATTGCGGTTCTGATGACTGCACTTCTTGGACTCTGGCACATTTATGATGCTTACTGGCTTAGAAAGCATGCAAAATCCACTTTCAAGACTCCGCAACCCCTGAAGGATTTTATGAGCCGGATGGGCGAAAAAAATCTTCTCCTTCTTTCCTTCCTTGCAGGAGGCATGTTCTCTCTGGTCAAAGCTCCATGTGTCGGAGCAGTCTATCTCTCAATCCTGAGTCTTCTCGCAATGAAAACCGATATCGTAAGAGGAATAGAGTACATGGGAATTTACAATCTCGGGCTCCTTCTGCCTGTAGTGCTTCTTGGACTAGCACTTGCTTTTGGACTGAGCCCGAAAAAAGTAACTGAATTCAGAGAAAGAAAAAGAGTGGGGATAAGGCTTACAACAGGGCTGATACTTATTTCTCTTGCCCTGCTGATGCACTTCAGGATACTCTGAATACAGGCAATCAAAGAGTAGACTCATCAGGTTCTTCTGAAGACGGCTCTCCCAGAGATTTAAGGCGCTTTTCTTCAATCATCTCTAGAAGCCGGTCCATTACCTGTTCAATTCCTTCTCCTGTAATTGTAGACATGTTCAGCTCGACCTCATCCATCTTTGTGAACTCTGGTCTGTCAGCTTTATTGGCAACCACGAGCATGGGAAGGTTAAAATTCTCTCTTATTTCGGCAAGCAGGCGTTTCTGGTCTTTAATTTCATATCCGCAGCTTTCACTGGGGTCAATGATGAACATTACAACGGCATCCAGATAGTGGATTGCAGTAATTGCCTGCCGTTCAATATCGTTTCTCTCAGCCATGGGGCGGTCAAGGAGACCTGGAGTATCCATTACCTGATAGCGGACTCCGTCGCGTATGAAGTGACCTATGGTAACTCCTTTTGTTGTGAAAGGATACGGGGCAATTTCAGGGGTTGCACCGGTAATCTTTGAAACAAAACTTGACTTTCCCACATTGGGATAGCCGGCGATTACAATCGTTGGCTCGTCCTGAACATCAGGGAGCTTCCTGAGGATATTCCTGGCTTCGTTCAGAAACAGGAGGTCCTTATTGATGGAGTTAATTATAGATGCGAGCCTGCCGAATGCTTCTTTTCTTACCGTTTCTGGAGTGTCCGAATCCCGGATTTTTCCCACGTAACTCCTTGCAATCTCATGAATTTTTCTGCTCGCCCAGTCTACTGATGCAAGGGACATCTTGAGTTTTTCTACGCCTACAAGGATATCGGTCAGTTCATAATAGAATCTGGGTAACTGTTCGAAACTTGGGAATCTTCTGACTATGTTTGCAAGGTTATCTGTGAAAATGTTTGCTGCTGTCAATACCATGGACTCGTTGGCTCTGAGACGGCTGTCTCTCCCGTCAATAGTTTTACCGGACATGGCTCTGGCTGCCCGTTTAAATGCTTTATTGGTCAGCTCCTCGGAAGTCGGGACTGTGTGAATTTTTTCAAAGATCATCATTTTCTAACCCTCTGGGGGCTCTTTTAATCTATATAAAGGTTATTTTGGGTGGAGAAGTTTAACAGAAAAATCTAAAAGTCTGCAAGTCAATGTTTCGCAAAAATTGCCGTAATAATAAGCTCTGGTCTTACAGTGTCTCGATATTCGAAATTTTAATATAACTTAAGAATGTTTTACTTCACTTCTTTATATATAGATTTGAAGCAGCACCTGATATCTGTAAAATTACTGTTTAATTTTACTTATGTCAATTAGATTTTCAATTGCATTCTTAATAAGCAAATTATAATTATAGTTCTCAGAAGATTAATCACAAATTATTATAATAAACTAAATACGAATATAAAATCAGCTGGATTTCTGAGAAGAACCGGACTTTATTTATATTTGTAATTATAATTTGTATTAGGTATTTGTAATCATTAATTATGGCAAATTAAGGGCTGCACTATTTTCGATGTATAGGTATTATACATCATCCTGATACAAGGTATATGAAATTGATGGTGATATTATGGAACTCACTCCGATTCAAAAAGACATTATCATTGCATTAATCAATCTTCAGCGGCAGAAAGACAGGGCAATTAAAGGTGAAGAGATTGCCGAAGTTATCCAGAGAAACCCCGGAACTGTCCGCAACCAGATGCAGTTATTAAAAGCTCTCGCACTGGTTGAAGGTGTACCCGGACCAAAGGGGGGATATAAACCAACAGGGGCAGCGTATGATGCTTTACGCATCCAGCAGTTGAAAAATGAATCCGTGGTTCCCCTTTACAGGAATAACGTAATAGTCAACGGGGCAACAGCTGCAGAAATCAGCTTTACTACTGTCAGGAATCCCGATGCCTGTAATGGAGTAGTAAGGGTAATAGGAAATATCAAAGACTTTGTAATGGACGACAAGCTTCAGGTAGGTCCAACACCTGTAAACCGCCTCATTGTCCGTGGAGAGGTTACTGGAAGGGACGACACCAACAACTCAATCCTTTTTAACATTACAGAGATGATCTCTCTTCCCAAAAAACACGTCAAACATTATATGAAGTACCCTCCGCTCCTTGTGAACCTTAACGCCAGCATCCAGGAAGCTACAAGGCTTTTTATCCGGAATAATGTACACGGAGCCCCAGTGGAAGATAAAGGGAAAATTGTAGGAATAATAACTTATACCGATATTGCACATGCAATTGCCCAGGGAAAACCCAACGTAAAGGTCAAAGATATAATGACAAAAGAGCTGATAACTGTTGACGGAGACATGCAGCTCTATGACGTCGTAAAACTCTTCCACAAATACAATGTAGGAAGGCTTATCGTGACAATTAACGGAGTTCCCAAAGGGACCCTGTCAAAAACCGATGTGCTGAACGAACTTGCAGTTTATTGAAAATACGGATGATCGAAAATAAAAGGATTATCAGGGAATAAAAGATAGAAGGACAGAATTTTCGAGTTTTTAAACCCTTCAACTCTACTTAAAGTTCCCTTTTATTTCATTAAATATTAATTAGAAGTCATTCAGCGTTTATAGGATAAGAATTACTTTCGTTTTAGAGTTGATTTCGTTTTAGGATGTTTTATTATATATTATTCAATCTCTTCTCATTTTTTCGTGTCTGGCGCTTAGCTCAGCTGCGATTTCATCGAGTGTGACGTTATTTGCTGCAAGCAGTACCAGAAGGTGAAAGATAAGGTCCGAACTCTCCGAGACAATCTCTTTATGGTCTTCGTTCCTGACTGCAAGTATTGTTTCAATGGATTCCTCGCCCACTTTTTCAAGGATTTTGTTCATCCCCTTGCGGTGGTTCAAAAGTTTACAGACATACGAGTTCTCATCAAAATTCTCTTTTCTGTCCAGGATGATCTCATACACCCTGTTTAATATGGATAGGTCAGCCTCCGGCACTATAACACCTTTTTAATATAACTAATAAGTCATTGAATCTAAGTATGAAAAATTAAAAAGAAGAAAACAGGAGGGTTTTCAAACCTTCCTGGGATCTGTAATTTCTCCTGTGAGGGCGGATGCTCCTGCGGTTGCAGGAGAAGAAAGGTAAACAAAAGACTCTGCGCTTCCTTCTCTGCCCTTGAAGTTGCGGTTTGAGGTAGCAAGCCCAACTTCTCCGGGACCGAGGAGGCCGAAAGAGCCGCCCATGCAGGGTCCGCAGCAGGGAGCTTCAACGATTGCACCCGCATTTATGAGTTTTTCAATATATCCGGCTTTCAGCAGTTTCATGTACTCGGTCTTTGAGGCAGGCACGACCAGGAGTCTAAGACCTTTTGCAACAGGTTCATCTCCCATAATGTCAGCCATTATCTTAATGTCTTCAAACCTGCCGTTCGTGCAGGAGCCCATAAAGATCTGGTCAAGCTTCGTACCTTCTACTTCGCTTACCGGTTTTACGTTATCAACGTTATGCGGGCAGGCTACCTGGGGCTCGAGGTCAGAGACATCGTAATGCCTGACATCCAGATATCTGGCATCTTCATCGGACTTCCAGTAAGGGTCAAGTTTGTAGCCTGGAATGCGCTCTTTAAGGTACGCTTCAGTAACCTCATCAGCTTCTATGATTCCTGCTTTTCCCCCCATCTCGATTGCCATGTTGGATATGGTCATGCGCTCGGGGATGGAAAGGGAGCGGATTGTAGAACCTGCATATTCGGCTGCCATATATCTGGCTCCTTCTACGCCCACATCTCCAATCAGATGCAGTATAAGGTCTTTGGAATAAACACGCTTCGGCAGCTTGCCTTCAATTTCAAAGCGGAAGGTTTCGGGAACCCTGAACCAGAGTTTGCCTGTAGCAAAAACGGCTGCCATGTCTGTGGATCCTATTCCGGTAGAAAATGCCCCTAAAGATCCGTATGCACATGTATGGGAGTCAGAACCCACAATCAGGTCTCCTGGTCTCACATGTCCTTTTTCGGGCAGGACCTGGTGGCAGACTCCTTCATAAACGTCATAATTTAAAATGCCCTGCTCTTTTGCAAACTTCCTGAGCATGATGTGGTTTTGCGCGGCATTAATTGAGTCTGCAGGGACCTGGTGATCGAATATTATTACTATTTTGCTTGGATCCCATACTTTCTTTTCTTCTTCATCTCTCATGATTTCGTAAAAGCCCTGGACTGCCAGCGGACCTGTGATGTCGTGGGTCATTGCCAGGTCTATGTTTGCCAGTACGAAATCCCCGGCTTTCACGGGAGTTCCGGAGGCCTTTGAAAAGATCTTCTCCGAAACGGTCATCGGACGATTGTCACTGCCAGACATTCCGGTCATGGGGATAACTGGCGCTTTCTAATAAATAAATTTAATTGATGACTCGGAAAAGAAATGAGGTTCAGGACAGAAGTAGATTATTCTCAGATATATGCCTCTCTTAATTTCAGTACCTGTATGCCTTTTTTATAAACCCGTCAATTTATCTGCTGCAATAAGGCACCTCTTTAATCCTGCGGCTCAATCAATGATTTTTGTACTTCCTTTGCTGTCATGTACTATGTAAACGCATGTCCCTTTTTCCAGATTACTTCTGGCAATCTCCAGACCCTTTCCCGTTCTCTCGAAATCCTCATACTTTTCATACATCGCAAGTGTATCTTCTAATTCTGAGATATATCTGGAAAGTAAAGAGTTTGCAAGTTTCCTGCTTTCTTCCAAAGAAATATGGTCTCCAAGCCCTTCGCATTCGCAGGTGTAGAGTTTAAGTTCTTCGAGGTAGAAAGGATAGGTGCTGCAGAGCATTGGGCGGACAGGGTATATCCTGCACCTGTTTGTACCCTTTTCCAGAAAAATGCAGTCCCCATTTCTTTTCCGCCTGAGCATCCATCCATAAGCGTGGATATTTCCCTCCGAATCGATGTCTTCTTTTAAAAGCTCAAGTACTCTGAGGGATTCTGAAGCGGCTTCTTCGTCTATTTCCTGTGTTACGGAAGAGTTTTCTATATCTCTGCCCTCTTCTTCGCCTTCGTCTTCTTCAGGGAGGCAGGCATCAGGGATAAGGGGGCCTGCAACCTCAAGTTTTGAAAGCCCGGTGTACTCTATGATTTTTTCAATTTCCGGCGGTGTCAAAACTACTCTGTTGTCTCCGAAAGCCCTTTTGCAGCACTTTCCGCAGTGCTGGCAGGAAAAACCTGTTTTTTCAATTTCGGCTGCAAGTTTTTCAGGGTCAAGTCTGCGGGATATTTCAATTTCTTTTTTAAGGGCGGCAATAAGAGTGAGCTGATATTTTGTTTTTCCTGATTTGTTGTTATTGCTTGAACCTGAATTTTCCATGTATGGATTCCTGCCCTGAAGGTACATCAAATTAACGCGATAATGATTGATGAAGAAGATGGAGCTATAAATAAAGAGTATGCACGTAAAAAATAATCTTCATTCCCTGAACCCTCTCAAGGAATATTTTTACTCAGGAAGTAAGGTAAGGGACTGAAGAATAAGAGGACGGTATATCTCAATACTGGTTTTATTTGCTAAGTTTTGAGTATATCTCAGGGAAAGCATTCAGAGAAATATCATTTTCAGGACAATCTGTTTTTATTCTCAGGCATTTTAAGCTCAGATCTAATGATATTATAGTTATTAAATGTTACTACTATTTAAAAAAATATTAACAAATATTAAAATAGTCAGGATATATTAATTAAAAGTATTTTTATTGACTATAATGCCTATGAAGTAATAGGGTAGAAATAAAGATTTTAAAGCTTAATAGCTGTTGAAAGGCAGAATTCCGTATCTCAGAACCTGTATGCATATATGTATTTCATAAATTTAAATACAAATTGTGTAATATGGCATAAAAATCTCAAAAGATATATTCTAAATTTCAATTAGAAAGCTTGATATATCAAAAATATTGTTAATAATCTTGTTATTTGTATTAAATATTAAGTACAAGCTGGAATACTATGAGAAAAAGTACTTGAGAACTATGTCAAAAAGAACCCTATCGGAGGCAGGAACATATTTAATCCCCCTTCTGCCAGAAAATAGGCGCACAAGGTTTTTTTTCTAAGGATAGTGGCAATTTATTTGTTCTGATTTTACTGGCAACATTATTCATTCCTGTTATCCTTTTCCAGGAACTGATTGTACATAGAACTCAGGATGTTTTCTCTAATTTGGAACAGGAGGAAAACTTACGAACAGGAAACTAATTTTAATTTTGCTGACTCTGATCCTGAGTAGCGGAGTCTGCCTCGCTGATAATTACGTAGGCGGTATTCCCCTTACTTCTGTCCAGAGCGGAACAGTAGATGGTGGTATCTACTGTGACAGCTATTATGGGACAGGAACCCAGGCAATACACGATGCAAAAACTATAGACAAGACTTTTACCCTTCCGGCTAATGCCGATGTAGAATGGGCAATGCTTCTCACAACCGTATACTGCGGCCATATGCAAAATAATTATCAGGGGACTGCAAAAGTAAGCTTTAACGGTCAAACCCTCGGAACAGAGACCCTGAACGTACCTTTTACCTACATTACAAATGGAGGAAATGACGGCAAAGCATATGCTCAGGTTAATAACCATGTGAACAGGGTAACGAGTGACTATATGATGTATTATGATGTCACAGACCTTGTAAAAGCAGGGGAAAACAAAGCTACCGTAAAAACAGAACCCACTGACGATAAATTCGACGGGCGGGTAAAACTGATAACCCTTGTTGTGGCTTACAATGACGGCAGCGGTAACAAGATATGGTATCAGGTCAACCGCGGGCATGATGTGGACACTTATTACAGTGATGAAGATCTGGAAGAAAATTATGTGGGGAGCACATCTTTTAATGCCGCTTTACCGGCAGGTGCATCCCTTGCTGATGCAGACCTCACACTGGTGCACATGGCAAGCGAGGACGGGACGTACACTTTCAATGGGAAAACACTTGCTTCAGGAACACCTCAGGGAACTTACTGCGGGTCCAATACCTGGGACGTCAAAGATTCTTTTAAATCATCCGGTGCAAACACCCTGACCTATGACAGAAGTGGTGGTTTTTACAAGAATGCGTTCGGCATCCTGACCGCTGAATACTCGATATCATCTTCTGATGACACGACGGACGATACTCCAGGTAACACTACAGACAATACTTCAGGTAACACAACCGACAATACCTCAGGTAACACTACAGACAATACCTCAGGTAACACTACAGACAATACTTCAGGTAACACAACCGACAACACATCAGGTAACACAACCGACAATACCTCAGGTAACACTACAGACAATACTGCAGGTAACACTACAGACAATACTTCAGGTAACACTACAGACAATACCTCAAATACCACGGGAGAAACATCTTCAGCTGACCTGGGCATACAGGCTATCAAAGTCTCTCACAATGATGCTACTAAAGCCTGGGACAATCTGAACAATACGGTAAATGTTACTGTAATAAATAATGGACCCGAGGATGCAGGCAGTTTTGCACTTGGACTTTATTCAGAAGGAACCATTATTGAAAGCAAACCAATTTCTGGACTTGCAAACGGCGCTTCGGAAACGTTTAAATTTACTTGGAAGCCGGAAGAAGTAAAGAATTACACTCTCAAGGCAGTTGTCGTTCCAGGCTCTACTATCAGTGATACGAACGCGACAAATAATGAACTGAGCAAAGTCCAGCCAGTAATGCATAATGGTTATGCCGGAGATAATCCTCTTGAGACTTATGCCCACGGTATCGTTCAGGGAGACGTTATTTATGATTACGGAAACAGCACTTACAGCAACAAGATAACCTCTGGAGGCACATACTCCGTAAGCCACTCCCTCGATCTTCCAGATGGAGCAACTGTAAAGCTTGCAAGGCTCTATAATTTCTGGACCTGGAGCGCAACAGGCACTACTGGAGTAACTCCTTCCATGAGCCTGCAGTTTGATGGGAATTCTCTGACTCCTGAAGCCGAATACAGCGACCAGAAAGGCTGGGGGTCGCAGTACGACTACCCGACAGGAACATGGGCTTATAATGTCACAGGGCTTGTGAGTGAAAATGGAACTTATACCACAACAGTCACAAACACAAACAGCGACTCAAGCAATTATTTCTGCGTTGATGGGATAGCCCTTCTTGTAGTGTACGAAGACCCTTCAGGCAAGGAAATCGAATACTGGATCAATGAAGGCTGCGACATGGTAAGTACAATGAGCACCTCAGGAGGGCTGACTCCAGAGGAGGCTACTGTAGAAATCCCATTCGAAGAAGGTTCGATAAATCTCAGTAATGTAGAGGGAGCCCGCCTCTGGACTACAGTCCAATCCGGAGGGCATTCAGGCATATCCCTGGAGTTTAATGAAATGAATGCCTCTGGAGTTTATGACTCAACTCCTTACTCGGATCTGGATATTGATGAAGCAAGGTCTGTCGGGACATATCTTCTGTCCGGGAATAACAGGGCCAGGATAGTACCACCCTTAGTTACGGATAACAGCGGGGATTACCTCGCCCCCTCAGGTGCAGTCCTTGTTGTCAGTTATAAGGGTGAAGTATCTGCCGCTCCGGCACTTTCCCTGTCTGCAAGCCCTCTCAACCTGACGGCAGGAAAGGAAACTAACGTTACTTACACTGTAACGAGTTCAGGAACGCCGGTAGAAGGAGCACTTGTTAACCTGAGCGGCTGTGCAACAGGTTCAGGAACGACTGATGCCAGTGGAATAGCTGTACTTGCTGTAAATGCAAGTTGCGAAGGAACCATTACAGCAACAGCAAGCAAGGAAGGCTATACAGGTGCAGATCTTATCCAGCAGGCAGTATCTGAAACCGGAACTCCTGTTACTCCGGCACTTTTCCTCTCTGCAAGCACTCTCGACCTGCCTGCAGGAATAGAGACCGAAGTTACCTATATTGTAACAAGTTCAGGAACGCCGGTTGAAGGAGCACTTGTTAACCTGAGCGGCTGTGCAACAGGTTCAGGAACGACTGATGCCAGTGGAATAGCTGTACTTGCTGTAAATGCAAGTTGCGAAGGAACCATTACAGCAACAGCAAGCAAGGAAGGCTATACAGGTGCAGATCTTACCCAGCAGGCAAAAACCGCGTCTTCTTCGCCTTCTGGATCAAATTCCTCTGCAGAAGTGTCGCTTAATGTGACTATCATACCTGCAATTTGCCTGACGGTCTCGCCTGATTCGGTAGATTTCGGAACAGTAACTCCGGGAACTCCAAGCCAGTCTGTATCCCTCACCCTTAAAAACAGTGGAGGTACCGGCATAAAAGTGACAGCCGACGTGAATGATCAGGAGAACGGTCCCTTTGTAACGGGACTTCTTCTTGACCAGAATATCTGGTCCAGCTACAGCAAAACTATAGCGGCAGATAGCTCGGAAACCTCGGAAGTCCAGCTTGACCTTCCGCTTAACTATTCGTCTTCAGGACAGTTCCAGGGAAGCCTTATATTCTGGGCAGAAGCAGCCTGATAAGGCTGTTTCTTTATTTTTCGGCGAGGGTAACGGAAAAAAGTTCTGAAAAATGTTGAAATCCCTGCCGGAAAAATTCCTGTTTTTTGGGCTTATCAGACTGCCAGATATTCAGAGGATGAAAGGGCATGTCCGGAGAAATCAAGACACTGACTTCTGTTAATGTTTTTTTACATCGGCTGATTTCCGGGTCATATTCCGGTAAAGCTAAAAATATGCCGTTAACTGCTATAGAATCAAAACATCCATCAACAAAAACAATGAAAAAAAGTAAAAAAGATACGCATAAAATCAACATTTTTCTGAAATTAATAGTTTCAATTGTAATCGAGCATTTTTCATCTATAGTAATAATTAAATATTAATAATTATTACTTTTATGAATAATATTATGAATATAAATTAAATATTCTAGTTAATTGTTTATTAAATATGCAAACAAAATACCTATAGAATTACTGATAAAATCTCTAAAAAAAATCCTTTGAAGCATTCTGCGTAAGTGGGAGCTGAATATTTTTTGAAAAGCAATTGTTGAGCTGTTTAAAATCCGGGAATTTTATTTTCAAATAGAAGCGATTTATATCTTTTTATTTGAGCTGAATGTCTGCTAATAAATAATTTATTGAAAAGGTCAGTTCTTTCAAGCCTCCTGCCACAAAATTGCTATTTGTTGCACATAAATAAAGAAAAAAGCATACCTTCAAGAAGCATTTAGAAAGATTGATATATCTGAAAAGTTGTTAATAAAAAGTTAATTAGTATTAATATTTAGGAACAAATGGGAAGAAGTTATGGAGAAAATAAATTCTGAACAGGATAGTTAATAAAATCATATAAGCGCAGTAAAATTTAGAGAATTAGATAAAAAAGAAATTAATAAGTTTTTCATATCACCATAACAGCAACCTTATTTTATTTTTTATAAGACAGATTGGATTTCTGTTACGTCCTTGACAGGAGCTGTTGCGCACTACCTCAGGATTTTTTTCTCTAAAATGGTACAGGAGGAAAAATTTACGAACAGGAAACTAATTTTAATTTTGTTGACTCTGATCCTGAGCAGCGGAGTCTGCCTTGCTGATAATTACGTAGGCGGTATCCCCCTTACTTCTGTCCAGAGCGGAACAGTAGACGGTGGTGTCTATTTTGATAGCTACTATGGAACAGGAACTCAGGAAATACATACCGTTAAAACTATAGACAAAACTTTTACCCTTCCGGCTGACGCAGACGTTGAATGGGCAATGCTTCTCACAACCGTATACTGCGGCCATATGCAAAATAACTATCAGGGTACGGCAAATGTAAGCTTTAACGGTCAAACCCTCGGAAACGAAACCCTGAATGTGCCCTTCACCTACATCAGCAACGGAGGAGACGGCTACGTTCAGGTAAACGACCACGTTAACAGGGTAACCAGTGACTACATGATGTACTATGATGTCACAAACCTTGTTAAAGCAGGGGAAAACAGAGCTGTCGTAAACACAGCGCCTCTCGATAATTCTTTTGATGGGCGGGTAAAACTGATAACTCTTGTTGTGGCATACAACGACGGCAGTGGCAACAGGATATGGTATCAGGTCAACCGCGGGCATGATGCGGATACTTATTACAGCGATGACGAACTGGGCGAAGATTATAAGGGAAGTACAGCCTTTGAGGCATCCTTACCTGAAGGGGCATCCCTTGCCGATGCAGAGCTTACAGTTGTGCATATGGCAAGCACGGATGGAACATATAATTTCAACGGTAATAAGCTTGCTTCAGGCACACCTCAGGGAACTTACACAGGGTCCAATACCTGGGACGTCAAGGATTACTTTAACTCCGGCACAAACATGCTGACCTACGACAGAGCTGCTGGCTTCTATAAAAATGCCCTTGGTATTCTGACAGCCGAATATGCCGAGTCCCAGGTATCTGCCCCGGTAGCTGACTTCTCTGCAAATGTGACCGGCGGAACAGAACCTCTTACAGTCCAGTTTACCGATGCTTCAACTGGCACCATCTCATCCTACGCATGGGACTTCAACAACGACGGTTCAATTGACAGCACTGCACAGAACCCCTCATACACTTATACATCAGCCGGCACTTACACAGTTAACCTTACAGTCACTAACGCAGGCGGGAGCGACTCTGAGGTGAAAGCCGGATATATTACAGTAAAAGCAGCGGCAACAAATGACCTCACGATCTCAGGAATCGTAAATACGGTCCCTTCAAGCGCGGTCTTTGCCCGGGAACCTAATTCCGTAAAAGTCAATACGATCAAAAACACTGGCTCTTCCGCCATCACTAACATCCCTGTAGCACTGTATGCGAGTGACGTATCCAGTACAGTTCCCGTAAACACGACAACGATTGAATCTCTGGCAGGAGGAGGATCAACTTCTGTAACCCTTATAGATCCAACGATCCGCAGCCTTGAGGGTGGCACTGTAACCTATACAGCAGTTGTTGATCCTGATAACCTGATTTCAGAAACCAATGAGACCAACAACAACAAGAAAAGTGCATCCAAATATGTCAAATATAACGGGTACAAGGGCAAACGCTACTGGGAAGGCGGCAGTGATATCACCACCAAACATGAGTATGATCTTCATGGTAACCTTTTGTACTCCACCCAGCCGGAATCTGCTTACAGGGGCGTTGGATGGACTACCAGGACAGAGACCTGGAGTGCAAGTGATCTTCCGGTCCCGAGCGGTTCCACTATAGAAAAGGTCTTCCTTTATTTTGCCTATAACTGGGACCAGACACCTGGAGGGTATCCGTGGTTAACCCTTAACTTCAACGGAAACATCCTTGATAACGGGAATCTCTCTACAGGAAACGGAAACCTTTACAGGGACTGGAGCAATTTTGGCTCATATCCTGATTATGAATATGGGCTCTGTGTCTATGATGTAACCGACAAGTTTAGCTCCGAAGGAAACAGCCTTGTAACGAATCCCTACGACAGTTCTTACAATAAAGTTGCACTGTACCCCAGCACTCTTGTTGTGATTTACCGGAACCCCGACGAAACCCGGAAGCATATCTTCATTAATGAAGAATGCGACGAACTGGGATTATCTGAGTCAAGTTATGCAACTACTCTTGAAGAGGCAACAGCCTATGCTCCATTCACCGGCATGTCTATTGACAGGGCAAATGTCACAAAAGCCATGCTGTACAGTTTCGCGGGAAGTGCCGGTCCTGAAGAAGGAAACCTTCTTTTCAACGGAAATACTGTGGCAACCGATGTATGGGGGGGAAGCTCCAACACCGCAAGTCCCCTGGTCTTTAATGCGACGAACTATATCAGTGAAACCGGTAACGAAGCCGGCATCCAGGGAACGACAAGCGGAGGTATGGTCGCTCTCCAGCAAATCCTTGTAATCGAATATCCGGCAGATGCACCCATTGCAGCGTTTACTGCAACACCGACTTCTGGAGATGCCCCTCTAACAGTCCAGTTCACCGACCAGTCCACTGGTGTTGTCTCTTACTATTCATGGGACTTTGACAACGACGGCAAAGTGGACAGCACTGAGCAGAACCCCTCATACACATACGCTTCAGCCGGAACTTATGCCGTAAACCTCACAGTCTCCGGACCTGGCGGCAGTGATTCTGAAGTAAAGACAGGATACATCGTAGTAAGTGAACCACTGCCTGAAGCACCAGTTGCAGCGTTTACTGCAACACCTACTTCTGGAGATGCGCCTCTAACAGTCCAGTTCACCGACGCATCAACCGGCATTATCTCTTTATATGCATGGGACTTTGACAACGACGGCAAAGTGGACAGCACTGAGCAGAACCCCTCATACACATACGCTTCAGCCGGAACTTACGCCGTAAACCTCACAGTCTCCGGACCTGGCGGCAGTGATTCTGAAGTAAAGACTGAATACATCGTAGTAAGTGAACCACTGCCTGGAGCACCAGTTGCAGCCTTTACAGCTACACCTTTAGCTGGCACAGCTCCTCTTTCCGTAACTTTCGCAGATCAGTCAACGAACTCTCCTACCTCATGGAACTGGGAATACAATAACGGCTCAGGTTGGGTACAGTTCTCTACTGAGAAGAACCCCACCTATAGCTTTGATACCGCATGCCCATATGACATCCGTCTTACTGCAACCAATAGCGGCGGGAGTGATGATGAGACAAAGCTGCATTACATTGCAGTAGCTACAGGACGCGAACCTCTTACTACTATCCAGACTGGAAACGTCTCAGGTGACCTTTACTTTAGTTCACCAACGACATGGGTCAGTTCAAAAGATACATGGGTTGCTCACCCTGAACTAAACCTGACTTTTAACCTGCCAGCAGCAGCAGTAGGAAACATCGAATGGGCTAAGCTGTACGTGAATACCTACTCAGGTTCAGCAGGTAACAACTATGCCCTTATCTCCACAGTAAAGTTCGATGGGAATGGAGACAGCACCTTCGAAACTACCCTTGGTAGCGAGACTATGGACATAGCATCCGAAAATAACGCCAACTCCTATCCGCTCAACGACCATGTAAACAAGGTATTCTCAGACTATGAAGCTCAGTACGACGTGACCAGCCTGATATCAGCAGTTAATCCGGCAGTCAATGTCAAAGAACAAGCTATTAGCGGAAAGAGCTTTGATGGGAGGATTAAAGGAATTACACTAGTTGTTGCCTACAATGATCCAGCATCCACAAACCAAACATACTACTGGGTGAATCACGGAGGAGACTGGATTTCAACTTCAGGTAGCGGACTAACCACCTTTGATACCGAAGGGCTCACCAGTGGATGGGTCAGTGCTGAAAGCAAGATTCGCCAGGTATCCACTAAAGATGCTACCATCTATACTTTCAACGGCGTGTCTAAAACAGGCGGAAACAATACGCCCAACTACGATGGACTGAACACCTGGGACGTGACAAATGATATCATTTCTGGACAGTCAAGTACTCTTGTATACTCCAACCCAGCTGGTAGTTCTTACAAAACAACCCTTGCTACTCTAAAAGTCAAATATGTAACTCCACCAGTTGCAGCATTCACAGCTACCCCGACTTCAGGTGATTCTCCCCTGGATGTCAAGTTCACCGATGAGTCTGCAGGTTCTCCAACCTCCTGGGCCTGGGATTTTAACAATGACGGAAATGTCGATAGTACTGAACAGAGCCCGTCTTATACCTACACTTCAGCTGGCATTTACTCTGTGACCCTCACAGTTACCAGTGCAGGTGGAACTGACAGTGAAACAAAAACGGACTATATCACAGTCTCATCTCCGGAAACCCCGGATACGACAAAACCTGTGATTGAGTCGGTTGTTCTGTTCCCTGCAAATACAACCGCAGGTTCCACAATCGAGATCAAAGTGAGTGCAACTGATGATGTGGAAGTTATTGAAGTTAAAGCAGGAGATATACAGCTTATAAATACAGATGGCATCTGGAAAGGCAGTATAACTGCTCCTTCGTCACCTGGAGATTATTCTCTCCAGATCACGGCAAAGGATGCTGCTGGAAATACTGTCGAAACTTCAGTACCCTACCATGTTGTCCAGCTTTCCGGCGGTGCTAATATTGCTGTTTCACCACGGTCCAGCAGTGTTACAGCAGGAAATACAGTTTCTCTTTCTATCAAAGTGAAAAACACACAGAACATCGATGACACTTTTAAAGTCCATCTAAGTGTCAGCGAACTTCCTGCATCTTATCAGGCAGGCCTTTCCTGGTTTAACTGGACTGAAAAAGTTGTAACTCTGAAGGCAGGAGAAGAAATCCTCGTTCCGGTGGAAATTGCCGTTCCTGAAGGAACTGCTGCCGGCCGTAAACTTTTCAGGGCTAATGTGAACTCAGAAACGTCTTCTATTACCGGATTTGATACCGGATACCTGGCAATATCCTGAAAAGGGTGATTTAATGCAAAGAAATGTTTTCTCCCGTGAACCATTCATGGGATTTTTGATTTTTTTATTTCTTTGTTTTTAAGAGTTGAGAGTATGAACAAATTTTGGAAAAGATGGTTTCCTGAATTGTAGTCATCTGACTAATTTGCAATATGAAATTGAATCTGAGTCTAAAAATCTGAATCTAAGCGTACACCAGCAGTTTTGTCGGGTTCATGTATCATAACTGGAGCTCGGACATTTGCTGGTCAAGTTTTAATGGTTTGAGGTGAATTTAGTGGTAAAAATAGGATTTTTATTTGGTTTATTAAGCTTGCTGCTTCTGGCTAATACCTGTTCGGCAGCAGTTGAATTGACAGTTACCCCTGTGGAAGATGAAAATGTTACAGCAGGGGGAACTATATCTTATCTTGTAACAGTAAATGCAACAGAAGACCCGGGTTTCCCGCAGATAGAGCGTTTTTCAATCCAAAATCCGCAACCTAACTGGAGTTATATTTTTAACCCTGAGGAACTCACTCTTGAAAAACAAGGAGATCTAAAGACATCAACATTAAATATTACGGTTCCTGAGTATGCTGAGGTTGGAAAAACCTATCATGTGGTTATAGCAGATGGATATAATTATGAAGACTTAAGTTTTACTATTGAGCATGACGAGTCAGGTATTAACCCTAATGTTCAGCAGGTTCCTGAATTCCCTTCAATTGCACTGCCTGTGGCTGCTGTCCTTGGCCTGGTTATTGTCTTTGGACGCAAAAAAGAATAAGCATGTGTGATGCTTTGAAAATACTATCAAGTGTTAGAATATAAGAAATTGATACTTTCGGGCAGGAGCTGTCCTGATAAAGGGGCTGCTCCTCCTGTTTACTTTTTTGTTATGGATTTAATTGACTTTTTGTAATAGTAGACTGATCTTTGAAGCATCTGTGCTGTAACAAGTAATCCTTTTACAAATCAGGCCTTCCGAAAAAAACAATCGTACATGTTTTTTTTAAAGAGGTGGATATCGAAGATATCATCTGCCATTGCAGGTATCATACTGATGATATATTCCATATATGCTTCATTTGTGATAAAACTGTTGTACTATATTATATTTTTTAATTTTTGTATCACATTTTGCCAGACTTTTTTATATTATTCTTTGAGTTACAAAAACATATATAGTATTACATACAATTAACTAAGTAACATCTTAAAGATAAGTAAGTATTACCAGTGGGCGATATGATGGAAAAAGAACTTATGAGAATAGGGGTTTCCCTTCCCGATACTCTCCTTGACAAATTTGACGGTATTATTGAAAGCAGAGGTTATTCTTCCCGATCTGAGGGAGTAAGAGATGCTATCAGGACTTATATTTCTTATTACGAATGGATGAATAATATCAAAGGTCACCGTGCAGGAACAATTACATTTATTTACGACTCTACAAAACGCGGGCTTTCAAATGCCCTTACAGATATACAGCATCATTATTCTCACATTATAAAGTCCTCTGTATATATTCATCTCGACAATGAAGCCTGTTTTGAAGTAGTTATTTTGAAAGGGGAAAGTGAAGAAATAGCAGAGCTTGCCGAATCTCTGATGGCTCTTAAGGGAGTGAAGTTTTCAAAGCTCACAACTGTAGATTCTAACGAAACAATTCAGGATCCTTCAGAGAATATGAAAATTACTGCATAAAACTCGTTAGTTGCTCTGAAAACTCGCCATTAATATGTTAAGTACATAATTATGGAACAAAAGGTAGAAGTTTAATTGACCTGATACAAGATAAAAAATACTGATAGTTTTCATCCGGCAGAAGAACTAATTTTTGAAAGGATTTAATTGAAAAGTCACCGGGTTGAGACAAGATTTTCCTGCTCAAATTCAAATAGTAGTACTAATAATTAATAATGTATTATATTCTGGATAATTTTAACTAATTTTTAGCAATAGATTATATTAAATAACTAATTAATTACATTTGGTGCTACTATGGAAACAGGACTGATGAGAATAGGTGTTTCCCTTCCCGATGCTCTTCTGGAGAAATTTGATGGAATAATTAAAGAAAAAGGCTATCCGTCTCGCTCGGAAGCCATAAGAGATGCCATTACGAGTTATATCACTTACTACAGATGGATGGGGGATATTAAAGGTCATCGCGTAGGGACAATTGCAGTTATTTATGACCTCACAAAACACGGACTTTCTAATGCTTTAATAGAAGTACAGCACCGTTACTCGCACCTGATTAAATATTCCGTACACTTATACCTTGGTCATGAAGAAGGTTTTGAACTGATAGTCCTGGATGGAAGCGGCCAGGAAATAACGGAACTTGCCGGGGCTATAATAGCTATCAAAGGGGTAAAATTTTCAAAACTAACAACAATAGCACCAGATGTAAAATAAGGAATTTGTGGAGTTAATTTACATTATAAAGTGTGGATATACTCATGCTGTTTCCACATGTCTGATCCTGTTCTATCCTCACGCCTGGAATTCCCCACCTTTCCGCATTTACAGGCGAGGAATTTCCAGAGTTGCATATTTAATTTATTTAGGAGGCGTGTCTGTTTTTGAGTCTTTCAGATATAGTATGTATGTCAAACTAGTACATAATATTTTTGCAATATTTCATAATATTTAATGATATTATATTTGATATTTGTATTACCAATTTGAATTAAATATAAGTTCATGTTTACCCTGAATTAAGTGCCAGGATGCAGCAGTTAAATAATTATCTGGAAGTAGGAAAATGAAATAATATACCCGGAGTAATATATACTAAAGAAGTAAAATAAAGAATACTGAACATAATCACAAAAATAAACGGAAAAAACTGCATTTGAAGAAGATCCGAGGTAATAAATTTGAGAGATGACCCGAGTGCGGAATCGCTTGAAGCCTGGATTATCAGGCTGAGGCGAGAATTCCACCAATACCCCGAACTCAGTTTCAAAGAATACGATACCCAGAAGAGAATCCTGAAAGTCCTTGGAGAACTGGGAATAGAATCCAGGAAAATTGCAGACACCGGCGTACTTGCAAGAATCCGGGGCACTATGCCTGGACCCTGCATTGCACTGAGGACAGATACTGATGGGCTCGAGGTTCAGGAAGAGCTCACAGAAAGAAACAGGGAATATATTTCCAGAAACGATGGAGTAATGCATGCCTGCGGGCATGACGGGCATATGGCAATGCTCTTTGGGGCTGCAAGACTGTTTCTTGAAAACAGAGATTTTCCGGGAGAAGTCCGCCTGATTTTCCAGCCTGCAGAAGAGATACCCCCGGGAGGCTCGGAGAGAGTTATTGCCGAAGGCGGGCTTGAAGGTGTGGATGCAGTTATGGGCATGCACATTTTTACCACTCATGAATCCGGAAGCGTGGGGTTGCGCCCCGGACCTTTTATGGCAAGCACTAACCGTTTCGAAATCATATTTAAAGGAAAAGGAGGGCATATCTCACTGCCAAAAAAATGCATTGATCCGGTCAGGATGGCAGTAGATTTTATAAACAGCCTCTATTCTTCTCTGGACGAGAGGCTTGAACAGGATAAATATGTCCTTGGAGTGGGAAGGATCCAGGGTGGAGCCCAGTTCAACAGAATCCCTGACAGTGTAGGAGTCCTTGGGAGCTACCGGACATTTGACAGCGGAACTACAGCCATTATTGACAGGACAATAAAAGAGTGCCTTGACAGAGTAAAACAAAAATATGTGAAACCCGGAGAAGAGTTTTCAGGCTTTCCGGATTATGAACTTGACATCCTGCACGGTTATCCTGTCCTGATAAATGACCCGTTTTTCACAAATGCAGTTAACTTAAAACTGCAGGAAAGCTTCCCCGAACTCACGATCTATCCTGAAATCGAAAAGACTTTCGCTGCAGAAGACTTTGCAAGCTATCTGCAGGTAGTTCCAGGAATTTTCATTTCACTCGGCACTCTGAACCAGAAAAAAGGGATCGTGGAAATAAACCACTCCTGCACGTTTGATATTGATGAAGATATCCTGCTAAAAGGAACTGAAATTTTCTACACCATATCCATGGATTTCCTCAAGCACCCTGAAAAATATCTTAACAGCCAGAAATGCCATGATCTTCATGAGTATCTCGAAAAAGCCTGAATTAATACAGGCGCTTTTCATTTCAACATAAGGAGAAAACATGATAATCCAGAGATATGATGACTCCAGAATTGAAGAAGTTCGCGAAGTTATCCTGGAAGTTCTGCAGGAGCATGGTTTTGAGTATGACAGGCTTAAAGATGCTGACCTGAAGGATATTAATGAGTATTATTTTTCTAAAGGAGGCACCTTTTTTGTAGGGATTGATGAAGGCAGGGTTGTGGGTACTGCAGGTGTCCGCAAACTTGATGGGAACCTGTGCGAAATAAGGCGCATCTACCTCAAAAAGGGTTACAGGGGAAAAGGCAATGGGGAAAAGCTTTTTCTGGCTGCTCTGGATTTTGCCCGGAAAAATTGTGCCGGCGCCGTGCTTAAAACCGATTCAACCCTTAAAAAAGCAATAAACCTGTATCTTAAACACGGTTTTTCTTTCATAGAAGAAAAAAAAGGATATCTGTACTATGAGAAACGGTTTTGAAAAACCGGTTTATCTTCTGCCAGGATCTATGATTTACTTTTCCTGCAGGAGGTTTTATTTTTCAGGCAAGACACAGGAACCGCCGTTTCTTTTTGCAAGAGCCTGAAGATACTCAAGCACGGCAAGCACGAAAGCTGAATGGGACCATGCCAGAGGGAGAACAGAAAGGGGTTTGCCTCTGTCGTCTATCTGCTCGGGCATAAGACCTGAAGGATGTGCATGAACCGCGCACCAGTCAATAAGCTCAAGAGCCCTGTCCAGGTTCCCAATTGCCGAATGCCACTGAGAGAGCCAGAGAGTGCAGATAATCCAGCTGTTCATATAACCAAAGTAGCTGTCATGGGGATACCTGGCAATCCCGCCAGATGGACGCAAAAGTTCGCGTTCTATTGCTTCCATGGTCCGGACAACTCGAGGGTCATCAGGAGGAAGTATTCCAAAATACCAGACTGCAAATACCGCGGAATCAAGAGTTGATTCTTCAAGAGAGCGCCTGAAACGCCCGAGCTTATCATCATAAAGTTTCTCAATGATAACCTCTTTTAACCTGACTGCAGCTTCTTTCCAGATGTCTGCGTTGCCATAATCTCCAAGGGAACGGGCCAGTTTGCAGGCACCCATGAGCCCTGCATAAACCGTGCAGGCACTGTAGGTATGTACGCCTTTTCGTTCTTCCCACAGGTCAAAACTTGAGATTGGGAGACCTGTTTCCGGGTCAATTGCTTTAATGAGATAATTGGCTGCGGGAATTACAAGGCCTCTGTAATACCTGCCTGTTGTCCATACACTCCTTGCAATCTCCCAGTTATTATAAAGAGCATAGAGCGGAAGACCTGTCTCGTCAATCTGAACCATGGGCACCGGATGCCAGGTGCTTCCGAAGTCTCCTGCCGGCGTGTACTTATGAAGAAAATTTCCTCTTGGAGTAATGGTTTTTGAAAAAAACTCAAATGTCTCTGCACTCAGGTGGTGATACCGCGCCCTATCAAGAGCAAGGCAGACCCAGGCGGCATCCCTGGGCCAGCAGTATGTATAAAGGTCTGCCCCAAACTGCCTGATATCCGAATCGCAGGACGCAATCACGGAACCTGTGATGTCCATGTGGGCTACAGATGCAAGAAGGCTCCTGTAGAAGCATTTGATTACTCTGTCAGGGAGCTGCGGCATCCAGGCATACTCAGGGAGGACGGATATACGTTCGGTAAAGGAATTCCAGAAGTTGAAGTTGTGGTGGAAAAGGGCACTTTTTTCGGCTTCCTTTACCCTTTTGTGCACTTTAAGCACACCGCAGTAATCTTTCCCGAGAACGATCCAGAAATGTACCCTTGTCGCTTCTCCTGGTTTTAACTCAGGAAGAGTCCAGCCGAGTGTTGAGTCTACCGAACCGTGAGCTACAGGGTTTCCACCAAGGATTGCATCACTTTCCATATCTTTCCAGGTACCTTCAAGCCCTTTCCATTCAGCAGTTCCTACTGCATACTGGTCAAATGAAGGTTCGCTGGCGTGCAGGAAATAACGATCACGCTTGTAATGGATAAGTACATGCTTATCGATTACGGCAGTTTCTCCGATCTTGGTCTCGAGTATCCTGTAATTCTGGTTGGAAAATAGGCGGAGGCGCCTTGAAGATTTAGAGATATTACGTACCTCAAATGTCCTGTAGAAAATGTTCGTAGAAGGGTGGACTGCTTCCCAGACAGTGACTTTGAGCCCAAGATCCGGATTTTCAAAAATTGTTTCCCCTATGTTTGAGATTACCTCATTGCAGGCTTCAGGTACTGTATTATTGCCGGTTCCCTGTGCAGCATCTGCCCCTTTCTCTGCCGTCTCTTCTTTATTCGGACTTTCGGAGATATCAAGAATCCTGTTGCAGAAGTCCACCTCAAACTCCGACTTGTACTGCTGCCGGATATTCCAGTTTTCAAGCCAGCTGCAATAAAGAGAATCAAGGTCGCATATACCGATCCTTATTGAATTCCCGTGGTTTTCGAGCCCTACATAAGGAAAGTAAACGTCCCTTATGGTCCCTTTCTCATCTTCACAAATCAGAAATTTTCCGTTTCCGAAAATCAGCGGCCTAATCCGGACACCTCCAGCTCTATTTATCTTACTTCGTTTTCTGTTATTTCGATTTGTTTTTGCTAATACTTTTCTCTTGAAGTAATTCATTTCGGAATCCTATATGAACCTGGGTCTGTTGGATTTTCATATTTTATTATTTTAGAGCTTAACACTCTTTTCGAGCCGGACCTATTAATAAATCTGTATCGCCCTCTGGATCTGGAGTTCATTAGAACTTAACCATTTAGAGACAGCCACTTAAAATCGGAATTGTTTTTTAGCCCTGCCAGTATATGCGGTACATATGCCGGGATTTAGTTTGAAAAGAATATTTTTGTTAGGGGCGACAACTTTACAAAAAAAAAGTATTAAAAAATATTTAGAATTTGAAAATGCACAGTTACAGCATATGGATTTTGAAAACAAAGAACAACCAACCCTATGGATAGAATTTTATTTCTTATTAAAAATATATATCGAATAAATACAAAAGTTTATATTTAGTTGCGTTCTTTTTAGTATGCTTTAAAAAAGCAAAATCTTAAAGAAAGTATCCACATCCAAAAAATGTGCGTGTCTACTATGGCTTATGTAAAAAAAATATGCCCCGTATGCGGGAAAGAATTCTTTGTCCTAAAGAATGCCGAGGAAAAAGCAGTATACTGCACTCTGGCATGCCTGGCAACAGCTCAGGACAGGTTTGAACGCAGAGGCAGAACCGTACCAAGCTTTAGCTGAGCATTCTGAATTAAGGCAAAAGAACTCAAAAATAATGGGAAAACACCCCGGGAGAAGGGAACGTTTTTCCGTCCTTTTTATTTTTAAGTTTCTTATTTTTCAGCAATTTTTTTGCAATTCGGGTTCCAAAAACAAAATAACCTGACATAGCTTTTTAACAGAAGTTCGGTTTCTTTATAGGATCAATTTCATGCTTCTGATCTTTATGAGGTATCAAAATGGTTATTAAGAAATATGATGTATAAGCTGGGCATGCCCTCTCTTTCTATAGTAATGCCTTCCATGAATGAGGAAGAAACTATTCGTATCTGTATACAGAAAGCTCAGCATATATTCAAAAAATATGGTATAGAGGGGGAAATAATAGTTGCTGATAATTCTTCGGATAGAACCGCAGAGATAGCAGCATCCATGGGTGCAAAAGTTATAGGTCCGATTAAAGGATATGGAAATGCCTACCTTAAAGGGCTGGCTGAAGCCAGAGGAGATTACATTGCTATTGCTGATGCAGACAATACTTACGACCTCCTCGAACTTGACAGGTTTCTGGACCCCCTTCTGGCAGGTGAAGCCGATTTTATAATGGGAACACGGCTTAAGGGTGAAATCAAAGCCGGAGCTATGCCTTGGCTGCACCAGTATATTGGAAATCCTATTCTGACCGGAATGCTCAATTTCCTCTTCAAAACGAAAATTTCGGATGCCCACTGCGGAATGAGGGCTTTTACCAGAGAAGCACTTGAGAAAATGAACCTTAAAACTCACGGCATGGAACTCGCATCTGAGATGATAATTGAAGCTGCAAGGTGCGGTCTCCGGATTAAGGAAGTGCCCATAACATACTACTCAAGGAAAGCTCCCTCGAAACTGCGCTCATTTCAGGACGGCTGGAGACACGTAAGGTTTATGATGCTGTACAGGCCTGTCCCTTTCCTCTATATCCCCGGAGCTTGCGTATTTATCCTGGGTTTTCTTATTACTTCTTCCCTTCTTCTTACAGAGAATGCTGCATATAACCGGCTGCATTCGTTTATTTTGGGCAGCATGCTCTTAATCATTGGCGGTCAGATTCTTGCTACTGGAGGATACATGAAAACATACGGTCTTCTCCATGGCATGTATCGTGACGACAAAAAAAGCAAAAAATTGCTGAGCTACCATTCCCTTGAAAAAGAACTGATAGGAGGTTCCCTTCTTCTGGTCTCGAGCTTAGTTCTTGGACTGAAAGTTGCATATTCATGGATCAGTACCGGGTATGGCTCTCTTGAAGAAGTGGAATCTGCTGTAATTTCAATGGTGCTAGCAGCAATAGGGCTTCAGCTGATTTTTTCTGCGGTCTTTTTGAGTGTAATGCTCCTTGAAGTTGATACTGATTGGTAAAGTGATGAAATGAAAGTCGCTTTTGTATATGATGCTGTCTATCCCTGGGTCAAGGGAGGCGCAGAAGTGCGCATTCATGAACTGGGGAAGCGGCTTTCTTTAAAGGGGCACGATGTGCACCTTTTCGGGATTAAATGGTGGGAAGGCGAAGATGTAATTCATTATGAGGGCATGACCCTTCATGGAGTATGTGAAGCCATGAACCTCTATGTAAATGGCAGACGTTCGATTTCTGAAGCATTCGTCTTCTCTGTAAAGCTGTTTCCAGCTCTCGTGAAAGAAAAATTCGACCTCATTGATGTGAGTGTATTTCCCTATTTTTCCTGTTTTACCGTAAAAGCAGTTTCAATCCTGAAAAAGATTCCTGCAGTATTTACATGGCACGAGGTATGGGGAGATTACTGGTATGAATACCTTGGAAAAAGAAAGGGTTTTTTCGGGATTTTGATAGAAACCGCAGTTGCAAAAATCTCAAAGAACAATATTGCAGTTTCGAACTGGACTAAGGACAGGCTTGTAACCCTTGTGGGGATGAACAGGCAGATTGAAGTCCTGCCCAATGGGATCGACCTGAAGTTAATCTCAGAAATCAAGCCTTATGGCCAGGATTATGCAGGCAATCAGGAGAGTAAAATTTACGATATTATCTTCGCAGGCAGGCTCATAAAAGAAAAAAATGTCAATGTTTTGATAAAAGCAATCAAACTGTTGAAAAAAAGTTTTCCTGAAATCTGCTGCTGTATCGTCGGAGATGGACCGGAAAGGAAAACTCTCGAGAAGCTTGCTCATGATCTTGGCGTGCAGGATAGTGTGAAATTTGAAGGGTTTCAGGAATACAGGGCATTAATCGGAAAAATTAAAGCTTCAAAGGTCCTTGTTCTTCCTTCAAGCAGGGAGGGTTTTGGAATGGTTGTGATCGAGGCTTTTGCCTGCGGAGTGCCTGTAATCACGGTGAAAGAAAAATATAACGCGGCACAGGGACTCATAGAAGACGGGGTTGATGGGTTTGTTGTGGAGCTTGAAGAGAGTGAAATTGCAGATGCTGTGGAAAAAATAATTAGAACGATCTCAGATAACAGGAAGGCTTCAGAGGCGGCATTTAATAAAGCTAAAAAATACAATTGGGATGGGATAGTTGAGAATATCCTTTTGGTGTACGAATATTCTCTGAAAAGACATTAAAATTGGATTTATCTGTCCTTATGAAAAAAACAAACATGATATTCTTTGAATACATTCTCAAAAAATGGCTGTACTTAAGAGCACTTTCATACCTGGAATACTGAACTCTCTTTATAAAATCTACCAGGGTTAAATAATATGCAAAAATAATAATTTTCTTCACAAAGAATAATTGAATTTTAACTATGAAAACAGTTATTAAATCCTAGTTTTTATTAGAAAAGTAGTTAAATTCCTATTTACATTATTTAGTGGGGGGAGTAATTAAAAATAGGTCAGGATTGTAGTCCAGACCTAAGTGGCTTGAATACTGATAGCCAGGAATATTTAATGCATAGATAGAGCTACAAAAGTATCTTCCTCTTAAGAGTTAATTCTCAAGATATTATAAACATAGTTATAGTATCAGGGGGATATTTTAGAGCCCATTCTAAAATGCAAAATTTATTTATTGAATTTTATGTTTTGAGTAATCAATTTCAGCTTATGAAAACATCATCCTGAAAGTTCTTAATGATTAATAAAAAATACAGGCGAATCTGATGTTCATGAAAAAACGAACTGGTGTATACAAAACAGATAATGGACGCTCTGTTACAATTGATAAACTTGCCTCGAAAATTATTGAGGTTAACGAAAGTGAATATAATATAGTTTATTCCGATTCTATGAAAGAATACGCAGAACTCACTCTTCAAGGTTCATATAAAACATGGAAGGAAACTGGACGGAGACCTGCAATATCAATAGATGATGGTCTTGAGGGTATGCAAAATGGACATTGAAATCTCAGTTGTGGTTCCCGCTTACAATGAAGAAGAAAATGTCGAACTCTGCTACCGGGAAATTATAGATGCTCTTGAGCCTCTCGGGATTAGTTACGAAATAATATTTGTAGATGATGGCTCTACTGATTTGACTTTTAAGAAACTTCAATACCTTAGCAAAAATGATGATCGGTTGAAAGTGATTAAGTTAAGGAAGAATTTCGGGCAGAGCGCAGCCTTAAGAGCTGGTCTTGATTGCGCCACTGGAAAAAATATTATTACAATGGATGCAGACCTCCAGAACGACCCAAAAGATATCCCGAAATTGCTGGAGAAACTCCAAAAGGAAGATTTTGATGTTATATGTGGATGGAGATTTGACCGAAAGGATCCTTTTTTAAAGAAGCTTTTTTCAAAGTTCGCAAATAAGTTAAGGAAATCGTTTACTGGGGAGACAATACATGATTCAGGCTGTACTCTACGAGCTTATGTAAAAGAAAGCACTGAAAGCCTTGAGCTTTACGGAGAACTTCACAGATACATCCCTGCTATGCTTTTTTGGAAGGGGTATAAAATAGGAGAAATAAAAACAAATCACAGGGAACGAAAAAACGGGAGAACCAAATATAATTGGAAAAGAATTATAAAAGGTTTCCTTGATCTTCTGGTTGTAACTTTCTGGCAGAAATATTCCCTGAGGCCAATTCATATTTTCGGAAGCATAGGGATTCTTTTGAGCTTTATTGGCGGAATTATTTCATTATATATGGTTATTTTAAGATTATTTTACGGAGTTGGAATTACCGACAGACCCCTGTTTACGGTAAGTATTATGTCTATTGTCATAGGCATACAGTTTTTTACCATTGGAATTCTTGCAGATGTTCTGGTAAAAATATACTATAGCCAGAACGGTCGGAAGAATTACCTGGTTGAGAGGATTATTGAATGAGAGTGCTGATGTTGAATTACGAATTTCCTCCACTTGGCGGAGGTGGGGGCGTAGCTGCCAAAAAACTTGCAGAAGGCTTCATCAAACTTGGATATCAAATTGATTATATTACAACCGGATTCAATGGCCTGGAAAAGTACGAAAAAGTTGATGGGATTAATGTTTACAGAGTGGATGTTATCGGGAGAATGAAACTATCTACTGCTACAGTCCCGTCTATGGTCAGTTTCCCTTTTTTAGCATATAAGAAAGCATGCGAGCTGTGCAGGAAAAACAAATATTCCTTTGTAAATACTCATTTTGCTGTTCCTACCGGTCCTCTTGGAATCTGGATATCCCGTAAATTTAGCCTGCCAAATATTCTATCCATATACGGGGGAGATATCTATGACCCTTCTAAAAATATATCCCCTCACAAAAAGTGGTATTTAAAGAAAGTAGTAGAGTGGGTATTAAGCAATTCAAGATATATTGTTGCAGAATCATCTAATATTAAAGATAATGCGTTAAAGCACTATAATGTTGAAAAAGAAATAAACGTTATTCCTGTAGCTTACGAGCCTGTTATATTTGAAAGAATCAGCCGTAAAGACCTGGGTATGGATGAGAATTTATTTTATACCGTAAGTATTGGACGGCTGGTGAAAAGAAAAGGTTTTGAGTTTTTGATCAAATCTATAAAAAATACTCCTGATAATGTTCATGCATTAATTATTGGTGATGGCCCTGAAAAAAAGAATCTGGCTAATTTAGCTAAAGAATTAAATGTTTTGGATAGAATTCATTTTTTAGGGTTTGTATCAGAAACCAGGAAGTTTCAATATCTTCAAAATTCTGATGTCTATGTGCTTTCTTCGGTACATGAAGGGTTCGGGATCGTTTTACAGGAGGCTATGCAGGCGGGCCTTCCAATAATCTCAACTGATAACGGTGGCCAGGTTGACTTTATAAAAGAAGGAAAGAATGGATATCTTGTTCGTTATGGAGACGTTGAAGCTCTGGCTAATATGATAAATAAATTTAAGCAAGATGACCAGCTCAAAGTTAATTTTTCTGAGTATAATAAAGAAGAAGTTAAGAAATTCGAAGATAAAAGGATATGTAAAGAATATCTGAGGATACTGGAATGAGAAATAATAACGAGTCGATCCCAAAACTCAAAATTGTTCCTTGAATTCTATGTTAAAAACAAATTAGTTGAGTTTCTGACATGAAAATGAGTTCTGAACTTTCTATTCCATAAATAGAGGTAGAAATTTGGAAGTTGCAGTATGGATGAGTATATATAATAGGAAAAATATTTATAAAGAGTATCGTCATTGCTAACCACCGCCGTGATGCAGTAAACATATATTGTTTGTGCAAAAATGGAAAGTATCTTATGAAATTTATTACCAGGAAACAGCTTATAACTGTGCTTGTAACTTTTTTGCTTCTTGGAATAATATTATCTCAGATCAGAATTGAGGATCTGATTACAACTGTAAAAAATATTAACAAAATTTACCTGATTCTGGGACTTTTCCTGTATACACTCAGCTATTTTTTCAGAGGATTAAGATTTCATATTCTTTTAGACAAAAAAATATCCCTCAATGACCTTTTTCATATTGTTTGCGTTCACAATATGGTAAACAGTATTCTTCCAGCAAGATCAGGGGAACTCTCTTACATTTATATATTAAAAAAATATCACAATAAATCTACTGGAGAAGGTGTTGCAACATTAATGGTTGCAAGGGTACTGGACTTCATTACGATTTCATTATTGTTTTTTATTTCTTCTCTGTTTGTAAGCGATTTGCCTGAAATGTTTTCTAATATTATTTGGGTAGTTGTTTTATTTACTGCTTTGCTGGCTATTTTTTTAATAGTTTTGTTATATGCAGGTGAAATTTTTTTGAAGTTTGCTAATGCAATTTTCATAACTATCAAGCTAAACAAAAATAGTGCAGTTAACTTCTTTTTACGAAAAGCAAGGGAGGTTGTTGACAGTTTTACAAACATAAAAAACAACGGCAAAATGATGGAACTGTTCTTAATTTCCTTTGTCATATGGTTTATTCTCTATTCTTTGAACTATACTTTAATTAAATCTTTAGATATAGACATTGGATTTTTTGAGGTATTACTGGCTTCTACTTTTGTAGTTTTTATGTCCGTGCTTCCAGTTCAAGGTTTGGGAGGGTTCGGGACTTATGAAGTTGGATGGGCAATAGGTTTTATCGGAATAGGATTGACTAAGGAACTTGCAATTAATTCAGGTATAGTAATTCATATTATAGGAATTATTTATTATGTTCTGCTGGGAATGTATGGGTACCAATATTTATGCAAAGAATAATACCTCAATAATTATACCACACATTTTATTGAAAATATCACCATTCTGAATGTGCTAAAAAGTTACAGTATTAAACACATTTGTGTATGTTAATTCTTTCAACATACAGGTTGCTGGAAAGCGGTTGAAATACCCTGAATTCAAATACCCTGGAATCTTCAGATTCAACATTTAATGTCAAATTCTGAGAACAATATTCTCCTTCAATTAAATCACCTGCGTATATGTCCTTCGCAGAATCAATTCCCGGCTCTCCGTCTTTTACAAACGAGATATCTATGCTTGTAACATTGAGAGAATAATCAGTAATATTTTCTGCCTTTAAAATGTACTCTATAGTATATTTTCCTTCAGGCAATGACATATATGGCCCATAAACTAAATAACCGGACTCATTAAAACTTTTATCACTATAAAAAGCATACTTTTTTATCTGTTCATCGTATATGAGTGAGCCTGTATTTTTTTGGCTACTGAAGAACAAATTATTGTACACATAATTATCATCATATGAACTGATGGACTCAGAAGTCTGGTTTTGCCTTTCAAGGATAAAGCAGTGGCTGTTAAAATAAAAAAACTTGTGGTTTTTTAAGTAGGAACTGAGATCTAGAGATACTTTATAACTGGCTAACGGTGTCCTTTCTATTATTATATAATCATATGAATCTGGATTACTTCTTTGATAATCACCCATGTATGTAACGTTAAGATTTTTATAAAAATAACAACCCATGTCCCCTGAACAAAGAATACTGCTGTCTCCAGGAATTTGGCTGACATTTTTAAAAAATTCCTTAGCTTCATCCTTCGGGGCAGAATTAAGATCTGAAATTGCTTTACCAGCTCCCCCATAGGTAGAAAAAGAATATAGATTCAGAGCGATTAAAACAATTAAAACCAGATTGAGTTTTTTGGTACTAATTTTTTTACTGATAGACGAAAGAGAGAAGATGGCGGAACAAATAATCACAAAGATTATTACCGCTGAGTAATGGAAATTAATCATACGCTGGGCTGGAGCATTTGCTAATAGATTCTGTAAAAACACAGGAGATGCGATTAGCAGGATTCTGGGACTAAAAAAACTAATATAACCTACAGACAAAAATAAAATTAGCAAATAATTCAAACTTTCTTGAGTGAACATATATTCGAAAAGCAGGTGGGGGTCTGTCAGGATGTTAAATATCACATCAACAGCTGATGTGCCTAAATAAGAATATCTGCCAGCCAGCATTCCGGATTGGGTTGTAAAAACATAACCATAAAGTTGATGAGATAAATCTGCGAAATAAGGCTTTAAATACAATAATTCAAAAGAAAAAATTCCCGTACCTAATATTAAAGGGGCGTAAACCCATTTTTTGTCGTATTTCTCTATAAAGGCATAGACTCCAAACATTATGGCTACTAAAGGTATATTTTCTTTACATATGCATGCAATGAAGAGGAAAAATAAAAATTTGTTAAAAGATTTAATGTACATGTAATAAAAAGAAAATAAAAGGAAGGGTAACGCAAATATCTCTTCTTTAACGCTTTCCAAAAACAGCCAGCTTACGGTTGGGTGTAAGAAGTACATCATGACTGAAACAAATGCTATCTTTTTAGATCTGGACACTTCGTTAGCTAAACAGTAAACGGGAAATGCACCTGAAGATAACAAAAAAGAACTGATAATTGAAAAAGTAATCTGATGAGGGTAAATGTAAAAAAAAGGTAGAATTAACAAAAATATGTACCTTTGGTGGCCAACAAAATCTATGATGCCTCCTCCGTTTATTGATGAATAAAAGAAATGATCATGGACAACAGTATTATGAAAAAGTTGATACATTATTCCTTTGTCAAAAGCATTAAAAGGACACATATTTGCATAAGTTGAATTAAGTAAAAAAACATAGAAAAAAAAGTTAAAAATAAATAAAAACAGAACTAAAGCATCAAAAAAATCGTATCTTGAAGATAATCCTTTAAGATTGTGAATTACCTTTCTTAAATTAAAATATTCTTCAAGTCTTGAGTTTAGAGCGGTGAATATATACTCAGCCTTTAATAACATGTTATAACCTGGATCGGATTCACTTTCTTTATAAATTTAATGATTCTTCTGCACTTCAGGGAGTAACTCTTATTTAAGTTCTTTCTGATTCCGGATAATTAAAGATCTCATATTGTTCTTGCTGAAGCCTTCTGTCAATCACATGTTAAATATAATAACACCAAAAACAATCAACCCTACAGCAATTACTTTATTATGGTCAATCTTCTCTTGAAGTATCAGCCTGGATAAAATGAGAATAAGTACAAATTTTAATGAAGTAGTCGAATAAAATGACTTTAATTGGATGTCTTTGAGGGCATACACAGTAAAAATAGTTGCCGCCATGTACAGGATATATGCAGTTAATGTATAGGGATTAAAGTAAGCTAAAAATAACTTTTTACCATGAGCTTGATTTGCCCCCAATTTCAAAAGAGTCTGACTGAATCCCGTAGAAGCAATTACAAGCACTAAAAATATTAAAGAAGAATTCATATTCATTCTCCTGGCTACGAGTAGTGTCGTGTCAATCTCCAGTTGTCGGATAAAGTCGTGCCAATTTTATCCTTGCATCATCTGTTGTAAATTGCCAGTTAACCTTTGAATTTTTGTTGTTTCTGTAATTTTGCCATACGAATACTTTTTTCCTAACAAACTCGATGTTATCCATTCTCCTTTTTAAACATTGACCTGAAGTACGTTCAGTTCAATTTCTGCCATGTTCAACCAGCTTCCATGTTTTGGTGTGTACACGAACTCAAATTTGTCCCATAGCTCCTTTGCTTTGGTTGGTGGAATTGTTTCGTAGAGAGATTCAGGTATATGCGTGTTTAGATTGTCCATTACCAACGTAATTATATCTGCATTTTCATATTGAACTTCTATTTCTTCCAGGAAATAAGCCCAGTCTCTCTTTGTTTTTCTTTCAGGAATCAGGCAAGCTTAAATATACGCAAAGCTAACATAATCACTGCCTCTTAGGGCGTGTTTATGGAGTTCGGGTGACATTGGGAAACTACATTTGAACTCCATAAATTCCTCTTACCTAACTCCTTATAAGTTTTCTGTCCATTCCATCAAACTATCTGTTTTTCATAGTTCTTTCGAGTCTGAAATTAATTCTTAATATTTGATTGTTTGATGGTCTGGAGAGAGACTATATATATGAGCATATTGACCCAACTCATATTCGAGAGTTTTTATAATAGATAAAGTGTAGCAAAGAAGTAGAAAACAGGTTGATTTTTGTATCAGGCATTATTAAGTTTAGACCTGATTACTGTAAAAACCACTTAAAAAGCACAATTAACGCTTAACAAAGCACTGTTGAATGAAGAACTCAAAAAGCCATTGAGAGAAGAGTATCCTGCCCTTTTTAAAAAACCTGAAAGAGGAGTCTTTCGTTTTTTTAGATGAAACTTGGTGAGATTTGTTCAGGACCTAACATACCCCTCAAGTAACAAAGAAATTTCCACAGACTCGTTTTTCAGATACAACCCATTATTTTAATAGTGTATAATACAACCGCATGCCCTCCGAGTCGCACAGGGACGAATTTCCGTTCCTCTGCTGCCAAAAGAGCAGTTGATGAATTTTCCCAACTCTATCAACAGCAATCCAGATCCAGCAATATTTTTTTTGTTACCGATGTAAGTGTGCATCTCATCCATTTCAACAATAGATATCTCATTTTCGCTTTTTAGATCCTCTAACTCCTGACCAAATTTCTTTATCCATTTTTGGACAGAAACATGACTTACCTTTAAAAATCGCCCTGTTGAGCGAAATCCTAATCCTTCAAGATAGAGTTGCCAATCAACGCTGTTAGTGAAATAATTCGGGTAAAACATGTTATTTTGTCTTTCTTACATACATAATTGTCCCGAGCACTATTACAAACAACCAGAAAGAACTTATAAAAGGAGTACTGTTTGGTTCCTGACTGGTATTGGATTTTTCTTCCTGCTTATCTATTGTTCCTGTATTCTCTTTTTGTCCAGTATCCACCGTCGTGTTTTCTGTTATATTCTCTTTCTGATTAACTGTTGTTTCTGTACTCTTTATCATTTCGGTCTCATTTGTCTCATTACCTGTTTGGTCTTCTCCCTTCCATTTACCTTGAGCTTTCAATTCCTCGATTACCGCGTCCCTATCTGAAGCAGGGTGTTTTCCTGGAACTCCGATTCCAACACGGAAAAGCTGTTTATCGAGATCTACATCATTCAGCATCAAGAGAACTGACTCGTTCTGGACGAACTCAACTTCGACTGTAGTCAATAAATTAGTTCCCCTTTCTGATCTCACTTTTATGGTTTCTGTAGGCAAGGGATTATAGAGCCATTCATTAACTTTAATTGTAGCAATTGTATGGTCACGGGACATATTAATCTCACTTACTGTACCAACAATTATGCGGTCTGAATTATTTATCTGGTAAGGGATTTCGGCAGCTTCTGAGGCAAATGAAGCTGCTGCGAGAGTTGAAGTCAAAAAAAGCAGAACGAATGTTAATAATATGGAAAATGAACCCAATAGTTTCATTAAAATTCTCCTGTTTCTTCATTGTAAAAAATAAAAGGATTAATTTCATATTCAATTTATTAATCCTAAAAATTATGTAGTCTTCGAAGGCTATTTGAATAGTTAAATTACTTTTCGATTGTACTCAGCAATTCTTCCTGACTAACAGTTTCATCAGGTCTTGTAGCTTTTCCGTCGTCAGTCAATGTGAATTTGCCCTGCATTGATCCATAAACATAGAAATATTCAGAACCATCATTAGCCTTTGTTGAAAGATCTTTTTCTAAATATAGCAAAACATTTTCACCCGATTTGAAACCTGCTTCAATATCTAATGTCATGCTATCATTTCCAACCTTTCCACCATATGTTCTCACAATAACCTCTTTTGATGATAATGGGTTTTTGAGATATTTGTCTACACTTATAATGATATCAGTGTAAATGATGCAATCTTGATCGGATTTAGTATTTTCTTTGTTTGGTTTATCTCCGTCAATAGTATTCCATTTACTTGGAAGTATTTCTTTGACTTTTCCTGTTACAATTATATCGGAGTTATTCTTTAAATCCGCATGAGTGCATTTTATGATTGATGCGCTTATTTTGACGTCCAGTGGATCATTTGTACCTGTGAATCCATCAGTATTATTCGCCAGCTTAACATTATCATTTGTATAATCGGAGAATAATAAATTCGAGGTTACTCCATAGATACTCTTGATACCTGCTATATCGTCTGATTCAAGAGTTCTTTGCTTTGTTTCGCCGGTACTTGTATAGCCATACATTGTTTTCTCAGTAGAGCCAGAATCATACAAATCTAACAAATTTAACCAATGACCTAACTCATGAGTAGCAACATTCTGCACATCAAATTTACCTGATTCTCCACTTGTTGACCAAACAACATTACTATTGAAATTTGTATAACAACTACCTAAATAACCGTCAGCATTGGGAACTGGAAATGTTATACCTAGCGTTGATGTTGGATAAAAAGATTTGTAGTTTAGTTTGTTAACAGCGGTCTGTCCCCAATGAAAAGAAAAATTTGCACCTGCATTGTCCCACGTATTTGTAGATGCAGTTAGAGCGCTTGACCAAGAACTCGGAATTGTTGAACCCTTTTGAATATAGGGATGATGGGATTTCCACATATATCCAGAATATGAATATGCTGATGCTGGAACCACTATATTTATCAGGAATATTGTTAATAAAAGCGTTCCTATCAATGTTCTTTTACAATATTTCATTTACTTCACTCCTAGTATTATTACCCTAGGAGGCAAAAATCAGGCAAGCTTAAATACACGCACAGCTAACATAATCACTGCCTCTTGGGGCGCGTTTATGGAGTTCGGGTGACATTGGGAAACGACATTTGAACTCCATAAATTCCTCTTATCTAACTCCTTATAAGTTTTCTGTCCATACCATCAAACTATCTGTTTTTCATAGTTCTTTCGAGTCTGAAATTAATTCTTAATATTTGATTGTTTGATGGTCTGGAGAGAGACTATATATATGAGCATATTGACCCAACTCATATTCGAGAGTTTTTATAATAGATAAAGTGTAGCAAAGAAGTAGAAAACAGGTTGATTTTTGTATCAGGCATTATTAAGTTTAGACCTGATTACTGTAAAAACCACTTAAAAAGCACAATTAACGCTTAACAAAGCACTATTGAATGAAGAACTCAAAAAGCCATTGAGAGAGGAGTATCCTGACCTTTTTAAAAAACCTGAAACATGAGTCTTTCGTTTTTTTAGATGAAACTTGATGAGATTTGTTCAGAACCTAACATACCCCCCAATAACAAAGAAACTTTTCACAGATTC
The DNA here is from genome assembly GCF_035390745.1 of Methanosarcina sp. Taxonomy (GTDB): domain Archaea; phylum Halobacteriota; class Methanosarcinia; order Methanosarcinales; family Methanosarcinaceae; genus Methanosarcina. The sequence continues at coordinate 64,829 of NZ_DAOOUJ010000003.1, read as the reverse complement.
TCTCTTCTGATACAACATATTATTTTAATAATATCAGTGTATAATACAACCGCATGCCCTCCGAGTCGCACAGGGACGAGGATATCTTCGAATCCCAGTTTATAGATATGTACCTCAGCGAATACGCGAGCATTTCATCAATAGTACGCGAAGCGCTGCCTTTTGAACTTCTTGCGACTGTGGGAGGAGTTATTGCAGGAATAATTCTTTCAGGAATCAGGCAGACTAAGCTTTTAAATAAACCGAAGTCTCGAAGTCTGGAATAGAGTTATTTTTGCTTGATTCGTTTTCATCTGAGATACTACCATAATCAGATTCAGAATTATTTTTTGAATTCTTGAGTTTAACTGCATTTTTCTTAAAGGTCAAATTCTGCAGGAAAAAATATTGGGATAAATTAGGGCATAACAGGTAATGAATCAGGAAGCCGCCTGTTAAAACAGGCGACGTTTCATACTAATAGTACGTTCCTTCTCCTGTAACAAGCTGACCATTTACTGTTGTCCATCCATTCTGAGAACCGGACAGCATAGTTTCCATGGTTTCCCAATAGCTGTTATACTGCCATCCTCCGATCCACCATTCATTACGTCCGTTCAGGTAGATGGAAATGCTGACGTTTACATCCGAGGAGGTCTCATAATAGGCATAGATTCGGCTTTCATAATCAAGTTGCTCAGACGTCCGTGAGTATGTTCCGCTGGCGTTGACATTATGCGTGAGATTGTATTTGGGCATAAGAACCATTTCATTGCCAAGCGGGTTCATTGTATCTATTGTCTGGTTAGAGAATACCATAGTACTAAGATCTATACTTCTTGCCTTCTCATTTTTCATAGAAAGCATAAGCCCATGTTCCGTATCCACCAAAGCGTATTCCCATGAAGGATCTTTGTTATTGAAGTTCTGCTCTACGATATCCATACCCACAGACGATGTGTTGTTTATCACCGGAAGTGGAAGATAAAGAGTTACGTTGCTTAGGGTCGAGTCTGCAGTTAATATTACATCGTAATCATAACTACTCATGAAACTACTATCATACATCTGCTGCTTCTGGTTTTGCCACCATATAGACAACAACCCGGCAGAGATGATTAATATTACAAACCCGATTCCTATTTTGTAACGAGTCCTCATGTTCCGTCACCTGATATACTCTTGAGGAAGAATTAAATATGACTGCTTTATTAGTTCATCATGAATCTTTAAGTTATGAAGGTTAAAAATGGGATACAGGAAAATTATTTTTGGTTAATTCTTATTTTGCAGTATTAATCTCAACAATAGTGGAAACTGTTGATATATCGTACTGAGTGACAAATTAATGTATATCGAATTTTTAGAACTAATTAATTTTTTGCATACGTTAGAATTTCTTATCTTTACAATTAGTTTCTTATTGATTACCATAATTAAGTGCATACGATAAGACCTAATCTGTTTTGAAAATACCTAGCATTTCAATTCGAAATCAGGAATATTAGCTAAAGTCCTCCCAAATATTTACTACGAGTGTAGCCTAATCAATAGAAAAAAGAGGTGTCGAGAACACCTCTTTAAAATCTAAATCCTATTTAAGATTACCTTAACCTCACATTATGTAGTCATACAAGCCATGAGCATACTTAGCACTCTCTTGGACACAGATGCTAGTATAGTAAATCAACGTTGGGTCTGATCGCCAGTTTGAGTTGGTCCTTATCTTATTATCAATATAATCGTAATACTGGGCACTATTATCAGCATTATCTTCAACTGCCTGTTCTGGATCAGTTACAGTAATACTCTGAGAATTTCCACTGACATGTCGACGATAATTCTCCCCTGTAGTCCAATTACCAGATACATAACTCTCATAGGAAGTATGAACGACAGCACTGAACAGAGTATTGCTAAACGATCCCAGATAATCTATAGCTCCTTTACTATGAAACGGACAACCAACATCCATCAAATAGTGACTTGCGAATCCAAAATTCTGATGCGCTGCTATTTGGTCCCCATTATTTCTCGCAGAGATCGCTATGTCCGAAAACTCATCACATCTACCTGGTGCGCCTCCGATACCCCAAAAAGCATCCTCATAATGGTTATAGTACCTATAAATATAAGGATCAAAGGTACTATTGTCCGGGTCGTCAGCTGCATTTTTAGCATAATTTCTATAAGTAGATCCATCACATGCATAGTAGGCAAAATCTTGATGAGGAGTGCCTCCCCACTTAATTTCGATTTCGCTAGGATTAATACTAGCAATAAGATGTTTATCTGTAATCTTAGCCACATCACACAACACAAGATTATCAGCAGCCACAAACTTTTCCGGATACCTATCCCAGATATCCTGTAGATCAGCTTTTAACTTTTCGGCATTGTTAACTAAATATAGCTAATTCTTTATTTCTGTGTTTCATCAATAGAAGAACAGAGTACTTTAGCATTTCAAGACTTTTAGTATAACACTTTGTTTTTCGTCTCAACCTTGCGAGAAAGTGCCTGAATATGCTGTTATATCCTTCAACTGTATAGGTTTCTGCTTTTGATTGAGTATGAATCGTTTCTGGAATAAACTCTGCATATGGTTTCCAGTGATCAGTCATCACTTTTTCAATCTTTTTATTCTTTAATTTTTCCCAGAGTAGTTGTCCAGTTTCCGTTCCTCTGCTACCAAAAGAGCAGTTGATGAATTTTTTCCCAACCCTATCAACAGCAATCCATATCCAGCAATATTTTTTTTGTTACCGATGTAAGTGTGCATCTCATCCATTTCAACAATAGATATTTCATTTTCGCTTTTCAGGTCCTCTATCCGGAGTTTATACTTTGTAGTATAAAACAGAATCAAGAGATGCATAAAATGTAGGGTATAACAAAAAATTAATTAAGTTTGGCACCAATTCAAAGCATTTTAGTATGAAATCGACAAATATATGATTATTAATATAACCGGGTGTGTAACAAAAATAGCTAAATTCCCATTATGTAGGGTATAACGCATAATCCATATAACAGGACGCCCTATATTGTTTTCTTCCTTATAGGGAAGGGGAAAACACATAAGTACCAATCTTTGAGCGAATTCAAGATGTGGTGACGCCAAAATTGAATTAAATGGATTTGGAACTTAATTAATTTTTTGTTATACTGTAAATAATCATAGCCAAGAGCCTTTATTTTTTGATATCTTAGAAACTCCGGTCTATCTCTCTACCAAATTTCTTTATCCATTTTTGAACAGAAACATGACTTACCCCTAAAAATCGTCCTATTGAGCGAAATCCTAATCCTTCAAGATAGAGTTGCAAAGCCTGTCTCTTTACAGAAGTGGGGCTAGCAGTTGATTTCATCTCTACGGAATAGTTATATCCACAATCATGGCATTTGTATCGTTGACGTCCATCAACTATGCCGTTCTTTTTGTGAGAGGAACTATTGCATCTTGGGCAGTCCATACAGAACTATAGGGTCTCATAAGATATAACTATGTTTAAGTACCAAAGCCAAATTATTTTATGACGAGCCCTTACCCTAAAAATCGCCCTATTGAGCGGAATCCTAATCCTTCAAGATAAAGTTGCCAATCAATGCTGTTAGTGAAATAATTCGAGATAAAACATTGTCTTATTCCCTATCTGGTCTTCTCCATTTCATTATCCTTCAATATAGTCAGGAATTACAAGCAAAACCTTTTCATTTGTTTCAAGGTCATTTTTTATTCTGATCGCATCTTTCCCCATAATCCAATTCTTTGGGTCACTCCAATTATTAGACCCATCTCCAAAATGAATATAACATAAGAAGGAACTTTTTACCTGAAGGTTATTCTTTTCCATTAATTCAAGAAAACTTTTATCCTCAATAGCTTGTTCGGTTACCGTAATTATATAATTATTTCCTTTCTTGAAATTAGGGAATACAGGATCAGTCCAGTTTTCTTTTTTTCTCAACTCATCTTCTATATCTTTTCTCTTATTTTGGTCTACGGTTATATAATACCTTTTGGGCATAATATCGGAATCGTAATCTATGTTATAGTTTCTAGGCATACTATAGTTTTCAAGAATAACTTTAATTTCCTGCTCAGTAATACCATATTCAAATTCAATAAATAAGCCAGCTACTCTCGCTTCTTGAACTGGTGTTTCCGAATCATCTGGTGTTTTCGTATCAACTGATGTTTTCGTATCAACTGATGTTTTCGTATCATCTGGTGTTTTTATAAAAATTCCCCAAAATACTATGATAAGAAGTAGAAAAACAATAAAAATAGCTATTTCCTTATTGAGTTTGCTCATATCAGCCACCGCAAAAAGATGAGGAGTTAACTCCTCACATATATCCGATTAATTTCTTGACCTGGACTTTCTATCTTATTGGAACCAGATCCTACAGGTGCTGGATCATTAATCTTCAAATATTGTATCCCATCACTAGTATATGTATATCCTCTACAAACTCGAGCATGATTAGTAATTGCACTCTTAAATGGTCTGTTGCTGTTAATCTCTGCGACTGCACTATTAAAAGTCAAACCTGAGGTTACATATATAGAACCCGGTTTATTTAATCCATTAGATCCTTGATAATAAACTAACTGTTGAGTATTATTGAGCGTCCCTCCAGTTCCACCCATTATTTGATAGATATAACTTTGGCTATGGGTAGTAATACCATAATACTTAGCAATCATTTGGGCACTTGCTACAGCGCAGTAATAGCTTGTTTCTTGTGCGCATAAGGGAACATTAAGTGTCTTAGTTGTAGTAGTTGATGTTATAGTTGCATCACTACTGAGTGCACTTATTTTTTCTTCAGTAATTGGCGCAGATGTATTGCTCCCCTTTTCAGTCGTTTCTTGTTCAATAAATTTAGAAACATTGTCGCTTTCCTGCCAGTCCTTCAAATTCTTATCTATTCCATTCTTCAATCTATCTTCATAAAATGACCAAACTCCATTCTCTGTTTCAGTTGCGGGTTTATCTGGTATCACTTCCAGAGTGTATGCATCTACAAATATCCGGTGTTCATTTCCTGTAGTTTTGTCCTTTACTACAGTCATCGCCCCTACATCAGGATAATTGTACACAACCATCTTAGTTGATTTGATTTCCCCAGTTAGGTAAGTATTTTTGGCGATTTCTATCGACTTTTTTATGGCTTCATTGGCATCAAATGACTTTGGATTAAATTCAAGGGACTGGACTGATTGACCCAATTTTTTGTCAGCACAAACTTTAATATTACCGATCACTTCGTTGTTTTTACATACAGAAAATTCATAAAATAATTTTTTATCATTTATGTCATAAAGCTCAAGTGGTTTGGGATCAATAGATGCCTCTTTCCACTCTGCAAAATCAGAATCAACTGCTATAAAAAATATCATGTGGGTATTTGCATGCTTAAAGGCTTCCTCAGCAGTTACGGAATAGTCTTTTTCTTCCTGTGCACTTGCTGCCGGTATAAATACCATACCAGCTAGCAGCATTGCTAAAACAAATATACCTGTTCCACATTTATTACGCTTCATACTTTATCCTCCTTATTCCCCAGGAGGCAGGATCAGGCAAGCTTAAATACACGCAAAGATAACATAATCACTGCCTCTTAGGGCGTGTTTATGGAGTTCGGGTGATCTGGAAACTACTTTTGAACTCCATAAATTCCTCTTACCTAACTCCTTATAAGTTTTCTGTCCATTCCATCAAACTATCTTGTTTTCATACTCATTTTGAATCTGAAATTATTCCCTGAACTTTGATTGTTTGATGGTGTGGAGAGAAGATATATATATAAGGACATTTCCCTAACTCATATTCAAATGTTTATATAATAAATCAAGTGTGAAGATAAAGAGTGATATAAGTTGATTTTTATTTTTGGGATTACTAAGTTTAGACCTGATTACTGTAAAAACACTTAATAAAGCACAATTAACGCTCAACAAAGCATTATTGAATGAAGAACTCAAAAAACCATTGAGAGAGAAATATTCTGCTCTTTTTGAAGAGCTTAGTTAAGATAAACCTTGATTATCCATGTAAGAAAACCTTCATACTAACAAAGAAATTTTTCACAGACTTGTTTTTCAGATACAACCTATTATTTTAATATTATCAGTGTATAATACAACCGCATGTCCTCCGAGTCGCACAGGGACGAGGATATCTTCGAATCCCAGTATATAGACATGTACCTCAGCGAATATGCGAGCATTTCGTCAATTGTACGCGAGGCGCTTCCATTTGAACTTCTTGCGACTGTAGGAGGGGTTATTGCAGGAATAATTCTTTCAGGAATGACCAATGAACTTGAGATGATCCCCGGACTAATTGTGATCTATCCGGGTGTGCTCGGACTGCGCGGAAATGTTTCCTCAACCCTTGGTTCCAGGCTCGGCAGTGCAATTCATATGGGGTTGATCACAGATATCGACAGGAACAACCCTGAACTGATGAACAACATTTCAGGCTCTCTTCTCCTCGGGTTTATAATGGCTGTCCTGCTCGGGGTTTTGGGGCATTACGTCACTCTTGCCCTGGGATTTGAAAGTGCAGGAGTCTTTAAGCTTGTGCTCATCTGCGCAATTTCTGCCCTTACTTCCGGAGTAATCCTCTCTTTTATCGCTGTCCTGCTTGCCATAGGTACGTTCAGGTACGGCTTTGACCCGGATAACGTCGTTACACCATCAATTGCAACCATAGGGGATATTGTTTCCATGTACATGCTTTTTCTCTCTGCAAAACTGGTGGTGATGCTTTGAGGAAAAACGGGAGGCATATGAGCTATTACACGGTAGAGGGCATCATTCGGCGCGGGCTTCCTGTGCTTACTGTCACCTGTGTAATGGGAATTATTGTCGGGCAGATCCTTAACACAAGAGAAAACAGCCTTCTTTCCATGCCTGCAATTCTTATTCTTATCCCTTCTCTGGTCAAAATAGGAGGAGATACCGGCAGCATGCTTGGAGCCCGGCTCTCGTCTGCCTTTCATATGGGGCTCGGAGATAGGATTTACAGAAACCCTGTGGTGCACAACAGCGTTATTGCAGCTTCAATTGTAGGTTTAGTTTCTTCAGTCTCGGTCAGTATACTGGTTTTCATTGCAAGCATGCTTATGGGTTTTGGGATGCCTTTCATTACTTTGCTTGAAATCAGCGTCATTGCAGTTGTAATCGAACTCTCGGTAGTATATTCTGCAACAGTTGGCATTGCGTTTGTTTCTCACCGCTTCGGCATGGATCCTGATGATACCGTAATACCTTTGATAGCAAGTCTTGGAGATCTTGTAGGTGTTATGGGGATCTTTACAGCCCTTCATTTGTTGCATATTTTATAAATAGAATAGGGCTTAATAGCATCATTTTTATCAAAAGCATTATTATTTTATTAATTCAGCTTTCCAGCAAGGAATAATTCGAAAATTAATATTACTATGAGGGACATACCTCATACACACCAACAATAAGGTAGAGTTGATACATAGACCATGTTCCCAAAAGAATTCAGATACAGTCCAAGGAATCTTATAGATCTTTTGACTGAGATGAAGGATACTTCCGAACTCATGGTAGACCTGGCATACTCTGCAATGGTCTATGATGATGAGGACATTGCAGAAGAAGTGCTTAACCTTGAAGATAAAATGGACACCCTCGACTACCACATGAAAATGGCTGCAATGTTAAGCACACGCAGGGTCGATGAAGCCGAAGAACTCCTTGGAGTCCTGCAGGTTGCAGCATCTTCGGAAAATATAGCAAACGCCGCAGGCGACATTGCAAAAATAGTTCTTATGAATATGGGCATTCCTATGGAATTGAAGGTAGCCCTCAGAGAAGCAGAGGAAACCATTGTAAGGGCAACCGTCGCTGCAGAATCCTCAATGGTCGGGCGCACTCTTGGAGATCTCGAACTTGATATAGAAACCGGCATGTGGATAATTGCAATCCGCAGAAGTGAAGACTGGATTTACGACCCCGATACGGAAACCCGGATTCGCCAGGGAGACGTATTATTTGCCAGAGGGCACGATGAGGGCGTCCCCATATTCTTCAAGATGGCGACCACAAAGAACTTTATTCCCAGAGAAATCGAACACGATAAAGTCATAAAAGACCTCGAACACGCAGTGGATATAATCGTGGACATGAAAAACATGTCTGAACTTTCTGTAGGGCTTGCATACTCTGCCATCCTTTTTGATAACGAAGACATAGCGTACGAAGTGAATGCTCTCGAATCCGAAATGGATTCCATGAAGTACGAACTTCAACACTGGGTGCTTGAAACCGCAAAACATGTTGATGATGTAAACATTCTCAGAGGAATTCTGCATCTTGCCAGCGCCTCGGAAGCAATCTCAGATGCTGCCTATGGGATTGCGGATACTGTCCTGAGGGACATCGAACTCCACCCGATTATTACCCTTGCAGTCCGCAACTCCGAAGAAGTAATCACACGGCTCCAGGTCGAGAAATGCTCTCCAATCGTGGGCAAAACCTTCGCAGAACTTAGACTTGAAACCGAAACAGGACTGCATGTGATGGCAATAAAAAGAGCTGACCGATGGGTCTACGCTCCTAAAAGCAACACCGTTGTCCAGGCAGGAGACATGCTTATTGCCCGCGGCTCCAGAATCGGCGAAGGGGCTCTTATAGAGATGTGCGAGTGCAAATTACGCCAGTAAACCCACCCGAATTGCGAGTTGGGAGTACGAGTTTCTTCCCGAATTTCGCTTCGGCACCCGAGTTTCGCTTCGGGAGCCCGAGGTCCTTTTCGCTGCGCTCAGGAGGACTGAATTACAGGTTATCCTGGCACTTAAATTTTTTACTTTTCTTCAAACAGTTTGAAGGCACTTATTTTAAATGAGGATTGAAAAGAAGTTTTTGGGGGAAAAATTCTCATCCATATGACTTTTTTCTCAAATATCAGTTCATCAAAATCGGGATCAACTGGATGATTATTTTCTGTCGATCTGCAATGTGGCCACAGAATTATATGTACTTTTATACCCCGGGTTACAATTACTCTATGGGAGTTTGGTATGGTAATTGTTGGGCTTTCGAGAAACATGGATATCCTGGAATCCGTAAGGACAGCCGTGGAGCTTGCGGGAGGGCTTGGAATTAAAGAAGGGGAAACGGTATTGATCCGTCCGAATGCAAACACTGCAGACCCTGCTCCGGGGTCAACAAATCCTGAGGTGTTGAGGGGAGCTATAAGGGAAGTAAAAAGATACAAACCCGGAAGAATAATTGTGGCTGAGAAGTCGATGATCACCCTGGATACCGAAAAAGTGCTTAAAAAACTGGGGCTATGGCAGGTTGCGGAGGAAGAAGGAGTGGACGAGATACTGACCTTCGACCATATGAAGCGCTGGCATGTAAAACCTGACGGGGCTTCTTCCTGGCCGCTTGGTTTTTTTGTACCTGAGATTATGGCATCTATTGATTACATGATTGCCCTTCCGGTAATCAAAACTCACTGGACTGCAACATTTACAATGGGACTTAAATCCCAGATAAGCATAACATCAGACAGGGACAGGAGGCAGCTTCCTCACGGACAGAGAATGGATGTACTTTTTGGAAATATGATTGCCGAATCTAATCTCGTTTTCAAGCCTGATTTTTATATCTCGGATGCTACAAAATGCTTTGTGACTGAAGGGCCAAACAGAGGAACTTTGCGGGAACCTGGAATTGTCCTGGCAAGCCCGGATGTGATTGCAAATGATACCACAGGGCTTGCCCTTCTAAAAACCCTTGGCACAGTTCCGAAGATCCAGGGAAATTCAGTATGGGCTCAGCCTCAGATAAAAAGGGCTGTGGAACTGGGATTGGGAGTGAAGAACAGAGAAGAGTTTACGGTAAAGGGTTCAGGGATTGAAGAGATAAACGAAATTATTGCCAACCTTGCCTGACCTGAGAGTTCCTTACCGGTTCCCGGTTGCCTGCTGAAATCCTGATTATGGCCTGAATAAGGCATGGAAATCCAGAGATTTTCGAATTGCCCGATTTCCCGTAGAATTAGAGTGGCATAGAGTGAGAACCGGAGTGACTTTACAGGAAGAAATCTCCTGTACCTGTAATAACCTTAGCTTTCCGATTTTCAACCTCATGCAATATATGTTGATATATTACCATAATTTATTTATTTTCGACTATACAATAGAGTATAGGGGTATTTCTATGAAATGCGAAGCATGTGGAAGAGAGAGCGATACAAAATACTGCACCGATTGCGGCAAGGTTATGGACGAGGTTGTAAGGCGCGTAGGAGAAGCCCGATGGGCGGCAATAGATGACTGTTCATTTATTTATCCACTCGTAAAGCGCGTAGGCAAAGGAGAGGCAACAGTTAACGATATAATTCAGGCTCTTGAAGTTGAAGACTGATTTATCTTGCCTTCAGGATTCAGTCCCTGTTAGAAAAAAGCTTTGGAGACTGATCTCCTGAGATAAGTTTATTTTTTGGACCTTTTTCAGGTAACCGGAGGTGTTCAAGGTGAGTGGAGCCTTGGTTCTGTAAAAAGAGCTTAAGCTGTATGTGGATTAAGTTAAATAAATCCGCTCAGGCAGGTTAACAAATCCGATTAAGCGGGCTAAACTTTTTTTGAAACTTCCGGGTTTAAGGTAAGGTTTAAAATCAGTCCAGACTTCGGGCTTTTACCTTAATTCCAGATCGGGCTTCGAGATAAAATCCTTAAGGTTATATCTCTTCAGCCTTAATATTATAGTGTCAGACAATTTTCTCTGAGCGCAGGGATTGGTGCTGTACATGAACAGAAAAGCCGGAGCAGTTGTATTGATATTCCTGCTTGCAGGATTGATCCTGATTTCGGGTTGTATTGAAAATGAGAAGATTGAAAAACCTGCAAATAACGAGTCTTCCGATGCCGGCAAAGGGGATGAGAATATGGACATCCAGATAATAAAAGTTTTTAGCAGCGCGTTTGAATCGAACAGTACTATCCCCAGGAAGTATACATGTAACGGGGAAAACATAAATCCGCCTCTGGAATTCACAAATATTCCGGAGGAGACTGAAAGTCTGGTACTGATCATGGACGATCCTGATTCCCCCATGAATCCATTTACTCACTGGATAGTCTGGAATATTGAACCTGTAGCGAAAATAGAGGAGGATAGCGTTCCCGGGATTGAGGGAATGAATAACTTCCGAAAAATAGGCTATGGGGGTCCATGTCCTTCCTCAGGCACGCACAGATATTACTTCAGGGTTTACGCGCTGGACAGGCAGCTTGAGCTCAAAGCAGGATCTGGGAGAAAAGATCTTGAAAGCGAAATGGTAGGACATATTATCGCTGAAGGGGAACTGATGGGAAAATACGGTAAAACCTGATAAGAGAAAAAAATCCTCTCCCGGATAAGTATTTTTCCGGGGAAGGATATACCATTATGTGGAGGATCTTGATCAGAAGAGTACGCTTCATGCTTTGATTAGGATATATGCCTGAACTATAAATTGACCTTAGTAGACCTGATTTAATTGACCTTAAGTAGATCTGATTTTCTAGTATCTAGGGGGGAAGATAGTGGAAGAAATGATAAAAGCCGAACAGAAAAAAGCAACATCTGAAGAGAATACGGACATATTTGAAAACCCTGGAGAAGGGCTGGAAAAGGCAACCTTTGCAGCAGGCTGTTTCTGGGGAATTGAAGAGGCTTTTCGGCAGGTTAAAGGTGTTGTTGCAACTGCAGTCGGCTACAGTGGAGGGCACTTCAAAAAGCCGACTTATGAGCAGGTATGTACCCTTAATACCGGACATGCAGAAGCCGTAAGGGTTATTTTCGACCCGAAAGTCGTCTCTTATAAGACCTTGCTGGATGTTTTCTGGAAGATCCACGACCCGACCACAAAGGACCGGCAGGGCCCTGATGTCGGTAAACAGTACCGCTCCGTGGTCTTTTACCACAGCGAAGAGCAAAAGGCTGCAGCTTTCGCCTCAAAAGAAGAACTCGAAAGGTCAGGAGCTTTCAAAAATCCAATAGTAACCGAAATCGTACCGGTTTCCGAATTTTATATGGCAGAAGACTACCACCAGCAGTACTTTGAAAAAAAAGGATTTTTACAGAATGTATTCAGGAGCTTTAAAAAATAAGTGCTGGAGACAGGTTTTACAGGAACATCTCTTCAACTGACTTTTTTTAATTTCATAACTTACTTCCTGCTTTTCCTGTATTTCTATTCTATAAAAGTACAGAATGAGAAGATAAAAGAAGAACTTGATGCATGCAAATATGCCGAATTAGAACCCTGATTATGGGAGTCTTTTTTATTCGTTTTTTAATCTGTACACAATGTAGATATTATATTACACCAGATTATAGATAGTAATTTTTTTAATTTCTGAGGGAAGTATATGCGTTTTAAAATTCTGGCTACTGCAGGGTTTTTTCTGCTGGGAATTGTGACTTTTTCGGTTTATTATGGTTCCAGCAGCGAGAGTGCACAGAATGAAGGAGACATAATCCAAAAAGTAGAGGTCAACAACAGCAGTTTTCTTGAAGGTTCGGAAGATTGGGATGGCTTTGAAACAGTAATTATAGATATCGACAAGCTCAGAAAAGCCGCAGATGTTGGAAATGTGACTCTTAACATAATGGGAGAGAATTTTGAGGTTGAAATTCGGGAAAAGTCCAGACTTGAAGGAGAAAATGCTTACTTTTATACAGGACCTATTGCAGGCAGTAAAGACAAAGACAGCAGAGCTGATTTATATGTGGGAGAAGAATCTTTATGCGGGTCCGTCGAACCGGGTGAGCCATGGAATGTTACATATAATATTGTACCCACTGATCAAAGATATGATGGAAAAATAGTTCATGTTGTGTTTATGCAGGATTGGACAAAAGAAAATGAAAGGCTGGAAAAGGCAGGCATTGATCCCCTGCAGTTTTTTCTGATAAACAATGATTCCAGAAAACATGTGATGTCTATCGAGATTTTCGATTTTAATAACAAATCCGTGTTCAAAGAAAACTATACAATAAATCCTGGTGATGAGATATCTTCGCCCAAAATAGATGTTGAACTGGGAAAATACAGATATGAAATTATTCTGGACAACGAATTGACTTATGAAGCAAAAGTGAAGGCAGGTTTTGCAGGTAATCTGAGCGGCTCAGAAAAACTGCATCTTACTATCCGTGATGATCCGGATAACCCTATACAGTTCGTAGGCGAGATTTCCTGAGGAAGTTCTTTTCTGCATCCCAGCTGCCTCTAAGGAAAGATTTATGTCTGATACAGGGGTTTCCGGTTTCAAATCCGGGATAATTATTTACCTTTCCCTCACCTATTTTTTCTCATGATTTTTGACCCTATCACAGTCTGTAATATGGAACTTCAAAACCGCTTTGTAAGGTCTGCAACGCATGAATTCATGGCAGAAGAAGACGGAACGCCCACTTCCAGACTTGGAGACCTCTATGAAGAGCTTGCAAAAAATGAAGTTGGATTAATCGTAACCGGCTATTCCTGTGTCCATCCATGCGGGTGGAGTGACGCTAAGCAGCAGGGAATTTACGACGACCGTTTCATCGAACCCTACAGGAAAATCACTGATAGGGTGCACAGGTACAGAAGCAAGATAGTACTCCAGATCGTGCACGGAGGTAGACAGGCAGATACTTCGGACGAATATCCTGTCCCCATAGCTCCGTCAGCGGTCAAAGACGGTCGCTCGGCAGTTGTGCCGAAAGAAATGACTGAAGAAGAAATCCTGATGGTAATAGAAGCATTCACACAGGCAGCTGTCCGGGCAAAAAAAGCCGGCTTTGACGGGGTTCAGCTCCACTGTGCACACGGTTTCCTTTTAAGCAACTTCATATCTCCTTATACGAACAGGCGGACTGACAGATGGGGAGGATCCGTGGAAAACCGGGCAAAAATAGTCATTGAGATAGTCAGGAGAATAAAAGAAGAGACAGTGGGCAGTTTTCCCATCCTTGTGAAAATGAATTCAACTGACGGTTTCCAGCCCGGCACGGTAAAGGCAGAACTTGGGCTTACTATATCTCAGGCTGTGGAAACTGCAAAACTTCTGGAAAAGGCAGGCGTATGTGCAGTAGAGGTCAGCGGAGGGATAAGCGAAGCAGGCGGAGTGACTATAAAGACTGCGATCAATTCTCCTGCTAAAGAAGCTTACTTTAAGGACTATTCTAAACAAATAAAGAGCGCAGTGAGTATCCCAGTTATCCTCGTTGGCGGGATCAGGTCTCTTTCCGTAATGGAAGAACTTCTTGAAAATGGGTTTGCAGACCTTATATCTATGAGCCGGACATTCATCAGTGAACCAGATCTTGTTTTAAAACTTAAATCTGGAGGGGCTAAAAAGGCAAGGTGCGTGTCCTGCAACCTCTGCTTTGACCCTGAAGGGATCAGGTGCAATTTTGAGTTTGACCGATCTTAAAAAGACTGCAGTTTTTTCCATACTGAAGTCTTTCTCCCTTTTTACCGGTAGTTACTGACTACTGATTTCGTTCTTCATTCCAAAATTTTCTAAATATTTTTAATTTTGAGTTTACAATTGGTTTCTAACCGTCATTAAGAGAAGTGAGCCTGAACGTATATTTTTTATAAAAAACTCCTCTATTAGCGGAACCTATTCCAATGGGTATATATACTATACGCTGAATTATTTTACAGGGTGAAGTTCCATTGGCACATTTTGATAAAGATAAGCTCCTTAAAATATTTGAGGAACATGGAGTATCTGAGAACAACCAGGAAGTTGCAATCGAGTACCTGCAATCAATACAGCGCATTGGTAGATCACAATCGACATTGAACAACAACGTGGATTTCGTGAAGTGGCTTGCACTCAATTTCAAAGGAGACTTGGATAAGCTAACTCGACGAGACGTCAATAAGATTCAGGATATGATTAATGACCTGAAACGTAAAAAAGATGGTAAGCCCGCTGCCGATACTACAAAGCAGCTCTACAAAATATCCCTGAAACGATTTCTTAAGAAGTATGGGCGAGAAATTGACAACCGGGATATGGTTAGGTTAGCGGATTTTGAAATGGCAGCGGCGAAACCGAAAAGACTGAAGCCTGAAGACATTTTAACAGATGAAGAGTTAAACAGTATAATCATACAGTGTAAGACTCTTAGGGACCGAGCTTGTGTTGCACTGCTGGCTGAGACGGGCGCCCGAGTGGGTGAGATAGAGCATTGTAAGCTTGGTGACGTGAAGCCTGCACCTCACGGGTTCAAAATTACATTGCGTGGCAAGACAGGGGAGCGTGAAGTTTTGGTCTACAAATGTCAGCAGCTTCTTAGACAGTGGATAAACGTTCACCCGGATGAGAATCCCGAGTCACCGCTCTTTCCTACAGTTAGGAAGTATGATGATAACAGTTTTAAAGTTAGTGAGAATGAAGCGGGTGAGGAGTTGCAAAAAGCATACAGACCTTTGAACGGGAAACAAATCGGGATAATTCTCAAGTTGGCTGCGGCAGCTGCCGGGATAGAAAAGAAAGTCCACCCGCATCTTCTGAGACACGGCGCGGCAACGAAATTTGCGAACTCCCTAACAGAGCAACAAATGAAAGTACAACTTGGCTGGACGCCAGGCTCGCCGATGCCCGGTAGGTATTCTCATGTCGCAGAGACTGATGTCGAATATAAACTGTTGGACATTTATGGAGTGAAAATGGATCGGGATATAAAAGGTGAAATTGTTAGACGGTGTCCAAAATGCAGCAAGCCGATCACAGCAGGGCTAAACTATTGTGAGTGCGGTATGCCGCTCACTGAAGAAGGTGTGCAGGATTTCAACAGATTGCTCAGCAACGATCAGTTCATGATGGCTATGATGAAACTCAACAAAGAGCTGGGTCAAATGGATCTTGAAAAACCTAACGAGAATCCAAAGAAGGATACTGATAATTGGTGGTGAAGTTTAAAGATATAAATATGTATTGTCTTCGGGATATATTGGGTTACCAACGCTGATTATATCCCAGACACAATGTATATATATTTTGAAACATATAATAATATTTGACATTACGTTACCAGGTAGTGTCGTAAAGTTCACCAAAAATATTTGTTTGTGAAAACGAGCCTTTTAAACCACCATTATGAGGGCGCACTGACACCTCTTTTGGCGTCCTCAAAACCTACCAATATCCCAGAAGTAGATTTTGGATGAAGTCAAACCCTATAAATACGTATTGAGAAAAGAGACGAAAAAAAATTAGGCTTTTACTTTAGCGAGAAGTTTCGAATCAATCTTGTGTTCTGCGAACTGTTCGGCAATCCACTTTATCCCGAAGTCAGTCAGCTCGTTATTTGAATCTAACACTACCACATTCTCAGCGGCTGCCAATTCTATCCCGTACAGCTCACCAAGAACTGTCAGACTGGCATATTGAGTATCGTCATCTAATTTAAGAAGTTTTTTCCTGAGATAGGTTCTGTCAATATCGAGAAACTTTGTGTTTTCATTTGGCACTTCATCAAATCTTATTCTAACCATATTGTTCTGGCTTATCATATCTATTCACCTGCTTCAAGTTGTTTCTTAAGTTCTGCTAATTTTGCTTTCTCGATTACAATCTGCTCATTCAGATATTGAATGCGTTTTTGATTTTCTTTCATTTTTATAGCCTGAATCAATTGAAACTCTACGGCGATCTGTTGTTTTTTAATTTTATGAAGTTCTGTGTTTAGTTTCTCGACTTCAGTATCGAGTAGAGCCGGAAGAGGTTTAAGACCTGTGCCGCTCACTAAAACTTTCTTTCCATCCCCTATGTAGATGTATTCAAAACAATCGGTAGGTTTATAGGTAGGTTTATACTGTTTTGGTGTTTGTATTGTTCGCCGTCGATTGCCGAAATCATGATCCATTCTATATCCCTCTAAACTCTTTTATTATATTAATTGTGTATTACATGTGCAACTTTCATCTCGAATCTCAATTCAGCGGCTGTAAGCATATCACCGTATTTCTCGGAAAGCTTAAGTGCTATATTTCTGAACCGTGGTGTGTTGCCATCTGATGTATTGTATATCCCGTACTTGCTTGCATATACAGCTCTAGCTGCCAACAGAAAACCGAATGAGGCAGTTGGATTGTCGGCAAGCAGTTTGTTATAATGTTGTGAAGTTAGTTCTGTCGTTTAGCTCACCTCAAGTGTTTTAACAAAATCGGTCATATCCCTGCATTTAGCCCATGAAATAACCTCTTCAAGTGACATTGGCATAATTTCTCTATATAAATAAAGAAAATAGTTTCCTTTTACAGTTTTGAATATTTTAGATGCATGAACTCTACCTCGTCTATGATTCCATTCGGCTATACATGTAGCACGGCGAATATTGTATTCATCCTTATCATATCCCGGACATCCAGCTAACATGTATTCGAACATTCAATCCACCTCACTTTGTGCACTTTCGGGATATTGCTCGAACATTTTTTCTTCGAGTCCATTTCTTGTTTTGTCGACAAGTAGCAGTGCTCTCATAAGTACCGCAGAATATTTTTTTCCAAATGTATTCCCAATCATCAAACTTACATTGAGAATCTGCTCGCGCAGAACCTTTAATTCGATTCCAATTTTCTTATAGTCTTCAAGTGTTGGTTTTAACGCCGTGACATCTCACCTCGCTTTCGTAAATATTATACAAAATATAATATATTTACAAAGTATATAAAACGTAAGGTTTGTTGAAATTTTAGAAATTGTGATTATTTGTAGAAAGGCTTCTGGGATATGTTATGTAACCGAAGCTTAAATATATCCCAGAAGCCACGCTAAGCGATTTTAGCCATCGTAAAAGTAGGTCTGGGATATTTGGGTTGGGAGGTGTTTCGTTGGGATTTAAAATTGGTACAACTAATTAATTTTGTATATTCAAATTTCCCTATATTTGGTTTAAATTTCCCTATAAATTTTTCAAATTTCCCTATAATTTTGCGTCAGAGCTTTAATCAAATCAATAGATATAACCATATATATGTATATATTTATAGGGAATATAGGGAATATAGGGAATTTTTTTTTATATATAATAAGCGAGAATTTAAGAAGTTAATAAGTATAAAATTTAAGAAGTTAATGAGTATAAAAATTTGTAATTCCGCACGCATTAATATGGCTATAATTTTAAATTTCCCTATATTCCCTATACTCTGCCTCCCAATAGTGAAAACCTTCCCTATACATTTCCCTATATTCTAGCCCTATTTCCCTATACTCTGCCTCCCAATAGTGAAAAGCAAAAAAAAAAATTCCCTATACATGCTTCCCAATAGTGAAAATCGACGATGAAAAAAAGTACATAAAAAAGTAAAAGATGCTTTACGCATCTTGATTTTCAGATTCTTCCTGTTCAGTCTCTATAAATTCTTTTATTTTACTCATCTTTATTCTAATCATATCTTTCTGAGATGGGGGTTTTCCATATTCGTATCTATGAGCCACTTTACATGTTGTACTTAGACCATTTTTTGTTTTCTTGGTTTGTGTACATTCTAATATATCATGATCTCTCCACCATCCAATAATCTGTGTCGGATTGAATTCCTTATCCTGAGCTAGATATTGTTTGATATTGCTTGGAAAGAAATCTATGTATGCATATTCGCCATCTTTCTGATATGGTGGGTATGCAAAGAATCCATTTATTGTAGCTTGATGTTTTTCAAGTGGTACTTGATCTGGTCTCAAAAAATTTGCGGGATTTGAAATAGCCCAATAATAAACTTTCTCTAGTGCTTTAACTGCAAGTGGTATATCTGGTGTTCCAAGCACAAACTCACTCCACATCTCATCTATTATGGTTTGTGGCTTAGCTGGAGGGAGTTTAAGATCCTTAAATACCTCTTCAAGTAATGCACCACCTACTTCAGCAGCAGCAAAATACTCTGCCTTTCTTTTTGCGAGTGTATCATCTGTTGTTTTTCTCAATCTTGATATTGCAAAATTATACCAACCTTGTAATTTAGATCGATTTTCAAAGAACTTGGCTATTAACAGTGGTAGGATATGACCATAATTAGCAAGTATACCATTACGAATCTCGTCAATTCTGTTAGGATCCATATCAGGTAAAGGCTTTTGCTTACACGAAAATGCTCGGACGTTTGCACCATTATTTGCAAATTCGGATGTAATATCAACTTCACCTGTAAGGGTTACATTTGTTCGTATCTTTTTATGCGACCGCAAGTCACCCTCTTTAGTGCCGCGCACAGATTCCGAACCATTACCGATTGCATATGTAAGGGCTTTTTTCGTTTCATCTTTCATTATCGTTATTTCATCTACAGGTGCAGGTATATCAGTAAGTGTAGTGAGCATTGCATTTAGTGCAGTTAGGGATATATCACCATTTATGATTAGTCCCTCACCTTTTGCATTTGGATTTCCAAACATGCTGGTACTACACTGCATAGTGAATGTTTTACCTATTGAAGTATCTCCAACGATTCCAAAGGCACTATTAGAAACACCAAGGTGAGCTAATACGATCGTTGCGGCATCATAATACATTTTGAATCTAAAGATATTATTTCTAAGAATTGGAGATATTGATTTTATCCAACCATCTAATGTACCATGCGGCTGAAGCTTTTCTTCTAGTCCAATATTTTTATTGTCGATGAATATAACATCTTTTGACACGGCTTTACCATAATCGTCTACAAGCATCTTATTTCCAAGTATGAATTTCTTGCAATCTTTATCCGCCCATCCTGTATGAGTAAAGGCTTCACCAGTCTTGAAGGCTGTTCCACCTTCATTGATATTAGCTTGTCTAACATCTCTGAGAAAAGCTAATGTTGCCTTTAATTCGTCGTCGAGTATATCGAGACTACCATAGTTGTTTTTTCTTACAATAGTATTATAGTTTGTCCGACCCTGAAGTGCAGCTGTAGGTACTCTCAATGTTTCTAACTGTGGTTTATATCCAGCGAATGTAAGCTCGGTGTAATCGACGCCCTCGGCACTCGTGAAATAACCAGTCGCCATAACCCGGACGCCACAGATAAGCACTGGAGTCTCAATCAGCTCATCTCCAACGCTCTTTTGCTGTATCTGCCATATCCCAGAGGGACTTATCACATATCCCTCGGGCACAAAACAACCAAAATATTGTTGCCTACCATAAGGTGCCCGCTTCATATATGGATCTTTGATATCAAAACCAATCAGATCTGCAATTTTTTGCGTAAGCTTTCGGTCGCCCGTTATTTGGAAGGAAAAATCTTCTTTGATTTGTTGTGTGAAGTTCTGCTCAATCTCTTCATTACCGACCGCATCAACTGCCAGTACATCTTCAAAATTTGCATTCTCGAAATCTTCGACGACTACGTCTCTTTCAATATCATTTGTCATTTTTATACCTCCGTATTATTTTCCCATTTCGACGGAGGTCTTACACAAGTTGTGGCAAAAATCGACAATTAAGTTTATATAGGATCAAACCCTATATTATATTGACGATTTTAAGTCTCTTTCAATAGCCACCGACTTGTATAAAACCGCTCTTGTCAGATGACACCCTGACAAGGGCTTTTTCCATCTTATGGCTCATTTTTAGCATTCCACCATAGAATTTTTCATTGTGCTATACGGGCGGGTCTTTTTCTCGGGCTCAAACTCAAAATATTCACACAAAATATCCCGAATTACGCCAGCGCGTGACGTGTTTTTCTGTATAGCAATTGCATCGATACAATCAACGAGCGGTAGGTAGTCGTCTCTCAGGTTTGTAGTAATCATACATATATTTGCCATAATGCAGTTCACCTCTTTCTATTTTAGAAAAGCAGTCTTTACATCACCCGAAATCGGGCGCCGAGGTCCCTGCTTTGACGTTTTTCTACAATAAAATAAATACTTTTCTTCTTATATATACGTATGGTTCAAATCAGTTGTGGGCTAGCCCTCGCAACATTTGATGAGTTTGCCTTTACATTCATCGATTTTACTGAATTTCTTACGAACTTTGCATTTCTCATCTGATTTAGGGCGTAGGACATTGTTTGATTCGGGAATGGATCTGACTCAGTTCCAGGCTGCAAGAACTGAATATACCGGACTCCTTTCTTATCCATCTGAACGTTATAGAGCCACCCGTCGGCTTGCTCGTATCTAAAGTGACCATCGAAGCAAGGACACTCAAAGTCAAAATAAGTAAATTCCGCATAATCAAAATTGTCGCTCCATTCCATACTTCCCTTTACATATCCCGAAATACGCAACGGTCGCGGCATCGGTTCAATTTCTGTGTTGGTCATTGTTTACACCTCTTCTCTAAAGAGGTCAAAATCAGTGAAACACAACGCTCCATACCTTTTTATAGGCGCAAGCCCTATTATTTTTGCTCGAAAGGTACTTGGGTCGTGACGGTTTTTGCCGAACCGTTCACTGATCTCAACCTTATTCTGCTTTTGAACTCCTCATATAGTTTCTTGGCTTCTTTCCTTCTATACCAAATCCCGAAAGGATCGTATCTCTAATTATCGCTGTTGGGTTACTATGGCTCTTTTCGGCTTTTCTAGCTGCTATTTTCATTATTCTATCCTTAGATTTTTCGTCAATTGGTATTGACATCATAACCATTTTTGTTTCGGTTTTCGACATTAGGAACCTCCTCTATGTTATTAACAATTATATATTACAGTACATCGTATATAAACCGTTAAGATTGACTTTAAAAAAATAAAATTGTTGTTTATATTCAACGGTTTGTCTATATATCCCGTACTTAGCCAATAGGTATTTATATCTTTCGTAAGAAATAAAAATTTGGCAAATGAGCCAATATAAAAGGAGATTTTAAAGAATGACTAAAAATATTTTACGGGATATATATGTGCAATTGCAAACTATCGGGATATTAGACGACAGTGGCTCTATGAAGCATTCTTACATGAGATTCGCTAGCGAAGGACTCATGGACTTGCACGTGGACAAACTCTTTGGCAGCCGGATTAGCGTGGCTCACAATGGCGTTCTTAACGGGGATATTATGGCAGACCCGGACATGGAAGTATTGATAAATCCCGAAAGACAAGAAGCAGAAGCACAAACGTTTCAGAATGATTATTTAGGGATATATCAAGAACCGGAGGACAAAAGAGAGCTTAATGTCTTCTTACACGACTGGCTGTGCAACATAATAAACGCAGAATATAAGCTCGCGGAGACAGAAGAATAATTTTTTTTTGCTTCTTTTAGCCTACGCACAGCCACGTAGCCAATCGTAAATAAGCTTCTGGGATATTTATCCATAACACCTCAACATATCCCAAACTTTTCTATCAATTCCCGTTTTCGTCTAATTAGACACAAAAGGTATATATAATCGGCACTGAATAATTATATTTTGTGATACTTATGACAAAATTCGTAGCAACATTTCACGAAGACAATTTTCTGGCAGTAATGCCAAACAAAATGATCACATCAGCAGAAATCGCGAAGCGAATCGGGTGTAGTAAACCTACGGTTGCAGTATATATGGAAAAGCTCGTAGAGCGGGGAAAAGTAACGAGGATAGAAATCATTGGCGGACGGGATGCCGTCTGGCAGAAGGTGGTTTGAGATGATTGGAATCCTAACTAATATTGAATTTGCATGTGTGTTTATTTTTTTTATATTACCGATTAGCTTGATTGCTATTTACGCTATACGAGACATATTAAGAGGTATATTAGAAGTCATTGGCATCATTAAACCAAATTCAAATGAGGATGATACCCCAGAAGAAGCATGGCTTGAATGGGAACACCGCCGCGAAATATATGCAAACAGAATGGAATATGTTTCAAATGAAAAAAAGATTTGATGAATTGAAAAAAAGAATGGTGATCTAGCTGCCGATGTACACCTCATGAAATCGGCAGCCACCATGGTAAGTTACAATATAATATTCTTTTCTAAGTATTTATATCTTTTTTCGTTGTTTCAGTCAACCGATATTGTTTTTGATACATTTTCCGACACATCGTATATATATTATGCGAGATATATTTCATATGATTCATATGAAATTTGGACAGAAATCTAAATCTATTCGATTAGAAAGTCCACGACAGTCTGTCTGGGGTGAGCATTATACCGCAAAGCTTCAAAAAACGTCAAAGGGGTATTATCAAATCAATATCCCGATACCGTTGAAGGAAGAGTTACAGTTTTCTGATAATGCTATTATAGACCTACAGAATGTGAACGGAAGCCTCGTTGGTACAGAGCTAAAACGCCCGAGGTGGACGAAATGAATGAAGAAGAATGGGAAAGAAGACGGCAAGCTCATCAGGAAACACAAGAGCGTGGTTGGACAACAGTACGAGAGGCAAGAGAAATGGAAGATGATTCAATCCCAGTAATCATATCACCGAGCGGATTAAAGCAGCAAGCACACGCGAAAGAAGTCGTTGAATATGAAGCTGTTGATATTGAAGCTGCACCAAAGAAAGGTAGAACAATCAAATCAAGAATCAAATCAAAGCTTCGAAAAATAAAATCAGAGAATCCAAAAATTGAGATTGTAGACGAAGAGATGGAAGCTGCTCGAAAGAAAGGCTATGATGCCCACATGAAGGAAAAACGCGATAAAGAGATCATAAAGGCCGAAAAACAGGGTCGCAGAGATGCAATGACATTCAAATCGCGAAGAGTAGATGATGCCAAGAAGCTACAAAAAGGTGCTGGTATTGTTGCAGGAAAGGTGAAGCCTGTAGCCAAGCGTGTAGGGAAAAACGCGAAAGGTCTTGCTAGAGAGCTTGCAGCAACACCGGGACAAATAGCACAAACCATCGGACAGACTGCAATCGAGATGGAGAAAGTCAAACAACACGCAAAGAAACAAGCAGCAAAAACAACTACGACACAGAGGAAAGAGAAACCTGGACCTGCTGTAAGGAAAGGCACTATTGGTAGACATGAAGGTGGGCTTCCGGTCAAATCGCACAAATCCGGCCCCGGACGTAGAGTAGGTGGTTTGCCAGTAAAATCTACAAAACCCGGTCCTGGCACAAGAAGCAAGCACGGACCAGTAGCCAGAAGCGGCTATAAGCCTCCTCACAAATCGACAAAGCCTGCGCCAACCAATAATATCCCGAAAGCAACAGCGGTGGTAAACAGGCAAAGATCGGTGAATTTTGCGATGCGGAAGAGGAGTAGAAAATGATACCTGTTCAGGTTTGGTTAACACTGTTAACATTCGCTGGACTCTGCACATTCTATAGTATCAAAATTCGGGATAGAAATAACTACACGGATGCAATCGCTGGTCTGTTAGCCGTCATTTTTTGGATTATCTCAGGTCTGTCACTACTCGGTGGAGTGCAAACTGAGTTTGTGACATATCAGAGCGGCTCGCTAATGTGGGTTTTTGTTGCTATAGGGATAATTGTAGCATTGTTGACATTTGTGAGAATTTTAGATATTATAGCAGAGCGGGATAGAGATAGAAATCATGTTCATTTCGGTCAAATTAGGTTGTGAGAATATGGGAATATTAATTCCAAAAGAAAATAAAAAAGTTGTATTGGATAAAATCGAGGAAAATCCAATAATAGTACCCACGAAAAAGAAAAACTATCTTTTGGCAGAACCAGAAGATGTAACGGCACTGGATGTCGAAATATCCCCGAGGGGATTTAGAAGAATTGTATTGAGGTGAGAAAATGCTTGGAAGAAGAGACTCAAAGAAACGCGAAAGAGAAGACGAGGAATACGAAAATGAGTTGAATGAAGATTTCAACGAATACAACGACGAATATGAAGATTTCAAAGTTCACAAGCCAATGCATAAGATCAGGAGTGAGAGGGATAGAACATTCACAAATGATGAAAATGAGAAGCGTGTAAATTTCCGGAAATATCGTGGCAGAGGGTGGAGTAGATCACATGCACGAGGTTTGCCGAAGCGCGAAAGATCTGGTCCACTCAATAGGACTCGTGATAAATCACCTTTCACATATGCAGCTGGTGTAAGCCTGCACAGAAGATCACAATCCGAGAAATATCCCAGAAGCTGTTCAAAAAAGTGTAAAAGCTGGGGAGTCCCATGGAAATAATAGTTAGGGAAAGCAAAACTAACAAATGAGGTGATAACAAATGGTTGACACGATGCAAAAAGTACAAACTGTTGGTGGTGTGACAAAAACATATGTAATTCGAGACGGTGTACTTGGTAACGTTAGTGGTAGTAAATTCTATCCTTTGTCAGATTATGAGTTGTCTCACGATGTATCAAACGTTCAGCGCGATGCGGCGGGTAAAGTAACGTTTTATACCCTATCTGGCGCGGATGCGGCACAATACGCAGCGGCGCAAGCAGCTAAAGAAGCAGCGGCAAAACAAGCTGCACAAGCAGCGGCGCAGAAAGCGGCAGCGAATGCGGCTCAGAAAATAGATCCACAAAAAACTAGCGGGTACGCTTTCAAATATGCAATGAGCAACAAAGATCAAACTGCATATCTTCGCGATAAACAATCAAATCCCAGTCTTACAGAGTATCAGTGGAGACAAAAGTACGGAAAGGATTTGGCAGTTGTAAAGGGTACATATGTAGCGCCAAAAATGAAAACGTCAAATAAGTCGGCTGCTACGACAGGTACAAAACAAACTGGTGTCTCGAACGATAAGACCGGCGCTGAGAAACTTGCAGCACAATCAAAGACCAATGCAAGTACGAATAAAGCTACAGTTAAGTCAACGACCACTACAAAGAATACAACAACTACAAAGCCAAAAGTGTCTCTCGATGCCGCTAAAAGTGGTAATGCCGCTAAGACATCTAAGACAACTCCGACTAAAACAGTCGTCACGACGAAGCAAGCCGCCAGTGGAAACGCAGCAAAAACAACACCTACAACTAAGAAAACTGTTGTTTCAACAAAGCAAGCGAGTAGTGGCAATGCCGCTAAGACAACTCCAACATCTAAGAAAATTGTAAGCACTGCTGCTGCATCGAGTGGAACTGTAGCCAAAAATACAGCATCTACAGCGTCTTCAGGAACGGGTAATGTCAAGAAAGTTAACACCCCAGTTTCTACGAAGCCACAGAAATCGGCAACATATATCCCTGTTGTGAGGTCGGCTACTGGGGCTATTGTTCAGCAGACTACCAAAACAGACCCGAATATGGATCGGAACACAATAGGATTATCCCGAAAGATATCTGGTTCAGAAAAAATTGCGGCTCAATCGAAAACCAATGCAAACAAAGCAGTAATTCTGAATAGAGTTGAAGCACCAAAAACTATTGTTGGTCTCGATGCAGCTAGAAGGGGAAATGCTGCCGCAACAACGCCAAAACCAGTAAGAGTAGAACCCACAACAAAGGTCGTTGTTAGTCTTGCAGCTGCAAGAGGTGGAAATGCTGGACATGGGCTTAGCATACCAATGACGAGAAAGGATTCAATTAGTTCAGCTCCTGATCTTACGGGCTCTCAGAAGCTTGCAGCTCAGAGTCGGATAAATTCAGCGACTAATAAACCTACTATTATAAAAAAGACTGTTCTGACAACACCTGTTCAAACAACGACTACAGTTACAAAAAAGCCGACTTTTCAGCTGACTCCTGTTCAGCCAAATGCTACGCCTATAATCTTAAAAAATCCGACTACTACACCTGTATTCAACACAACACAAACTACACAAAAGAAATCAATAATTTCATCGTTATTTGGTCCAGATAAATCTGGGTTTGGATTTATTGGTGTTGCCAGTGCGAAGATAACCGCAGAAGACAGGTTAAAATATACCAAAGATCCGCGGTTCAAACCATGTCCAACCGGGCTTTGTAATATTAGATGGACAAACGATCAAATAGCTAATCTAAAAGCGATTGATGCTCGAGCAGCTCAAACACAAACAACGCAGACAACTCAAACAACTCAAACAAAACAAACTCATACAACCCAGACTCAGACAACTCAAGCAGCACAAACAAAGCAAACTCAAACAACCCAACCACCAACTCAACCACCAACACAAGCTCAAACACAAACTCAAGCAACACAGACACAGACTCTGTCAGTAAAAAGAGAAAGGGAAGATCCTCAATGGCATGACGCTGTACAGGATATCTTGAAGCAAGATATGATGCTTAGATATGGTCTTGATTCGAGAGGAAATAAAATTAACAGTTCTATACAATTAGCAGATGGCTCATTTGTTGAACAAGTGCAGAAGCAGGGTAATAGTCGGGATAGTGGTGTAACACTCTACACCGCACAGCTCACAGATGCTGAAAAGGCGCAGAATTGGGCTGCATATCAGGAGAGGTCTGGACTTGGGCAATCGGGATATCAAAAGAATGTGAAATCTGGCTCGGCAACCAAAACAGTGACAAATAAGAATGCAGCAGAAGCAAAGGCAGCCGCTAAAGCCGAAGCGGCAAGAATAAAGGCATTACAAGCAGCGTTCACCGGGAATACAAAAATTGGTGCAAACGGTGAAGTGATTGACGCCATTCAGGCTCGTGGAAGTGATGGTAGTGGTGAAAGTGGCGTTAGTCTTAGAACAGTAGATAAAACAGGTAATGTAACAGGTTTGTCCAAATCTCAGTCACAATTTAAAGCTGAGGCTAAATATAGAGAACAGGTTGCTAGTATACCTCTTCAGTATGGAATGACGACAAATGATATAAACACTATTAAACAAGCCAGGGCAGATGTACAGGCTCGCACGCTATCGAAATTAACATATCCCAAAGACGACAAATATGCCGATCCAGAGGTATATGCTAGAGAATATGAAAGAATAGATAAAGCTACGAAAAATATGTCGATGGATGAAAAGCGAGCATATCTGAAAAATACAATAACGACTCAAATGGAGGGAAAATCGACAACACAAGACCTTGTGTTCATGAAAGGAACTCGATTCGAAAAATCTATCCCAAAAGTTCAAGCCTTTGATGTGATCAATGCTATATCTGCAAAAGAGTTATCTGGCGAAGCACTAACACCGGCAGAACAACATTTCGTTAATCTTGGGAATCAGGATTATGTTGAGTCAAAGCCTGCAAAATGGATCAATGCGCGGCTGAATAATGCGGGTGAGTGGACGTCACAAAAACTACTGGCGTTTTCTGGTGGTGATAATGGAAAATATCAAAAAGGTTCGGATTGGGCTGGTATTACAAGCAATAAGGATACGCAAGATAAGCTGGCATCTACATGGACTAGTGCTAGAGAAGGATTCTACGGCGATTCGCCAAAATTCCTTACGGGATTTGGTAGCCTTATAGTTACAGATGTGGATTATGCAGCACAACAGTTGATTAATCGCGGTCCTGTCACTGGTGGTAGAAATATCGGGAACAAAGTTACGGGTGATGTAATAGGTATACTCGGTGGATCTGTCACTGCCGTAAAAGATGATCCGACTAGATTTGCAGCTGGTATGATTGGTGCGAGTGCAATTCATACTACAGTGAAAAAGCCAATAGTAGTAGTTAAAAAGAATGTAGTGGATTTTGGTAAAACTACTACTGGTATCACCCGGAAAGAAACAGTTATTGAACCAATAAAAAATGATATTCCATTTAAAGAAGCGGGTGCGATATTAGATGAATTAACTTCTGGAAAAACAATTCGTGGTTCAAGAGGTTCTTCATGGACTGAAAAGAGTAGCACTCTTAATACAGTATCAAATCAGATTAAACAACTTAAATTTACGGATGCTGCTAAAGAAGTATTAAACAGTAGTAAAAAGAAAGGCGAAAAGATAGTTGGTAAGGGTAATTATAAAGGAGAAACATATCCCAAAGATCCGGCTAAACAAAAGGCTTGGAACTATAATGAACCTGGTACAGAAGGGAAACCAGTAGTATTTCAGACGGTTAGAGAAGGAAATGTAAATGTTGTGTCAGAGAGGTTCATAAATAAGGGAGCTTCTACACTAACAGGAACAGTTATAAATAAATTCACCAATGCAAATAAAGTTGCAAAAGTTGGAGAAACAGCAGATGGAAGGATATACAAGATAAGGGATAGAACAGCTGAAGGCGGTGAAAGAGCACCCATTACATTAAAGGAAAAAGTTGGCGTTAGTGTCGTAAAAGCAGCTGATAAAACATTTGGTATAAGATCGACCGATGGTAAGATCGTTACTAAAGTTAAAAAAGGTATAGCAGCCGATTATACACGTAGAACATTAAAACCTACACCCCTAAAAGAGCGGCGTATTTTCGATCAAGAGGTTCGATCAGTAGATCTCACAAAAACTGCTGAAGGTAGAGCACTTCAAGAAAGAATGATTAAATCGTTCAAGGAAACAGGTCAATTTGTATCTGATTCACAAGGAGAAATCTACAAGAAGATCCTCGATATTGCAGATGAGCAAAGTAAATTATATGATGAGCCAATTGCAGCGCCATCTCCAAAGCTTGCTAATGGATCAAGAGCACCAACTGGTCTACAGGCAGAAAATGAAGTAGTTCTTGTGATGACTGGTCCTTCGTCTAGTATTATGACTAGCCGTCAATGGATTGGTAATGCAGCAGATGGGACAAGAATTGAGCGTGTGAGATATGGAAAACAAGCCCCACTACCAAAAAGAAGCATTGTAAACAGAATGTTTGAGAACTACCAATATAACGTAGATATCAACCTGAATAGAATGGGTGGATCGGTTGGTAATAAAAGTAAGATCATAAAACCTGGTTTTTATAACAGGCATCACTTCGAAAGCATGCTTGGCGATATAACACGTAAGAAAGCAGAACTATATGACAAAACTGCATTAACAAGACCTGGTGCATATACGGGTGGAAAGCATGGCTTAGAACACGCCGAAAAAGTAACTAAAAATATGGAACCACAGAGATCGCAATCAGGTACTACAGCTGAATATGAGTATTATTTCGGAAAGTATCATGATATGGCAAAAACTGGTGCTTTCGACTCTGCTAGAATGGGACATGGTAGTACAATATATGAAGCTATAAAACTTAATAAAATAGATGATCCATGGCTTAAATCGTTAACCGACGCTGAAAGAAGGCAGTTTGCAAAAGATCTTGGTGTGCATGATTTCATAAAACCAATGAACCTCAAAAATGGTTTGGCTGGTGTTCAAACAAAGCTCATTATTAAACCAACGAAAGGTGCTAGAGCTGGTGCAAATGCAGATAGAATAGAGTTAACTAGGTTCAATATTAAACCAGATCCAAAGCGAATGTTTACCGAGCTACTGCCGGATGGTTCTCCATACAAACCAATAACCACTTTAACAAAGGCTAAACGAGCGGTTGATACAATTTCGACGTCACCTACTTTTAAAACTTTTATAGCTAATGAGGCGGCAGAGTTCGCATGGAATAGAAGAGTGTCAAGATCCGCAGAGAGAACCATAAAAAGCGATGCGGTTCTTAATAAAAATAAAATTTTCGGTAATAAAGGGTCATATAAATCGGGTATCGAAAGTATCACAAAATCCAAAAAACAATCATATCCCGGACGAACAACAAAAAGCGAAATAAGTAAAGCTAGAACAGTACAATATTACGAAAAGCCATATGAATCTAAAGGATTTTATAAACCAACACCCAGTGGAATTGGATATAAAACTATAGCTATTGGTTACAAAACTAAAGATAGCTATATTAAAACAAATAAAAGAACATTCCCAGATAATAAATATAAAAATATTGGAAGTGGGTATAAAACTAAAGATAGTTATGTTAAAACAAATACAGACTTATATGTAAATTCGAATGCATATAAGCCTCCATACTCTGACACTTATAAGCCAGATAACACTTATAAGCCTCCATACTCTGACACTTATAAGCCAGATAACACTTATAAGCCAAATCCTGATCCAGATCCATATAATAATCCATACATTCCACCATATGATCCAAACGGTCCATATGATCCAAATGATCCATATGATCCAAATGATCCATATGATCCAAATGATCCATATGATCCAAATGATCCATATGATCCAAACGATCCCGAGGATCCATATAATCCAATTTACCCCGTTCCAGATAACCATGATGATAGATATGGCAATGATGGTGGTGGAGGAGATTATAGCGGATTCATCGACTATCACAAACTCGATCCAATTGGTGGTGGGGAATATAAGCGGAAAAAACCAAAATCTGGTGCATACGAAAAACTTCCGTGGGGAATGGCAAGCGAAGCTCTCATGATCTCAAAAACGAAAGTTAATACATTCGACGAAATGATGGGAAGAACTGGGAAAAAGACAGTTCAGGGATCGGAAATAAAAGTAACAAAACAGAATCGTGCAAGCCCATTCAGCAAGAAAGTTACAATGTCAACTATTAAGTCGTTCACCCCAACTGCAATAAATATAGCACAAAAAGGGCTTGAAAGAAAAATGGATACGATAGCAAAAACGCCTGTAAAGGTTTTTGGTGCAGTTCCAGAGAACGTCAAGCAAAAAATAGTGACACCCAGCCGAAAACCGACCAATTCTAAGCCGCGTAGCCAATCGAACAGTGTGCCGGTAAAGCAAATATTCACCCCGAAAAAGCAGGTTTCGTTCGCAAAACCAGCACCAATATCCCAAAAGCCTCCTGTAGTATCGAAAGCAAAACCTGCCTCGTCTGCGAAGCCAAAAGCTAACCCATTCGCAAAGCCAAAAGCTACTATAGCTACAAAACAAAAATCTTCACCGTGGGGATAAACCCACCAAACTAATTTTTTTTCTACTTTTTAATCCAATTTATACGTATTGTTTTCGATAGCGGCAGACCTTACCGTATTTATAATCGGACTTATAATAATTATTTCTATGGTAGAAACTTTTGCGATAGCGACTGAGCCAGGATTCGAGCGAGTTCTAAGAAAAATCGATCAAATTGCAATAGAACAAAACTCGAATCGCAGTGCGATAACGAGGGATATTCTGTATAGATATTTCGGGATTAATCCAAAAGCTCGGATCAGTAGACCAAACCGTAGTGCACAACTATCCCGAAGGAGAAGATAACATGTGGGAGAGAAGAAAACTCACAGCAACACCTCAAGGCATTAGAATATCCCTGAAGGGCAACGCCTCTATAGCTGATCAAAAAGCCTGGTCACTAATGCCAAGAAGCATGAAGCTACACTTAAAAAAGCAGCTCAAAAACACGGATAGAGACTCATCCCCTAACGGGTACGACTGTCACGTGCGGGATATGCATAGGCAAGAAGCGTTCTTAGCTGCCGATCAAAAGATAGTAGGAAAGCTAACCTCTGTAAAGCCTGGCAAGCTAATTTCACATGGCGGTGCGGGTAATGTCAACACCGTAGAAGGATTACCCGGCTTCGTGGTTAAAACGCCTGTAAACAAGAAGAATTCATACTATAATGAGGAACGCAAAGACGGTTTCGAATACGAGAGAAGGTTCTATAAAAAGCACGACCTTCTAGATGAGCCTCTTTTCATTCCCTCTAAAGATGTGACCGTAAACGGTAAGCCAGCCATTCTGCGCCCGGCTATTACAGTCATTTCCGAACCGAATCGTATTATATCCCGAAAAATAACGAGCAAAATCACTGACAAGCAGCTTGAGATAATGAGACAAAAACTAATCAAGCTCAGCATGAAGGGATATCTGTTCTATGATGGACTTCAAATCGGGTTTGACAAATCAGGTCGGCTTTTGGAATACGACTGTGGTGAAATGGAAAAAACATCATCAAAAGATGCGTTCACCGTGAACAATCAGGAATGGCTCTATTTCTTGACTAGGATAGGCAAAGCCAAAACCGAGCAAGAAGCCGCCAGAAAATATGGTACAATATCCCGGAGGTCATAACGATGGTCTTAAAAAAGATACTGGTTGACGGTATGTATCCCCAATGGGTGGATGTCCCTGAAGATCCATTAGAGCAGGCTGGCAGGACGATCAGAGAGGGATATGCAAAAGGTCCAAGCAACGTCTTAAAGAGCAAGTATACCGGGTGGAACGTGAAAGGTGCTCTGTGGAGGCGGTAACATGCTTGAGGGCATGAAATTAATCTTTTTCAGGATAGTGTATGGGATGTTTATAATGATCATAATGCCCGTATATAACCTGATTTACGGCTTCGTATTAAGTACAAACCCTACTTATTGTGCAGGGGCTTTGCCGATGGTCGATCTAGGCGTTCAAACGATTAAATGGATCGTGTTTTTGGGCATAGCTGCTGGCGGGTACCACCTCTACTATAGAGCCGTAATGCTCAGAGCCTACGAAAGCCGTGGCGTACAAAATATGGGAAATGGACCGTTTGGAGGGCAGTAGAATGAATTTTAGGGATATATTGAGGCGGTGGTGGACGAAGTTCATTAAAGATGAAGCTGCCCTCGTAGTAAGTTGGTTTGACGTCGTTGTTTTGCTATGTTTCACGATGTTTATATTCATGCTTTTAGGGCCGTTGATGGATCAACTCTATATCTACATGCACTTGGCTCCTATGAACATGACTATTGACGGTCAGACAGTGACTTATTACACAACATCAGATCTCGAAACAAGCGATAAGCTATATGAACTTTACAAGTGGCTGCCATATCTGGCGTTGGGAGTTGTGATTTATTACTCTATAAACTATTCCAATATGAAACGCGGCTCAGAATAATTTTCGGGATAAATCAATTAATATATCCCGAATTTACCTTACTTTTTTAAAAAATTTGACTCATTGTAAGCCGCGTAGCCCATCGTAAATTATGATGGCTATGCATTTGGATTAGCTAAAAAATAGGTTGGGATATTATACATATCCCAAAAATCTAAGAATGGCTTGCACAGCGTCGAAATTGAAGCTGATTCTGACAAAAAAGATAGAAAACAATTAGAAAAGTTATGTTTGGAATAAATTCAAAACAGAATTACCAGTATATCTTATATCTTTTCACAACTCCCATACTATGATAATAATAGTTAGTAGGATGTATTGGCTCTGGAACATATGGTTTTCCAACTCTCACTTCAACTATTGTATCATGCGCCATACCCGACAATGTCCCTGTACAATCTACAAAAATAAGTCCTTTGTCAATTGTTTTAAACACATTGCAAGCATGCCCTTCGTTATCATACATAAAATCTATAGATACCCACCCTGCTCTAATACCATATTTTTCTGCATGGTTATGCAATAGATGTGCAAAATCTGCACATACAAACTTATGATTCTTATATTGAATTTGCTCTGTTTTATCGTAATCTAGGAATTTTATAAGTTCATCATATGTTGGATTTCGAGTATCTTTATAATTCGTAAGTTGTATTCGATGACCATTAGCCTTCAGGTAGTTAATTCTTCTTCTTGAAAAATTTTTACCCCATTTCGGTAATGGATCTATTTTTTGTTTCTCTCCTTTATATATAATACACTTTCTATTTTTGTCATAGTAGATGATATACATGTATCGTCTACCTATAAACTTATAATATGTGTCAGCCCTAGCCCTTTTATTTAGCATTAATATTTTTGATTTTATCCATTTATTTTGTTCATTATAGCTTGCTATTCTATATCCAAGACTTCTAAAATATTTACGTTTTTTATCTCGAGTAAATATGTCAGATATAATATCAAATAAATGTTGACAAATCATATTACATACCACATATTCTGTTCACAATTATCACTTATATGAAATAGCAAGCCAATCATAACGAAGTAGTATAAACTTAATAAGGAAAGGTGGGATATTGATTTATCCCGAACTCAATTATTTTAATATATCTTTATCAGACTTCACTTTTATTTCAAGGTTTTTAAATCGACGTTTAGCGCCATCATGGTCAAATATAATCTTTTTTGATCCAACTTCTTGCATTTCGACAATTTTTCTTACAACATTCATCATTCCATATTTTTTTCCATTTTCGCTGTTTTTTGGATCGGAGATGTATATTCCATGATAATTTTTTGAATATTCAGTTTCTTCCTTCATATTAGCTATAGCTTCTTCAATTTTCTCTTTTGTGAAAACATATTTTTTTCTCTTACCGTTTACCTCCGCTAAGATTTCGTTCATAGTATATTGTTGCGGTGATCGTCTTTTTCCATTATTTGGCTTACCTCTTGTCATCTTTCCTCGCAATATTATTTAGACCATTTTTTATATTTGTCATAAAATTCACATCAAATATGTTGTTTATATCTGACCTATGCAGATTAGATAACACCTTAGAAGCTACAGATGATTTATAGAACAGGCTTGTTTTAATAGACTCTTTGAGATTACCGGAAGACCATGGTACTTGTTTCTCATGATATGCAATGTCATCAGCTAATTGATTTTTAAGAGATTTTTGTGCATTGTCTATCTCTGGTATGCCTGTATTTCCATGTCGTATCGCCCTAGCTACTGTTATTGGATCTGGGTGTAAATCATGTGCTATACCTAATAATACTAAATAATCTTTAGATACATCGAAATGTTTATTTTCGGGTCTATCGAACCATTCTATGAGTCTTTCGCCGTATACTGAAGTATATGTAATTTTACCTACTATGTAAAACTCCTCCCTTACGTTTAAATGTCTATAGAATGAGTCTGATCCTTTTTACTTCACTATAATATGTTAGAAAGTAGCCTTTTTCACTGAATAGATTCTGCATTTGACAGTATATCCGGCATTTTCCATTGCTTTCAAAAATGGATTATTATAATCTCTGAAACTAATTTTCATAGTCTCAGAGATTATTATCTGTCAAGAAAATAAAAAGATTTCTAAATTAGAAAAAACGCACATGATATTCTTGGAATAACATGCCCCAAAAATGAAAGTCCTTTCAGTTACTTTTTTTGATTCTGAACCCCATCATTACCTTAGGACAGGAAGGTTGTCTTTTCTTTGGTTCTTCGAAACCGTGAAAAAACTAACCAGTGAATTGCCATCGAAGGCCCAAATGTGACCTTGATCACGGATGCCAAATTGCCTTTGAGGCAATCCTACTGTCCATGGAAATGATGGAGTAATGTAAATTGGATGGAGAAATAAACAAATCTTGTGGTTTAGATATTCACAAACAATTCGTCATTGCTACCATTCTCAATAAATCCGGTGAAAAACAACTACAACGTTTCGAAAGAGATGATGAAGGTATTTTAAACCTTAAAAATTGGGTGACATCTGAAAAATGTGATGTTGTTGCATGTGAATCAACAAGTGATTTTTGGGTTCCGATTTATGATTCATTGATAAACCATCTACCTGTCATAGTTGGAAATGCGCGCGATATGAAAGCATTTACACACAAAAAGACAGATAAGATAGATTCAGAAGTAATTGCAAAACTTGCATTGAATAAGATGATTCAACCATCAAGAGTTTTTCCAAAGAGACACAGGGAGTATAGGTCATATGTCAGGCTTCGCCTAACTCTCGTGAGAAAAAGAACAGATATAAAAAATGAAGCTCATGCGATTCTTTCTTCTGAAATGTTACATCTTGGTAATGTGCTCAAAGACATCTTTGGAAAAAATGGAAGAGCAATTCTAGCAGGAATATCCTCAGGAAAAAATGTTGACCAGATTATAGCATCACTTACTCCAAATGTTAGGAAAAAAGCTGGACAGATAAGAGAGATTCTTGACAGGGAAATATCTCAAAGCGCTGCCCTCAGGCTTCAGATATGTCTGGATCTGATTAAAAACCTTGATGATGAAATCGAAACACTGGAGAAAGAAATTTTCAATTATGCTTATAGTAAGCATAAAAGGGAAATGGATCTGTTAATGTCAGTTCCAGGAATTGGAGAAATTGGTGCTGCAACTCTAATTGCTGAAATCGGAAATTTCAAAGATTTTTTATCAGGGGATAAACTTGCTTCATGGCTTGGACTGGTTCCAAATGTCTATCAATCTGCGGATAAATACCACAACGGAAGAATCACAAAGAGAGGATCAAAGGTAGCAAGGTGGATTCTGACACAGATTGCTCAGGCAGCGGCAAGAAAGAAAAATAGCAAGTTAAAAGAGTTTTTTAACAGGAAAAAGAAGACAATTGGACATGCAAAGGCAATTATTGCCCTGGCAAGGAAAATTGCAACAATAATATGGCATCTGATCATAAATGATGAGATGTACGAGGATGAAACAGGATATGAAAAGGGGAGGTTCAAAAGAGAAAGATTGTTGAGACTGAGACATTCTCGGTTGATGAGCGTATCACAATAATCAGCGGAATAATTGCAATGATAGGAAATAAGAAAGGAGAGAGTACGTGATGACTCGATCATCACGGACTTTCATGCCAAAGACAAGAAAAAAAGAGGTGGGATATTAAACATATCCCAAAAATCTAAGTATTACTGCACCTGCAAGCACTATTGCCAGCAACGAGCCTAGACTTATCCCGCTTGTGATCGAGTCCAATACATCCTGATACCAGCCAAGCCCTTCTGTAATGCTAACATTAGTTGAGCTAACTGCAACGGTTTTCAGACTGTGTGACAGGTCGGTGCTGCGGATTAAAATCTCCTGCTCTGGGGCTTCTTCGACATCTATCACATCTGTTTTCGTGAATGTGCCGCTCTCGTTAGTTGCTTCAAGGCTGACAGTGTAAGTTCCAGCTACAGTATAGGTGTGACTTGGATTCTGTTCTGTACTTGTTGTGCCGTCACCGAAATCCCAATTCCAGTCAGTGGTATTCGTCGTACTGGCATCAAAGAACTGCACCGTGAATGGCAGACTGTGATATGTGTCGTTTGCTGTAAGATTCACTTCAGAAGACAATGGGGTATAGGTGAACGAATCGAACACAATTTCATGCTGCTGTCCGTCGAAAGGCGCATTTCCAGTAGCGGGCACTACACCGCCATAAAGCGTGTCATTACACCAGTAGTTTAGCTCGATTTTCGAGAACACTTTTGGAATGCCGCTTACGTTTGTGCAGGTCCAATCAGCTATTGTAGCCCCGTTTTCTGCCGTCACATTCCAGTGAATCCTGTTTGGGTACCACTCGAACTGATAAGTGACGTTTTTCGCCGAGTTATACTGGCTTCCTTCAGAAACAAAGGTTCTACGATTATTGAGTCCGTTCCACGGCTGATTTGTGAGCCACAATATATCATCTGCCGCTCCTGTATCAGACCAAGTGGTCGAATCTACGTCATTACCCCACCTGCTAGGCTCAATATCTATCTCGTGGGCTGCACCATCACTGTAATTGTAGGTGAACATTCCCACTACAATATTATGGTCCTGATCCATAAGCGGGCTATTATAGTCTTTCCAGGTGAATGTACCATATCTATACGAGTCAACACTTATCGTTTCAGATGAGTACCAAGTTCCATTGATCTGCGAAATCAATAGATGCTGCCTATCGTTTCCGTCAATATATGCTGAATCCTGGTATTTTCCCCAATAGTTCCCACCGGGATTGCCTGTTGTAGTCCTTACAATCCAGTCCCTACCTTGCCATGTGAATCGAGTGCCGTATGCATGAATATAGCTTGATACTGTTTTTACACTACTGCCATAAGCATTGTTTACAGTTAGGGTTACAGTATAGTTTGTGGCTGTGTAATAAGTGTGAGTAGGGTTTTGTTCGTAGCTTATATTACCATCACCAAAATTCCAAAGCCAGCTTGTGGGAGATCCTGTGCTAGTGTCCGTAAAAGCCACTGTAACAGGCGCTGCCGCCTTTTTTACATCACTCGTGAAATTGGCTGTCGGACCGACTTGCGCAACGCCATTGACGGTTACGGTTGGTTCGGGATATATGTGTTTGGCGTATGCCACGAAATCCACACTCATGTTGTGGTTTGGGCCGTTTCCAGTAATGTAGGAAAATCCCGAAGTATCATCTGTGCCATAGCTATCATTCAGTCTGCTAATCTCTGCATATGCACCAGTTGAATTTCTGGCGCCTGCATAGGTATTTTTCCCGGCTGTCTTATAGACACTGAAAACTAAGAATTCATTAGCGGCGACCGTCATATTAGGGATAAAATAGGGATTTGTGCCAGATGTTGCATAGATCCTATTAGACAGTTTCAGTGGGCTATCAAGAATCTGTGTGTGTGCCCTGTCAGTGCCTGATTGGCTTGAGCTTGAATTGTTTGTAAGACCGGAGTTGTGACCATTAGCGGTTACACTGCTTGCACGCCAGATAATAGTCTGATTCAAGGGATTCATTGCTATTTTTCCACACATCCTGGCACTGGTATTGAATTCAAGAACACCATCATGCTGATAATAGCTAGCAATTGTCTGCCATTCAGAAGTATTGTAAGCCCCTGTACCATCGAAGCCAGTGAACCAGTCAAATACAGCACTACCATTTGATTCGCTAACTGTTTCTCCGGGAATATCCCACTCTGCATACAGAGTTGTTGTGTCTGCTGGCAGCCGAACGTAGAACAATGCACTATCAGAGTATATATCAACGAGATAGTAGCTGAGGTTTGTTCCGCCATTTTCATGTGAGTTATTGCCGAAAAACCGCACATCTGCATAGCCACTATCGATCCCAGTTGCATTAGGCAGCAAAACCCTAATCTGATACCCATCAGGTAGCGAGTTGTTGTCCACTGTAATTTGAGCCGAGACTGCTGCGGCACTAGCGGTGCCAATCAAAGTAATAAGAAGAAACACACCAATAAAATATCCCGAAAGTTTCATGTAATCACCTCAGACTCATCTACTACTGTATAACCAGCCGAAGCAATTGCAGTCAGTAGATTATTTTTTGTGTCTACGATTGTTGTACCAATAGTCACCGGGATATATCCACTATTATAATTCCCATCGTTATCGAATTCGAAAATATGATTGTCTAACTGGTACAAATCTCCATCTGCTGGCTGTTCTGAGAATACTAGGTTCCTGTTTCCTGCACTGCCTTGAAGAATGTCAGTATCAATATTTCCCATAAGAATGACGCCAACAAGCAGTACAATCACTACTTTGACGATGCTCACTGCCCATCCAGAGGAAGTGTCAGTGACTGATTCTGTAACATCGGCGAATTCATCGAATAGACCAACACCCATTTACGACACCTCGCAATCAGTATTGCTCTCTATGGCTTCTGCGAGGTTGTTCGAGGATTCGGTGATCGTGGAACCAATTGCCACATTACATCCCGAAGACGGTCCCTTCACAAAAGTGAATTGAACACCATCAACTGTTACCGTATCGCCCGGTGCTGGATTGTCTTCAAAGTTGACATGCCACACACCGCTATCGTCGTTCGAGGCGTTATATGCCACGATTCCGCAAAAAGCAAACAAAGACTACTGCAAGTAGCATTGCAAGTCCTTTTACTTTCATTTCTCCCACCTCAATTTGCGACTCTTTTGATCCATATTGATCAAAACCATTCTTCCCTCGTCATCAAAATCCCAAACTAGACGATCGCTATGTTTCCATCCAGCTTTTTTTGCGGGTTTTGTTATGCTCACTAGCAATTCATCACCCTGTTGTCGGATCTTTGTCATTATCGTACCTCTTATCTATTAGTAGAAAACTATAGAAATCCATAGAAATCTATAGAAATATAATATCGCTTCGGATATATCCGTTGTGTCGGGATTCAGTATCGAGCGGCACTGTGACGACTCAAGATATTTATCTGTTGAAAAGAATTAAATTATAATTATAATTTAATTCGAGGAATAAAATGAAACGAGGACGACGTTCAATATCAACAAAAATCAAGAAAATCAGTACAGGATTTTCATTATCTCCAGCCGCTCTACGTATCCTGGACGCAAAACGCGGCAACGATACTAGGTCTGCTTACGTTGAAAAATTGATACGAGGGATAGAATAATGCTAATTGATATTCGGGATAATTTGTTGGATCTGGCGGAAATGTACCTTGAGCGATATCCAATACTTGCCGATGCGGTGGCGAACGCAGACGATAACGAATTTGAGATCCGCCCAAGATCGGTACAGTTGTTGTTTTCGCCAGTAGAACCAGAGAGCACCATCACCGTGAAAAGAATCGTGTATATAGGCGTCGATCTTGATGCGGGAAATGCGCTCTGCCAAAACCATACTTGCATATATATCCCAAAAAAATACGTTGATCACCCTCGCACAGTATACGCTATTTTTCTCGATGGGGTATGGATCAATAGATATGCGCCAGTAGATGCCGTTTTTCTAACCAAGCGGGAGGCTGATCAGTACATGGAATGTGAGAAAGAGTATCTAAAACATATTGGGGTGAATGTATGGAAATAGTCGTTGATCTCAGTCCAGAAGTAGTTCAAATGTTGGATTATCACCGTGCCAGGCTGCAAGCTGACAGGTCGAGCTTCTTGAATTATCTGATAGCTCTCTACGATCAGAACACCCGTGAATATCACCAGCAAGTGCAGTATCAACAGCCTACGGGATATGTTCAGGGACTAGAGCCTGTCGAATCAATTAAGAATATCCCTCCTCAGAAGCAATTCAAGTTGTGTAGGAACAATAAAGCACTTCCACGTGGGACCAAGGCACAAGCCACTGTAATCCGGCAGAAATCGAAGACTATCCCGAAAAATACAGCTAGGAGGATGAAGTGATGACAGGACAAGTGGTTTACAAGATCCTGAATGTGCTAGCCGCAAAAGACTGGTTAACTCGACAAGAGATTATGCAGCTGACAGGTCTGCTGAACATGCAGAGTCAACAGACTCTCTGTAGCTTAATGAATATCGGGAATGTCGAGAGAGTGAAATGTGGAACTCGATACTATTATTGGTGTATCACTGAAAGTGGACGGCAGGAACATGAGAAAATGAAACAAAAATATGGTCCTATACTGCTAGATGAAACATGCTTGAGGATTATCAAAAATCGGGATGTAGATGCTATACAACAGCGATTACTGAAACAGCAGAAGCTGAAGCTGTATATGAAAGAGCGAGAAGCAAAGATTAAGAAATCTTTTAGAGACGAGAAAGCGCTTCGCGCTGGAAAACATGGAATAGAACGCTACTTCCAGTATGACTTGAACAACCCTATAGACGCTGAAATTGTGCGGAGAATTTGCGAGCTCTCCACCAGAAAACGGTATGGACTGAAAGACACATATCTGGAAGATTGTTGTAGGCGGCTGCTTGCGAAACGGCTGGGAAAGGGCATTGCGAGTCAAATAATAACCGACCAATTATTAGAACAGGAACTGCTAAAACGCTGCCTGAAAAACGGCAAAACAAGAAATGAATATGTTCGCGAACTGTTCTGTATTCAGCTCGACATAAAAGAGGGTTTTGAGGTCGTTCAGACCCACAACCCTGCAACGATTTTTTGATACTTTTTTAGAAATCTTTTTATTTCTCCTAACTTCCTTCTTGTCATAAGGAAGTGAAATATTGGAAACGATAGAGAACACACTAGACTTGTTCAGTCGAGGAAAGTATATTCTTGCATACTATCGCGACGCGAAAAAAATCACTGGCGAGATTTCATGCACTAGTGGACATTGCGATGGGAAAGAACTCGACGATTCTTGCATTGTTGTTTTTAGGGTGTTAGATCGAATAGAAAAGGGCATGCCACGCAACGATATAGATGAAGTTTGCTATATCTGTGATGTAGAAATATACTGCAATAGATGTGGTTCAATTTTCTACGCAAAATCTGAAAAAACATTTGAAGAACAAATAGAAGCAATTCTAGATAATCAAGATCTTAGAGGTTTTCCGATACCTATCGAGTTGCCAGAATACTACAGTATTCCGTGCGTGCGAGCATCATACTCTATGGTTGTAGATATTACAAAGGAAGAATATATTGAAACACGCTAATCGCGGCTATTAATCGTCTGGGATATATTTAGCCACCAATATATCCCGGACTTTACTCGCCTTAAAACTTTTGATACATACCCAACGAGAAAGCCAAATTCGCATCTTCTGGCTTCAGTGCTTTTTTGTCGCTCACACACTCACTATTTATGATAAACTGCTTGCAGGCACCGCTGCACTTGGTGAACAGGTCAGGATTCACCGTAAGCGCT
The DNA here is from genome assembly GCF_035390745.1 of Methanosarcina sp. GTDB lineage: Archaea > Halobacteriota > Methanosarcinia > Methanosarcinales > Methanosarcinaceae > Methanosarcina. The sequence goes on along the minus strand of NZ_DAOOUJ010000003.1, from coordinate 21,874 downwards.
TCGCCATCCAGCAGTTTTATTACGAGCCCGAAATTCCTGTAAGACATATTGTATCCGATCTGCTTCACGATTTTCTTTTGGAACTTGTTTTCCTCGCCGCTCTCGGCAACTTTCTTCTCCTCGGCTTCCATTACACGCCTCGTGTACTGCCCAAGGCAGAAAAATGCCTTTTTCCCGTTACTGTCATTTGATCCGAAAAATTTGCTGTTCTGTTCGAAGTATGCTTCAAGTTTAGTCTGTTTGCTGTTCTGCTGTGCTTCAACTTTCCCATTCTGCTGTTCTGTCTTCTGTACCATGTCAAAATCATCTCTTTTCTTTTTATTGGCTCATTTGCCAATTTTTAGACAATTTTAATTATACGACGTATCGTATTTATACGTATTGTTTAAATCGGCATCAGTTGACACGAAACAGCAAAAATGAATAACATATAGTTTATAAAGGTCTTGGTTATCGATATAACTGTTATAATGTTATTCTCGCAAAAATTTGCACGGGGAAATATATAGTTATACTAAAACCTAACTATAGTAAGGATTTCATCTGAAATCCAAGAAAACTGTGTTCAGTATATAAATCAAACCTAAATCAAACCTAACTATATTTTGTATATAGTTAGGTCTCCCAGAATACAGATAGGATTTTGAGTTATAAATAAAAAAAGTAAGAATGTTAGGAATAATGAATGTTTGATTGTAGTATTCGGGATAGTTATAGGGTTAGAATGTTTTGAACTAACATATCCCAGAAGCTCTTACTTAGTACTCATCTGGTATTAGCCTATAAACCCCACCAGCTAAAAGAATAGGAGGCATTAAGAAGAGTATTACATCAACTAAACTTACAATTAGTTTAATATTGTCTGTTGACTGAGCAAAAGGTCCAGCGGTTGGCAGAAGAGGCATAAACGAGTTATTAATGTTTTGAAATATCAAATCTAACAAGTAAAATTCGTCAAGTGAAACTCCAGTAAAAGCTTCAAACAATATTACAGCAATAAAAGTTAAAACGGAGCCCAACCATTTCCAACCAATTTCCATATAGAAGAATTGATGTCAAAGGTTATCTTTTTTTCATAAGTCTTAATCACCCATATACATGTTACTGGAAGCCACGTACAAAGGCGAGGGCTATCGTATAGGACGAGGATGGACCAAATAAATCGCGGGCGCTACAAGCTTGGTGTACAGAATCAGATACAACGTTATTAATGTTTCCATCCTGGTTTACCACACATCCATCTTCTATCTTCATTATTTCTGTCTTTCCCGTCTGAATGACTTCTGCTTATATGCTCTCTTAGATCTTCTCTACTTTGGAATAAAGCACCACAAAACGGACAATCTGCTACCATATTTTTTACTATATTACACTTCAATAAAAATGTTTCGAATTAGTTAAGTGTTCACAATTTAGATAGAATGTTTAAGTAATTTTTAGTCAGATTCGAATATGTATAATTGTTAACTATCCCGAGCCTTCCACACACATATTTCTAGAAGCCACGCGCCGCTTCATAGCCAATCGTATAGGATGCGTCTAGGATATTTATATCTCCCAACTTACGCAGCGGCTTCTGCGTAACATTATGGCGCCTTCTAAACATAAAACATATTGGAATATATTCTATTTTCGAACATCAAAAATATTTATTATCAATGTGCAGAATATATAAAAATATGCCAAATATTACCGCAACAAAAGACGAGTATGAAGAAATGTTATCAGATCTGTCTATACTCGAAAGCCTACTTATGGACATCGGGGAACGGCTGTATTTGAAGTTCGGTGCGCCGAGATGTGGTGGGCTGATGGTCGGCTTAACAGCGTGTATAGAAGCTCAGGGTGTGCTTCAACATAGAATGGATAATGAATTTCCAGCCGAGGGAGATATAAGAGCTAATGAAAGAGCAGAAGCCAAAAGACTTACCAAGGAAACAATAGCGAAAAAGAAAGCAATGATGGCAGAGAGGAAAGAAAGAAGCAATTTAAAGAAGCAGATTGAAGATGTAGCAGCAATTGAACCAAATCCAGAGGTTGCTGCCGTGCTTAACGATAAGCTAAGAAAGAAAAGAACTATATTTGACTTATTGCCACCAGAACAGAGACCAAAGGAGTATCAGTAATGGTTACGCTCGGCTATTCCCACAAATTCAACGCTCTTAAGTTCAGGATATTAGAAGCATTGTTCAAGTCCGATAAACCAATGACTGTTCGGGATATAGAATATGAGACTGGTATTCACCATACCAATGTTTCCTGTGCAATGAGCCACTATCAAAAAATTCGTAAGCAAAGTGGCAAAGTAATAAAATTGCCTTACATTCAGCGGCTAGAGAAAAAAGGTCCGAATGGTCTCTATCGCTATAAAATCACAAAGAGTGGAATAGAAGCATACGTAAGCTATCTGAGCAGGCTCAATAGTGGCATATCCCTGAATAGGATTAAGACAGCGGATCACAAGGTAGAAAAGTTGTCGCCAGAAGATCTTGAAGTACAACCCCAACAGCTAATCCCATACATCAAGATTAGAAAGACCGGATTCGAAATAGGATTGACAAAACCAGCAGACGTATTAAAGCTCGAGTCGATGATAAAGCATCATGTGACACCACCCGAGAGTCAACGACGAAGGCAAGAGGCAGCCAAAGCTGCCTGATATTAGAATATAGACCTACATTCTATTGATTTTGATTTATACTACGTATTGAAATATAGACCATTGAAAAACAGAGCTCTTTTTCTATTAGAATATTTCATATTGGAATATCTAGGAAGCTCGTAGCCGCACAAGGCTTTTCAATTCCTTATATTATATTTTGTGCCCGGATTTTAGGTCGATTTTGGCACCTAGCGATTCCTTACAATTCCACGATTTTGACTCAAAATATAAAATCCTTATAAATCAATATAGTGGAGCGGGCACCTTCCACATCTACAATATCCCGAACAATTTCTTCTACAAATTCTTCTACACTGCTCGATGACAGCACCAAGTCACCCGCTCATTAAACTTGATTAGGAAGCCATAAATCTTATATATTACAAACTACATAAACAACTTAATAAATTCATAAATACTCTTTTAACTTATTTAGTTTAGACTGATTGCGATAGCTGGCGATTTTTAGTAGGTTCCTTTGCCTCAAATAATTTTTTATAATAGATAGGTACAAAAGAGATAAGCTTTACAGGCTGTTTACAGGGATTCCGGTTTACATTTCTTTACAGGATCCCCTACAAAAAATGTGTTTGAGGAGAGAATTATGTCAGAAGAGAACCGTGTCGGCAGCAAGATACGCCAGCTTAGAGAAGCCCAGGATATGACTGTGGAAGAACTGGCTGAAGCCAGTCAGAGTAGCGTGGAGTTAATCCAGCAGTTAGAAAACGGAGCCCTTGTTCCGTCTTTGACCCCTCTTTTAAAGATTGCCCGGGCTTTAGGCGTCCGCCTCGGTACTTTTCTGGACGACATGCCCCAGAGTGGACCTGTACTGGTAAGAGCAGGACTATCTGAAAATGTGGTCCGATTTTCAGGAAAGACTGAGAGGCCAAAAAAGAGTGCTCTTGATTTTTACTCCCTTGCCTCGGATAAGGCAGACCGCCATATGGAACCTTTCATTATTGATATTCATCCTTCCCCTGAAGAAAGTCACAAACTCTCTTCCCACGAAGGAGAGGAGTTCATTTATGTCCTTTCCGGGGAAATTGAAATCTTCTATGGGAAGGACATTCACAGGCTGAGTGCAGGAGACAGTATCTATTATGATTCCATTGTCCCGCACGACGTTCACGTAGCTGGGACAGAAGACGCACGCATACTGGCTGTGGTTTATGCTCCTCTCTGACAGCTTCAATAGAGCAAACAGAGAGTAAGAATTTGACTTAATCAATGACTGAAAAAGAACAAGTTTAGATTGAAAACGGAATAATCAGGTACAGATCTTAAGAGTTAGGGAATCCAAAATGTTCAGTATAAACGTTAGTCCGCGCTTTGGAGATATTGATGGTCTAGGGCATGTAAATAACACAGTACTTCCGGTCTGGTTCGAAACGGGAAGAAACTCCATTTTCAGGCTTTTCTCCCCGGACCTTGATCTCAGCCCTGATGTGTGGCATCTCATCCTTGTCAGAACTGAGTTTGATTTTCTGAGCCAGATGTATTTCAGGTCCGATGTGGAAATCAGGACATATGTTACAAAGATCGGGAACAGTTCTTTTACTGTCGGGCACGAGGCATGGCAGGAAGGAGAACTCAAGGTCAAAGGTCAGGCAGTACTGGTTTACTACGACTTCAAGCTCCAGAAATCAATCCCCCTTCCGGACTCAATCCGTGAGATTTTAAAAACACATATGTTTCCTTCAATGGACGCGTCCTCATCGGAAGCGGAAACTGATACGGAATCTCCCTGCTCAATTTGAATATATTTCAGGAACACCTTTGACTGGCATGGATGTAAAAACCCCAAACATAAGCCAGAGGTTTCTGAGAGTACAGTCCAGAAGGAGAGGCTGAAACTATGGATCTTATCGAAGATTCTCTGGGAAAATACTTTGAAAAACAGGTAGCTGTAGACCCTGACCACGAGTTTATGGTTTATCCAGACCGTAACCTGCGCTTTACATATGGTCAGTTCAATGAAAGAGTTAACAACCTTGCAAAAGGGCTGCTCGCAATCGGGATAAAGAAGGGAGACCATGTAGGGATCTGGGCAAAAAACGTCCCTGACTGGCTTACTTTTATGTTTGCCACCTCAAAAATAGGGGCAGTCCTGGTTACGGTAAATACTGCATACAAGAGCCATGAAGTAGAGTATGTGCTCAAACAATCGGATATGAAAGCCCTGGCTCTTATCGACAGTTTCAGGGATGTTGATTATCTTGAAATTATCAATGAGCTGGTCCCGGAGCTGAAAAGCTCGGAGAGAGGGCGACTGAAAAGCAAGAATTTCCCCTTCCTTAAAAGCGTAATTTATGTCGGGCAGGAAAAGCACAGGGGGATGTACAATACAGCAGAGCTGATGCTCCTTGGCAGCCACTACCCTGATGACGAGCTTAATGAGATTCTGGCAGGCGTTACCGGAGATGATGTGGTCAATATGCAGTACACCTCAGGAACCACCGGTTTTCCCAAGGGGGTTATGCTGACCAGTAAAAATATCCTGAATAATGGATTGTCCATTGGAGACCGCCAGAAATTCACCCATAAAGACCGGCTCTGTCTGCCTGTGCCCCTTTTCCACTGCTTTGGGATAGTGCTCGGGGTTATGGCTGTCCTGACCCACAGGGCAACTCTTGTTATGCTTGAGGTTTTTGACCCTCTTCTGGTTCTTGCTGCGGTCCAGAAAGAGAAGTGCACTGCCCTTTACGGCGTGCCTACGATGTTCATTGCCGAGTACACCCATCCCATGTTTGATATGTTCGACCTCTCTTCTTTGAGGACAGGGATCATGGCCGGTTCCACCTGCCCTGTGGAAGCCATGAAAAAGGTCGTAAAAGACATGCACTGCTATCAGATTACCAGCGTCTACGGGCTTACGGAAGCTTCTCCTGGGATGACCCAGACCACTGTGGATGACCCGGTAGAACTCAGGGTAGAGACTGTGGGCAAGTGCTTCCCTGGCGTTGAAGTCAGAGTGGTTGACCCGGCTACCAACGAGCCAGTACCTCCGAATACTGTAGGAGAGATCTGCTGCCGCGGGTACAATATTATGAAGGGCTACTACAATATGCCGGAAGAAACGAAAAAAGTGATTGACGAAGAAGGCTGGCTGCATAGCGGAGACCTTGGGACCTGCGATGAAAACGGATACTACAGGATAACAGGCAGAATAAAAGACATGATTATCCGGGGAGGGGAAAATATATACCCGCGGGAAATTGAAGAATTCCTGATCGCTATGCCCGGAGTCAGAGACGCCCAGGTTGTCGGCATACCTGATAAGAAATACGGGGAAATCGTAGGGGCATTTGTTATTCTCAAAAAGGGTGCGGACCTTACGGAAGAAGACATTAGAGACTATGCAATAAGCAAAATTGCCCGGTACAAGGTTCCGAAACATATCTTCCTGGTAAATGAGTTCCCTCTGACAGCAAGCGGAAAGATCCAGAAATACAAGCTCAGAGAACTGGCTGTAGAACTGCTGAAGGATAAAGAAACCAATGACGGTTGAAACAAATAAAGATTAAAATTTCAGTGATTATTCAAGCTATCAATTTTCGGATTGATAGCCTTTTTCTTTTCTTGAAATTTTCAAGCAGCTTAAAAAAGCAAAAGTTAGCTATAATTTATAGATCAAACATAATTTTCAAGCGGTTATAAAATAATGCTTAAACCAAATCTAAATGAGAAAACAAAATTAATAAAACATTGAATATTTAACGGAATTTATTATATATAGAATTTCAGCATTAGAAGGAGTAATTGTAAGAGAAACTAATTAAGCATGTTTGTATAAGAATATTTGGGGAAATATTCATCAATAGGGGTTTCATCGGATTGAGAGCTCAAGGGATTACGGGCTCTCAATCAATCACACAAATTAAACACGAATAATTTCTCTTACAATTGTGTAAAGAATATGTGGGAGTATTCTTTAAAGGGGGTTTCATTAGATTGAGAGCTCAGGGATCATTTTGGGCTCTCAATCAATCACCAATTCTGAGAATTCGATCTCTTTGGCATGAAAGTACTTCCCAATACTTTCATTCTTTGACCATCTTTAATTCTTTGGGCATGTTATTCGAAGAATATCATGCGCGTTTTTAATCTCTTTTTAAATAATGAGTTTAATATCTGGAATAGATAGCAAGTAACAGAGAAAGCTATTAAAGATAACTATTTAAAGAATCTCAGTTATAGAGTTTCCCCGATATAGAATTTCCCCTGAATGCCGATGTTGAACCTGATAAATCTTTTGAGCAATTACCTTACGATTTTATGATATATAAGCTCTTTGATACTCTTGCAATGATAGAAATTATTCACTATTATATAAAGATATTTGTACTGTAATTGGTTTGGCATCCATCTAGAAATAGGACTGTACTGCATATCCCAAAAAGTACGGGCTGCAAAACCTGTACTTCTGTGAAACAGGAATATCTACAGCAAATAATGAGTATAATTAGAATTAGAAAATAGAGTGTATAATTGAAGCGAGTATAATTAGAATTAGAAAATAGAGTATATAATTAGAAGCCGGAGCTTAATAGAAAGCCAGAGCTTAACAAAATAAAAATTCAGAGACATCTCATTTAAACTATTTGTATTTTAAATGTTACCTTTTAAGGTTCAATTTTAAAAGCTTACTCTTCAGATTGTCTTTAAACAGTCTTCTGTATTGACCATTTATTTAATAATATATATTTTTAATACCTGCACTGGGTGATGTATTAAATAAAATACTGATCTTAAAATTTGAGGGGACTTATTAACAATCTAACTGTTAGCTGACTTTTGTTTCATACTTATTCTAAGGAACTAGATTTCTGTTAAATATATAATTTTCTTAGACATTATTTCAGATAACTGTGGGAAATCTTCTAAATTCAACAATTATATTCTCGGGGGTAGGTTATGAGAATATTTCAAAAAATATTTACAGAAATTCTGGTGCTGGGGCTATTATTCTGCGGGACTGCAAATGCAGCCCCTGCTGTAATAGGAGACATCTCCCCCTCGAATTCGACTGTTGTTATAGGGACGGTAGGTCAAACTCAAGCGTTCACCATTCCTTTAAACGAATCAACAAGTGTTACGTGGACCGAGAATGGCAAATCCACAACACTGGCAACTGGTGAAGGCAATGTTGCAACTCTCAATCATGTTTTTCAGTTGGGTTCATACCAGGTGACTGCTTCCATAGAGGGTGCAGGGCAAATAGCAGCCTGGAATGTGGAAGGAAACCCGGATTATCTCAATTTGGAGATACTCTCTCCAGGACTGAATTTTGCTGCAGTCCAGGGAACACCTGAATTACTGAATGTCCGGATCACGAATAGCTCAGGAAGGCCGGTCCAGAGTTCTGGCTTTAAATATATCATAGCTAACTTCAGCAATGGAGACCCCGAACTCCAGTTATTTGATGACGGGACGAACAAGGATACTGTAGCAGGTGACGGAATATTCTCAAACCAGTGGCTTCCTGTCAATACCAGCACAGGAAAATCTCCTACTTTCTGTATACTCCGGGTTTCTGCAGATCATGAGAGGCTGGGTTTTGCTGAACAGATTATAAGCGGAACTATTTCCAGGAAACCCACACCTCCAGATCTGGTAATGGAGGGCATTTCATGGGATCCTGCAAGCCCTTATGAGAATGACAGCATAACCTTCAGGGTTACATTTGCAAACAGGGGTTCAGGAGCTTCTGGAGCCTTTACGGCGAAATGCTACATTAATGGTAGAGAGCTGTACTCTTATTCCCTTCAGGGGCTTGAAGCTGGTTCCAACACTTCAGTCACATTTAACTGGGTCCCAGCAGCCTCCGGAAATCTGGATATAAAGGCAGTTGTAGATACGGAAAATCAGGTATCTGAATCCGATGAAGGGAATAATGAAAAAACAGAGTCACTTAGTGTAAAGAGTTCTGTATCTTCTACCACTTCAGACACTTCCACTTCAGGCGGAAGCGGACGCAAATCTTCTTCCGGCGGCAGTGGAGGCGGAGCTGGTGTTTCTCCTGAGCCTGCAAGCAATATAAGAATAAAGGAGCTTTCACAGCAGTATATCACCAACGGTAAACATGTTAAGTTCACCTTCCCGAAAAACGTAACCTGCGTAAATTTTGTGGAGTTTGACTCCAAACGCACCGCAGGAAAAACCACAACCATCGTTGAGATGCTGAAGAACAAATCCGCACGTGTACCCGAGCTTCCTTCAGGCAGGGTTTACGAAAATATGAATATATGGGTTGGAAATAAAGGGACTGCAAACCCTGAAAACATTGAAAACGCTGTTGTGGGTTTCAGAGTTGAAAGGAACTGGATTGATTCAAATGATGTGGATTCGGCTCAGATAAGGCTCTGGAGGTTCACCAGCAGAGAATGGGAAGAACTCTCCATTCGCCAGTCAGGTGAAGATGACAAATATATTTATTTTGAAGCTCAAACTCAGGGTTTCTCATCCTTTGCCATAACTGCCCTTCCCGAAGAAACTGTAGAAAATGCCTCAGAGTCTTCGATATTGCCCTCAATTAGTGGCTCGGATGTAATGGAAGCGTTATTTGGAGGATTGAATGGTAAACAAAACTCAGATTCCCTGAAAACTTCAACAATGGCTGTGAATGAAAGCAGTTCTGATATGGAAAACTCTTCAACCGCCAGGGGGGCCGGAGAACGAATAACAGGTAGAGGAGTTATAAGAGCACTGGCAGTGATAGCACTGCTTTCAGTAACAGGTTTTCTGGGATCTCTGATATTAAGAAAGCAGAACTGAAAAACTTTCATTTCTGTTTTCTTCTCTTTTCATTTCTTTTCTTCTGTCCTTTTCAGGAGTTACATAATTCCAGTAATCAGCACTCCGATTCCCATAAGAGCCACAAATCCGACTGCTGCCACATCTGTCCTGTTCCAGGAAAGCCTGTGCTTTTCTGCACTCTGACGGCTTCTGTAACCCCTCATGTCCATTGTCAGGCCAAGCACCTGAGTCCTTCCAAGGGAATTTGCTACAAGGGGCACGAGGATCGGCTTTACGCTTCTTATCTTTCCGCGTATTCCCTTACCAGGGTTGTATCCTCGGGCAAGCTGGGCTTCGTGAATGCGCTGGCCTTCTACCTGCAGGCTCGGGATAAAGCGGAGAGCAATTACGAACATGAGCACATAATCCACAGGAATGTGTATCTCCAGGAGAGCTTTCATGAGGTCGCTCGGCTTTGTTGTAACCACAAGGAGCTGGAAAGAAAAGAGCATTGCAAAGAAACGCATGGAAAGTACAGTCCCGAAGTCAAGGGCTCCGGTTGTGATCGGGACCAGACCTGCGGCAGTAAGAGTGCCGGCTGGAATCAGGTATCCTATAGTTTCGCCGCTTTTAAGAGTGAATATCGTGAGCAGAATAAGAGTCAGACTTAAAAACACAAGGAGTTTGAGCTGCCTCAAAAGTTCCTGATGGAGCCCGGCTTTCAGGGAAGCCAGAAAAATCCCAAGGACAAGAAGACCAAGGACTGCAGAGTCCGTGGTAAAGACACTCAGGAGTATTATCCCTGTAACGGCAGCAATTTTCGAAAGCGGATTCATTCTGTGTAAAAAGCTGTCCCTGTTAATGTATTGCATAATTTCTTTCATACTGCTACTCCACCTTCGGCACATTTTCCTTCAGAGCGTTCGATTTCTTTATTTAAAGAGCCGGGAATCTCATTTGCCGAATCTTCCACAATTTTCCCGGAAACCATACGAATGACTCTTTCAGCATGGTTTTTTACTATCTGCATGTTGTGAGTTACCATTACTATGGTGTGCCCTTCCTGCTGGAGCCTTTTCATAAGCTTCATCATCCTGTCAGACTCTTCTGCATCCAGGCCTGTTGTAGGCTCGTCAAGCACGATCAGTTCGGGCTGCATTGCAATTACGCAGGCAACAGCAAGTCTCTGCCTCTCTCCGCGGCTCAGGTGGCGTGGGAATACCTTCTCTTTGCCCTTCAGGTTCACCAGTTCAAGGGAGCGAGCAATTGCTTCAGCCGCCTGAGAGCCGCTTATTCCTGTATTGGTTAGCCCGAAAGATATCTCGGCTTCAACAGTGTCTTCAAAAAGCATGTTATCAGGATTCTGGAAGACCAGACCAGTATGCTTTACAAGCTCATTAATGGGAACTCGGGAAGTATCGAGCCCTTTAACGGCCACGTTACCGGAATAAGGACGCAGGAGGCCGTTGAAGTGTTTGACAAGTGTGGTCTTGCCCGAGCCGTTTTCTCCAAGAATCGCAACGAGCTCTCCTGAGTAGATCTCAAGGTCAAGGTTATCAAGAGCAGTGAAATCTCCGTAGCGCTGAGTTAGCTTTTTTACGGAAATAACAGGCTGCCCTTCTTTTTGAGGACGGGAATACTCTCTGCCGTTAGAGGAAAGATCAGAATCTTCAATAAAGGCTGCAAAATCCGAAGGGCTTTTTAAGGCTTTTATTTCCCCTTTTTCAAGGAGAACAACCCTGTCCCCTATTTCAAGGAAATCCTCTACATTGTGATCCACTATTATGATCGTCTTTCCGGCTTCTTTGAGCCTCTTCAGGACAGAAAATACCTTTCTTACAGCCTGTGTGTCCAGTTCGGCAGTAGCTTCGTCAAGGATCAGGACTTCCGTATCCAGGGCAAGGGTTGCAGCAAGGGCGACTTTCTGCTTCTGCCCTCCGGACAGCGTGTGAGGAGCCCTGTGCTTAAGGTGGCTGATTTCACAGAGTTCCATTACCTCATTTAACCTGCGCTGAATCTCATTTTCCGGATGCCCGCGGTTTTCGAGCCCTGAAAGGATCTCCTCTTCAACGGTTGTAAAGATCAGCTGGGATTCAGCATCATCAAAAACCATCCCTGTATGCCGGCTTAATTCTTTCATGCCGTCAAAGCTCTTTATATCCCTGTTTTTGAAGCTGATGCTTCCTTCAATTTTGCCTCCCAGCTCATGGTGAAGGATGCCTGCCATTGCAAGAGCAAGAGTGGTTTTTCCGGCTGCACTGTGCCCTGTAACAAGGAGCAGTTCACCTTTTTGGACTTCCAGATTTATATTTTTTAAGGCCGGGGTATCTGCCGTCCCATAGGTATACGAGAAGTTCCTGAGTTCAATCATGATTTATGCTTTCCCCCGGGCAAGTACCTTTGAAGCAGGGACATAGAGGATCTGGGCAATGATTGAGTTTGCAATTGCGGTCAGCCCAACAATAGGAATAATGGCTACTACAAACGCTCCCATAGTGTCATATTTGGTCAGGATTGCAGGAGCGACCATTATCATTGCAACAGCTACGAAACTTATCCCGCTGGCAAGGGTTCCGAGAAGGGTTGAAATAGCTGGGGCGATTGAAAGCCTTCCCATGAGAGTTTTGTATATGACCAGACAGGTTACTGCACCAATCGGCTCACTGATAAGGTTTGCAGGTGGAAAAATAGAATGACTTAAGAGGGCACAGACTATTCCCGCTACAACTCCTATACCTATTACTTCGGTGAATGCTGGTATAACAAGGATTATGGCAAGGCAGTAAAAAGCTATTACGAGATTTGAGACAATTGGTCCCGGGATTACAAGGGATAAATATCGAACTATCGCACCGACTGCGAGTAAAATTCCAACAACAGCAATATCCTGAGATTTCATTAAAACCATCTACCTATTTTTGATATCAGGAGAACTTCTCCGAATTCATAAGTATCACAGATCAGTTGAATATCATAAATCAGTTAAATACTGCAATCGATTAAATTGCTCAGACGAAATGTTAGATGTAATAGATCATTATCCACTATAGTACAGTAGAGCATAATAATGTACATTAGTATATGTACTTTACGCTTTATAGCCTGTTTTTGTGCTTTTTTCAAGATGGAAAAATCCTGATAGGAAAACTGATCATTAGACAGGACATAAGATTAACAATGATTATTTTCCGGGGTGTTACATGTCTCCTGTAGAAGAACGTGAACTGGCTGAAGTCAGGATGATTGAAGAGGGGTTAAGAAGTGCCTATGAGGGAGATTCTGAAAGAGTAATAGAGGCTCTTAAATGCCTCAGGGATTTTGCAGTCCATCTGGTACATATGGACATCACTGCAGAACACGAGCTTGATGCAAAAGCTCTCATAATTGCTATGGGAGACATAGGCAGGGAGACTGCGGATAAAAGAATGGAGGCAGCATCAATAGCTTCTGTTCACGCTCTTGGGGAAGTCGCTGTTGAGGCTGTGCACCAGAAAAGGGAATCACTTGCATTAAAAGCGCTGTCTGTTCTCGGAAACCTTGCACTGGAGTTAGGAGGAAATAACATGGATGCTGCGGCAAAAAGTGCAGCAGAATCTCTGGGAAGTGTCGGGAAGGTTTCTTCAAGGAAAAAAATGGAAGTTCTGACGGGTCTTTCAGAGGTGTATCTCATGCAGCTGTCCATGAAGGCGATGGAAGAAAACCTCTCAGAAACCTGGAATATAGCCTTAACTTTCCTCGGAGATATAGGGTCTTCTTCAGCTGAACAGGAAATAGAGAGCGGAGCGGTCGGGGCTGCAATCCTCCTTGAGGAACTGGGTACTGTTGCTGCAAGGAAGAGAGATGAAACTCATGTAAAATCTGTCATTAAAGCACTTGGGAAATTGGGAGGGGAACTCTCTTTGATAGGCTCTCAAAATGCACTTGTCCAGACCGTCTGGTCTCTGGAGACTCTCAGGATACTTGCACTGGAATATAAGATGGAAAGTTCCGGAGCTGAAGGAAAACTGGAACTGGAACTTCTGAGTACAGCAGGAATCCTTGATGAAGAACAGAACCTGGAAAAAATTCAGGAAATAAAAGAATTCCATAAGCGCATCCTTAGAAGAAGCTGACAGGTAAAAGATCTACATATTAGATATGTAAAAGATGAAAGGAAAAGAGAAGTGTAAAAATTCTGGAAAGAAGGATCTCAAATAAAAATAATTATAAAGAATTGTTGCAAATGAATGTTCAAAAACCTGTTTTTCACATTGCACAAAAACATATTAGAAAAGAGAATTGAATCTGGTGCTCCGGCCGGGATTCGAACCCGAGTCTTCGGCTCGAAAGGCCGGAATGATTGGCCGGACTACACTACCGGAGCACGTTGCATCTCACAGCGAGACCAACAATATACCTTGTAATATATAAATCTGTCCCTTCTCTGCTATCTTCTGGTACAGTTTACCGGCCAAAAGAAGCTCACATGTCTGATTTTTCATAGAGTTTATTCAGATACATGCAATGTAGGGGGGAACTGACTGAAAAATATTTAGTTAAAAACCCCGTACATGGTTCAGAAACCTTCAAAAGCGCGGTAACATCAGGAGTAACAAACCGAAAATAGCTAACAAAGACAAAAATAACGATCAAATGAAGCAAAATGAAGCAAAATAAAGTAAAATAAAGTAAAATGAAACGCTTTCAGAGAATGTGATATAAAAACGATATTATAAAAATCAAGAAGACTGAAAAAATATGGTGCTCCGGCCGGGATTCGAACCCGAGTCTTCGGCTCGAAAGGCCGGAATGATTGGCCGGACTACACTACCGGAGCATTTTGGGTGTTTTTAAGGAATTTTTTCCCTTATTGAAGGGGGTTCTTCAATAAGGGTTTCTCGTATAAATAGTTATCGAGTGCAAAGAGATTCTGAGGACGTATTATTAAGATCTGTCCAGATCTTTTTAGACCTTTCAGGCCTTTTATAGATAATTGAAGTTCACACATCATCAAATTTTGTGGTTATGTTAATTTCTATTTCAAATATCTTCTTTGAATTCCTCATCTTCAGCTTCGATATCCATATTTTCTTCGGCTTCTCCGGAGTTCTCAGCTTCTTCCACCATAAGGTTTCCGATCCATTCACTGAGCCTTCCACAGTACTCGGGCTCACAGTCACCGGTACAGCCGGTGCAGGCTGAAAACATATCCCTGGATAGCAGAAGGTCGTATTTTTCTTTAACCTCCTCTTTTGCTTTCAGGAGGTACGTCCTTGCTCCGTTTGAGACTCCCACTTCACGGATAATAAGGTCTTTGTCCAGAAGCTTTTTAATGATTCTGGAGCACTTCCTGCTGTCGATATCCAGCTCTTTCCAGATAACGTTCTGGAAGACGCCGTCTTTATGTCTTCTTATTATATTGTATGCTTCTTCTTCAAGATCCATGCCTGTTTCCACACTAACAAGGTTCCTTCTTCAGACGTTTCAGTCTTCGACAGGAGTGATCAGTATGATGTTATTGCCCCGAAGCACTACAGAACCAAGGGAGCGGACTTTTTCCCCTTTTACAATCTCCATCGTGTCAACAAGATGAAGATTCATGTAGTCGTCCACACTCTTCAGAGTGCCTTCAAGCAAATTAAGGTCGCCTTTCATTTCTACCTGGATCCTTGATCCAACGATTTTCTGAACTTTTTTATTTGGGAACAAATTTAAACCCTCGCTGATTTGTTCTGTATTTTCGGTTTCCCGCACTCCCGGGTTCTGCTTCTCTTATTCCTAAGCCGGACAGGGCAAATTGTGTCAGGGCAATCTATACGCATTTACAATAAGCCTGCTGCCTTTATCAGCTGCTTCCTATCAGCAGCTGAAAAAACATTCCGAACTATCACTCCACCGGCTCTTAAGAAAACTGAAATTACATATCCTTTTCAGAGATATATAACCATCGATGTCCGGAAGTATCAGGAGAGCATTATAAGCCTCTCAAATCTTAAATCTAATAAAACAGGTTAAAACATAATCAAACCTGTACCGGAAAGAAAGTAAGTTAAAATAGGAAAAGACTGAAGCCCTATTTAGAGTCAGTCCTTTAAGACCCCATTCAAACTTAACACTCATAAACTCATACTTTCCTTCAGGATTTTCTACAGCATTAACATGAGTATCTCAACAGGAATTTGAAATCAGATACAACCCTGGATATCAGATATAACCCTGAATATTGGTGCTTTCATCAACAGATTTTACGGGCTCTTTTTTGGAGACTCTCGGGATCGCTCTTGCAATAGGCCCGAAAACGGATTCATACTCATTTATATGCTGGGTCAGCCAGCGGTTCAGTTCAAGAGCTGCAACAGGAGAGAGTATGACTTCAGCCTCAACGCGCCTTTCTATAACCCTGGACTCTGAAGAATCCCCGAACATTTTTGGTGTGTCGTTGTAAAAACCTATCCTGAAATCATAAGGGCTGTGCCCTCCTGCAGCTCCTATTGCGTATATCTGCCGGAAATCTTCAGGTTTTATAAACTCGATTGTGATACTCTTTTTGACTTTTTTAGAAGCAACATTTTCTTCATTTTCCCTGGATTCAACATCTTCGGTCATAAAAATCACCTGTGTGCTTTACTCTTGTGAGAACTCCGGTTTTCGGGCTCTGATTAATTCCTGTATTATGCTGGAAGGTTATTCTTTACAAGCTATTTTTCACGGTACAAACAGGAATATTTACTTCATCACATATAAATCACTGGTCTGCAAAATCTGTTAAAAAATATTTCATCCCTGCACTTTCTTTTTAAGCTTCTTTGCATTTTCTGCAACATCCTTTTTCGAATGGACCCTTGCAATCAGCTCGACAGCGTCAAGGTTGCGCACTGCATTGTCCAGATACCCAAAAACATCTCCCTGATACGCTGAGATGCCGTACTTATCTTCAAGGGTCTTAATAATCTGGGAAGGGTCCAGTCCTTCCATACGCAGCCGGATTATCTTCTCTGAAAACTTCTGCTCTGCGCACCCGCAATAAGGAGAATCCCTGCATCCGCATGTTAAAAAGTCCGAGGCAAAGTTCAGCATGAGCTCCCTTATTTTTATATCAAGGTGAGACAGGGATTCTCCGTCAAAGACTATATCAAGGGCTGCTCCCTGAAAGACTCTGGCAGGCATATTCACATGAAGAGAGCTGCCGATCTGGTTTGCGTATTTGAAATATGCCGCATCGAAAAACTCCAGATTGGTTACAATTTTAATCGGGCTGTTTTCTTCAATTACAGCATCCCGAATAAGAAAAGCTTTGGAAACCGGAAGAAAATGGGCTGAAATTATTTTCCCAAACCTGGTAAGTGTCACTTTATTGCCCTTTTTCTCAAGGAACCTGTAGCTCTGAAGGCGGGAAACCAGCCTATCCATATCAAAGCTTCCAAACATAAGGGAATGTATGTTCCTCAAATCCTGGAACGAAGAGGTAACTGCAACTGAGGCGAGAACCTCTTCAAGCTGTTCAGCTTCCCCATATTCGACTCCTGCAGAGAGCATCTCACCCTGCAGTAACTTGATTGCGACTTCCTCTTCAGTATCGGACTGTGCACTTGAATAGGATTTCCCCGGCACCGGCATGAGCACGACAACGCCCCTGTCATGATAATCAGGTCTTCCTGCCCTTCCGCTCATCTGCAGGAAATCCTGGACAGAAATCCAGTCTATGCCCATTGCAAGGGATTCGAAAATAACCTGAGAAGCCGGAAAATCCACACCAGCCGCAAGGGCGGCAGTGGTCACGATTACCGGAAGTTCCCCTTTTGCAAAAAGTGTTTCCACCTTTTTCCGTTCATACTGCGAAAGCCCTGCATGGTAAGGAGATGCCCGGATTGAAAGGGCTCCTGCTAGTTTATGGCAGTTTCGCCTTGAATTTGTAAAGACTATAGTCTGCCCTCTGTGATTCTTTGAAGAGAACATCGAATATTCTTCTTTTGCAAGCTGGGAAATCAGTTTTGCCTTTTCGCTTTCCTGGCAGAAAAGGAGATGCCGATCTATGGGTACAGGCCTGTGCTCATAGCGGACAAGCCTGGCTCCTAGTTTTTTTGCATATCCTTCAGGGTTTGCAACGGTTGCCGAGAGATATATAAACTGGGCTTCAGGAGCCACATAACGAAGCCTTCCTATAAGCCCGTCGAGCCTGTGCCCCCTTTCCTGGTCTTCAAGCGTGTGGACCTCATCTATAACAACAGTCCCTATTTTGCCGAGAAAATCAGCATTTCCTGAGCGCAGCATATGGTCTACGCCTTCATATGTTCCCACAATAATATCGGCATTCGGGCTTGTATGCATTTTCACTCGCTGAGAGGTTTTTATGAGAATTGCGCCGATTTTGATGGAAGTTGTAAGTCCGAGCTTTGAATACCGTTCCGTGAACTGGTCGTACTTCTGGTTTGCGAGAGCTACAAGAGGAACCAGGTAAAGCATTTTCCCTTTTTTATCCAGCAGGTTCTGAATGCCTGCCATTTCCCCGATTAGAGTTTTTCCGGTTGCAGTTGCAGAAACCACAAACTGGTTTTTCCCTTCCAGAAGCCCGGCTTCTACAGAAAGTGCCTGCACCGGAAGCAGGGTTTCGGATTTCTCGAGAAGCATTTCTTTAAACTTTTTCGCAAGTGGAAGATTTTTTACCCTCACCTTGGCTTCGGAGGGGGTTGTCCTGATAGTATCATAACGTGTAAATTCAGGGTCAAGCCTTTCAGGGCTCAGCATACGGATAGTCCTGTCAAGGTCTCTTGTTTTATGGAGAACCTGCTCAAGAAAATCCACGGATTTTTCTCCGTACTGTGTGCCTGCAGAACGGACTGCGCGGAGCAGTTCTTCTTTTGCACAATCTTCACAGATAAGTTCATCATGATACTTGATTGACTTGCTGTTTACAAAATTGAAACGCTTATTGATCCGGCAGTGGTTGCATATCTTTACTCTATCTGCACTTAGCTGAAATCCTTTAAGCATTTCAAGGAAGGCCTCTTCATTTGCAGGGTCGCCTCCTTCTGCCAGCATGATCCTGTTTGCACTTCGCAAAAGCTCTATGAACTGCTGGGGAGGAATGAATTCCTCATTCTTTTTGCCGGTAAGAAGCCTGATTTTGTGAGGGCGCGGACCTTTATAAATCTCTTTTATATGGAGCTCGGCCACGGAAAGCGGCTGCTTCATCCGGTCTTTTATTGTCATTACTATAACTTTTGATTTTTCGGCGTAACCGAGGACCCACAGTGTCATTGTTTATCCTGATATGTGAATGGTATAAGTAAGCTTCCTTTCGAAATTCAAAAATAATGTTTCTCTGCCGACATGACGCCTGCATATTCGCGCCCAGCTGTGTAACAGCACCTGAAAAATTAGAGCTGTGAATATTTAATGAGGAAATATGCAACGGTTTTCAGTAATTCTTCCAAAAAATGCTTTTCAGAACATTCCACCTGAATTTCCCTTTAATGTCAGGTTGAAAAGAAGGTTTAACTGGATAAAGAGATGCAACTAAATAATCCAGCCAGGCAGTAAGCAGAGTGAGAAAGTTTTCAAATATATTAAAGGCAGGCCCCTTCCCTTGCAAATCTGCACGTGCAGTTCCGAGTCTCTGGAATCTTTTCAATCGCATCCGAGAGGATTTCGAATATCGAGTCCTGGGATTTTCCGACAACTTCCGTAACTTCATCTGCGGTTAATTTCTGTGTGGTCATCCCGCATGCCTGGTTTGTGACGATGGCAAGGGAAGCGTAACAGAGGCCGAGTTCTTTTGCAAGGACTACTTCCGGGACTCCAGTCATACCGACAACATCTGCAAACTGGCTCATCATGCGGATTTCAGCTCTGGTCTCAAAACGAGGGCCTTCCGTGCAGGCATAAACCCCTTCAGTATAAGAAAGACCCTGTTTTCCCAGTCCAAACCTGAGGGCTGCCTTTATTTCAGGGCAGTAAGGTTCAGCGACATCAACATGTATGGTTTTATCGTCGTAAAAAGTTGAACGTCTGCTGCGGGTGAAATCTATAAAATCGTCAAGAACGACAAAACTGCCAACCGGATGACCCCGCATTGATCCCACTGAGTTTGTGGATATTACACGTTTTACTCCAAGGGAATGTACTGCCCAGATATTTGCCCTGTAGTTGACCCTATGCGGTGGAATATGGATTTCTTCAGCATGCCTGGGAATTATTGCAGTGTTTCTTCCTTTTATACTGGTAATATACGCAGTAACACCCCCATAGGGAGTCTTTACCGAAAGACTTTCACAGTCCCTGTAAGAGCTGAAACCCACGCCCCCAAGCACCGCAATTTCTGCAATCTCATCTGCCTTCTCCATTTTTGAATCTCCTTTTCCGCGTTAATAATCAAAACCTATTATTCCAAATGATTGGATTCGACTTTTATGCGCTTTTTTTGTTTCTTCTGCCCCTCAATCTCTTTTCGTTTTCTGGATTCTGGTTTGAGAGGGAATACTTTATCCCTGCAAGGGCGATCAGGATTGCAATCGCAATCGAATATACGAAGTACTGCAGTGCAAGAGTTGGATCGCTTAATACCCCCTCAGATAAGGAAGCTGCTGCCAGGATGTATGTGCTTGCTCCCCAGAAGAGTAGACCGGTTGCGATCACAAAGAGGGATATTGAAATATTTCTGTATATGGGTCTGCCATCCGTTTTTAAATCGAAAATCTTTCCCATGTCCGCAAGCAGCAGAGCTGCTGCATACCACCAGACAGAAACATTGACGAAAACGGAGATAAGAGTAAGGGTACCGTGGTACCAGACCCCTTCCGCAGAATAGAGCTTCCATACTTCCATAGCTCCGTATACCGTGGCTACAAGACTTACAAGCAGTGCAGCAGTGTAGCTGATGAAAACCATTCTCTGCTCAAGGAAAGCATCCCAGAGCTTTTCTTTTTCAAGGGCAACAATATCATCAAGCCCGAAGCCCCTGTAAAGCATGTAAAGTCCTACAGCCGCAAGAATTCCAACAACAGCCCCTTCGGGATAGCGGGCAAGCAGGAAAATGGCGTAGATGAGAAAAGCAAGGCCAAGAGGAACGAAAAAAGTCTGAGAGATTTTGGGGTCGCTGAAAGCGTGTTTCAGGATGTAGTATGTGCTTTCCAGGTTTTCGCTCTGCATAACCACAATTCTTTTTACGGAATCGATTTTCATTCTGGACTGCACTATGGGAACAAGAGTTTCGTCCTCTGCCCCATCCGAGACAAAGACTGCACGCTGCACGTCGTTCATCCGGAGATAGAGTTCGAGCTGTTCAGCAATCTTCTGGTCAGAAATTACTCCAACATTCTTGTCCCCGGCAAAAGAGACTATCTCCGCGTCAACTCCCTTCGCCCGAAGCTCGTCAAGGATCCGGATTCCTCCGAAGATAGTATTTGTGTCTGAATCTTCAGGGTCGGCAATACCCAGTGCAACTGCTGCCTGGACATTTGCCTCCCTCCCTACAATAGGAGTTCCCATTTTTGCTTTTTCGCCGAGATCATTATCCCTGTCTATGCATATAACTAAGGTCTGCATGTCTCCTCAATCATTTTTATGAAAGTATCCTGTCCCGGGGAGCTAATTTCTGCTGGAGATGATACAATTCTGTTTTTACATTTCCTTGCCGGAGTTCTTGAAAAACTCTATTAATTAGTTAAGCTGCCTTACTCTTTACAAGCATACTATTTTAATTTATACATTATAAGCCTGTACCGTAATGAGATTTATCTCTAAATTAGTTTTCTCCACGACTGGTTTTACAGTGCTGGTTTGAAACACGCTGAAAATGCAAAATCAGTCATAAATGTTAACCATATATGTATAAAATTGTTTTGGGTGTGAAGATTGAGCTCGCTTGAGAATTTCCAGTTATAATTTCATAAGCATGCTCATATAAAATCGATTAAAACTTCAAAAAAGAGATCTTGTAACAGGAATTGAAACTTCAATGGGTATTTATAATAAGGATAGAAATTAAATAAGCATTAAAAGACAGATTTCTATGGGAGAAATCTATGGTCTTATCAAATATACAGGGGGATTTATATGGCAAAAGCAGTTGAGACTGTAACAAAAGAAACAGAAACAGGTAAAAAAGGTTTCGGCATTCAGGAAAAAATTAGAAATCTTGGGAGTGATGTTGACAGCCTTGCGAAAAAGACAGGAGACGAAGCCTCAAAACTTGCAAAAAAGATTAACGAGGAAATAAAGTCGCTTGCCGGGGAAATAAAATCAATAGATGTAAAGGACGAGGTAAAAAGCATCACGGGCAGGGTCGAAAAACTGGTTGATGCAACAGGAGACAATGCAAAAAAGCTTGCTTCGGAAATCAAGGCAGACATTAAAAAACTGATGGATAAAATCTAAGGCTTTTTAAGGAAAAAACAAACAAAATAACGGATGAGGAGGCGAAGCCTTCTCTCTGTATCTTATCTAAATCTTATCTAAATCTTATCTAAATCTTATCTAAATCTTATCTAAATCTTATCT
>NZ_DAOOUJ010000002.1:0-121727 GCF_035390745.1 Methanosarcina sp. | reverse complement strand
ACTCATAGGATTCCCTGAAGTATCAAATAAAAAAATTGACTCCAAAGCGTAGTAACAATTGTGTAGCCTCGGATATTCCACAAGAAGTGAACTCCACTGATATATAATAAATCCCTGAAATTTAAATCCCTAGAATTATGTGAGGAAAATAACCTCCTTTACTTTGAGTTAACTTTCATATTATTTTACTCTGTATACCCCGCCAGTCCCTTGTTCGTTTACAGTATACTGTTCACCTTCCAATGTATTGTTTGTACTGTCAAAATTATAAAATATTTTAACTTCCGTGTTCAAACCTCCAGTGTTACCTTGCAATGTGTTATTTTGAGAATTTGCAAGCACAACTGAATATGAGTATCCACGTTTCACAATAGTGTTATTCAAAACTTTATTATTATTTGAATTAATAAGAGTCAGACTGAAATAGTTATGTAAAATCGAGTTATTATTTAGCTCATTATTAGACGACTCAGTGAGGTTTACACCATCCCATAAATTTGATACGGCGTTACCGGTTAATTTATTATTATCTGAATTTTCAAGACTAATTCCTTCTGCCTCATTATGATATCCAACAAATATTCCAACACCTGAGACTTTGTTGTTTTTTAATTGGTTATCATTAGAACTCTTTAAACAAATTCCTAGTGAGTTGTTAATCACTTCATTTTTTTCCAAGATATTCCTGTTTGAATCTTCAAGGTAAACTCCATACTTGTTATAACTTAGTTTATTTCCAGTTATATTACTGTAAGAACCACTACAATGGATGCCTACTCTTTCTGTTTCAGTTATGTTAAATCCACTAATTGTCACGTTGTCCGCAAGTACATAGAAAATATCTTTTTCTGGGTCTGCAGCCTGAATAATAGTATCAGTAGTTTCTTCTGGCTTCGAGATTATAACCAAAGGTTTATCCACAACCAGATTATCCTTATATAATCCTGGATAAATGATTACAGTACCACCGGAACTGGTATTGTTTATTGCCTGTTGTATCGAATCCCCTGGACGTACATAAACATTTATTGAATTATTGCTAACATTATCAAGAAACATATTGGTAGATATTCCATTGTCCTTTATATTGAAAATATAAAATATACAAGAGGTGAAAACTAGCAATAAGATAATTATTATTTTTGTATTAATTTTCGAGAGAAACATAACTACCAATCCGTAAAAAAGTATGGGGTGATTAAGGTCTCACCCATGTTGCAGTTGCAGTGTTCCAAGATCCAAAAGTAATGTAATGAGGACTTGAGCCACTCCAACCGTCATGCAACCAAACATAAACTGTTGTTACGCCTACGTTAGTAAAACCAACACATGTAACACTATGGTTTCCATAGGGGCTGGAACGTCCACTTCCAGTTTGACCACCGACCATGCTCAAGACAAATGGTCTATTTGAATTGATTTCGGACCTGAGTTCAGAAGTAGTCAAAGTACCATCGTTTGCAGCGTTAAAGTTTGTGTATCCATGGTCATTACAAACTGTCTCTATACCATCGTCGATCATACTTATTTGTGTACTATATTGAGATGTGCCCATTGCGCTTGCACATTCCGATATCAGCGTGTCACCACTTGGAAAATTTGGATATCCTTCCCCATCCCAATATCCCAAAACCATAGCACCTGCAGCTGGAGAACAACCTAATACATTAGCTAAATAATACGGAACATCAGAAACATTTTTAGTATAGCCAGTGGCTTGGATTGAATAGACACTTGCTTGACTTGACACTGTTTCTATATCAGCTCTTTTTTCGGTTATTCTGTTTTCTAAATCGTCCCATGCTTCTTCTATTTCCTCGCTTTCAACCATTTCTGCATTATATGTACTGGAAGAAAAATTCTCAGTTTCTTGGATTGTTAAATTTGATGTAACAAGATCTACAATAGCTTTCTTTTTAACCGTATTTTTACTGTCTTGAAGATCATATGTTGTGTAGTAGAATGTTGCACCTTCATAGACAGGCACACTTTCCCCAACGTTCAGTTTATTTTTGTTTGCATAGTTTTCTACTTCGTTTTCTGATTTCTCGACCATTGTAGAGATTTTAGTTGGGAGTTGCCCCTTTGAGAATTCAAGGATTGGATATTTATCTTTCGTGGCAGATGTAATTATGTAGCCATCATATTCGCTATTTTTCATCACGTCAAAGGAATATGCTGTGATATTTCCTTCCAAGTCATAAAATGTAATGTCAGGCTCAACAACTGCATTCTCCCATCCCGATAACTCAGGTATTGTTCCAGAAAGTTCTACCAGATAAAAAGCTGCAATTTCTTTTGCCATATCTATACTCAGGGTTGTAGATGTTTGTTCGTTGATACTTACTGGGAGTTCATTTGTCTCTGCATAGGCAATAGAACATGAACTTAGTAATAAAATTCCCATAAGTATTATAGTTCGTGTTAATTTACTCGTATTAGATAATACTCTGCTTCTTGCTTTCATTTCTTTCCACCTTATTTATATTCACGAAAAGGCAAGAATCAGCAAACTTTAATAGTCATGAAGTAGCATATTTCTTGCCTTCGGGTATGTGGGGTTCGGTAGAGTTTGAGACCTGTATTGAACCCCGCATAACATTCACACTTTGTGATTTTTTAGTTATTCATTATATAGTTTCTGTCCATGCTCTCAAACAATCAGCTGGCAGAAATATTTACAGATTTGTATATAGATCTGGAATGAATGCATGAAAATTAGTCGAGAGTTTGCACAAAAACTATATAAAGATCAGATAATAGATTGTTACTTTTATCGTTTTTTAACATACTTTATGCACAATATTAAATACTACGTATAGTGTGTTCCAACAAAATCCACTTAAATATCGCACGAAAATATAATTTTTGACGTTTTGATCCTTAGCCAAATCCAAATGTAGATTGTATATGTACACAAAGATCTGAAAAAATAATTAAAATGTTTATCTCTTAATTAGCCATTAATTTTTACCCTTCCAGATAAATTTCACAGCGTAGTCTAATATATCAGGGAAATGAATAAGACCTCTTCATATTTTAATGAAGAATCATAAAGAAAGAAATAGAAAATCATACTGAAAAGGATAGCAAAATATATTAAAATAAGAATATTATAAAATAGCTTAAATAATACAAGACGGATGGAAAATAACCGGCATGAAGATTTATATTGATGAGGAAAAATGTACAGGCTGCGGAGCATGTAAAGCTGCATGCCCTAAAGGCCCGAGGGTTTATTCCATTGAAGAAAAAAACGGTAAGAAGGTCTGTGTTGTAAAGGACCCATCTTACTGTCTGGGGTGCAGGATGTGCACGACTGCCTGCATGGCAGATGCGATTACCCTTGTAAACTGATTTTAAAATGTGTTCAGGATTGAGAAATTTGTCACTTGAAATTAGAGTAGTGCTTGTAGAACCCATGTACCAGGGAAACGTAGGGTCTGTTGCAAGAGCGATGAAAAACTTCGGGTATTCTGACCTTGTTCTGGTAAACCCCTGCGAACTTGAAGGGCAGGCAAGAGCAATGTCTTCTCACGCAAGGGATGTACTTGAAGGGGCAAGGATTACCTCAACCATCGAGGAAGCCGTAAGAGGTGCAGACCTGCTCATAGGGACTACAGGAGTCTCAAGCCTGAAAACGGGAGAACATGTTCGTCTCCCTCTTTATACCGTAAAGGAAGCAAAAGAAAAACTTAAAGGATACAGTGGCACTATCGCAGTCCTTTTCGGGCGTGAGGACAATGGGTTCAGCAATGACGAACTTAAAGGCTTTGATATGCTTATCACTGTCCCGACTTCGGAAATATATCCGATAATGAATCTTTCCCACGCCGTTGCAATTGTGCTTTACGAACTTTCGGAGCTTGAAGGAGGAAGCAACCCGCTTGCTGAGGGCTTTGACCTGCAGCTTCTTTATGAGCATCTGGATGAGCTGCTTGAGGAAATAGATTATCCGGCTCACAAAAAAGACAAAACTTCTCTGATGCTGAGGAGAATATTCGGAAGAGCAGGGCTGACCCCGAGAGAAGTCCAGACTCTCAGAGGCATAATAAGGAAAAGCGAGAGGAAAATGAGGCTTGCATCAGAGGCTGAAACCCTGCAAGAAAAGGAAAATTCAGAAATCATAGAAAAGTTCATATGATAATAAGCATGTCTTATCAGAATCTATTATACGTTTTTTTACTTTTTTAGGACCTTTTCAAGCAGAAACAACCTGATCAAAGATAGAAATTTTACATAAAAGACAATTTTTGAGAAAGTTATGACTGAAACAGAAAGCAAGTGGGACGAGAAACTAAAACGATTCTTTAAAGATTATTACTGGAATGAAATCCTTCAGCTGGCAAATGAATATCCTGACCAGCGGAGCCTTGGGGTCGATTTCACAGATATAGAAAAGTTTGACAGGGAGCTTTCGAAAGAGTTTCTGGAGCACCCGGGAGAACTCATATCTGCAGCCGAAGCCGCCCTGAAAGAAATCGACCTGCCTGTTGAAAAGAGCCTGGACCAGGCACATGTAAGGATTATAAAAATCCCTAACAGGGTCCCTATCAGGGAACTTAGAAGCAAACACCTCGCACGTTTTGTTGCAATTGAGGGCATGATAAGGAAGGCAACCGAGGTCAGGCCAAGAATAGTAAAAGCAGCTTTCCAGTGCCTCAGATGCGGGCACCTGACCATTGTGGAGCAGAACAGCTTCAAGTTTGAAGAACCTTTTGCAGGCTGTGAAAATGAGACCTGCGGAAAAAAAGGGCCTTTCAAGGTCTCAATAGAAGATTCAACCTTTATCGATGCCCAGAAACTTCAGATCCAGGAGTCTCCTGAAAACCTGAAAGGAGGCTCACAGCCCCAGAGTCTTGAAGTGGATGCTGAGGACGATCTCACTGGAAATGTTACCCCCGGTGACCGTGTTATAATCAACGGAATCCTGAAATCAAGGCAGCGCACCCTCAAGGATGGAAAATCAACTTTCTATGACCTCGTGCTGGAAGCAAATTCCATAGAGCGCCTTGACAAAGATTTTGACGAACTTGAAATAACTCCCGAAGACGAGGAAAAGATCCTTGAGCTTTCCCGTGACCCTGCAATTTATGAGAAAATCATAGGGTCCATTGCGCCCTCCATCTACGGATACGAAGATATCAAAGAAGCCCTTGCACTCCAGCTTTTCTCAGGGGTTGTGAAAAACCTCCCTGACGGCTCAAGGACAAGGGGAGATATCCATATGATGCTTGTAGGCGACCCCGGAATTGCAAAAAGCCAGCTTCTCCGTTATGTGGTCAAACTGTCTCCAAGAGGTGTCTTTGCTTCAGGGAGAAGTGCATCTGCAAGCGGTTTGACTGCGGCTGCTGTAAAAGACGACATGAACGACGGCAGATGGACAATAGAAGGCGGAGCTCTTGTCATGGCAGATATGGGGATTGCTGCTGTGGATGAAATGGACAAAATGAAAACAGAGGACAAAAGTGCTCTGCACGAGGCAATGGAACAGCAGACTATAAGTATAGCCAAAGCAGGGATTATTGCAACCCTGAAATCCAGGTGTGCCCTTCTTGGAGCTGCAAACCCTAAATACGGGCGCTTTGACCGGTACGAGGGGCTTGCTGAACAGATAAGCATGCCTCCTGCCCTGCTTTCCCGTTTTGACCTGATCTTCGTTTTGCTCGATACCCCAAACCACTCCCTGGACAGCAGGATAGCAAACCATATCCTTCAGTCGCATTATGCAGGTGAACTTTTTGAGCAGAGGCAAAAGCTTCCAGGATCCACGATTACGGAAGATTTTGTTGAGGCGGAACTGGAAGTAATCCAGCCAGTCATATCAGCAGAATTTATGCGGAAGTATATTGCATTTGCACGAAAAAATGTTTATCCGGTAATGGAAGAAGATGCAAGGCGTCACCTTATTAACTTCTATACAGATATCAGAAAGAGTGGGGAAGGCAAGAATACGCCGGTACCTGTGACTGCAAGGCAGCTTGAAGCGCTGGTCCGCCTCTCCGAAGCCAGTGCAAGGGTCCGCCTCAGTAATGTAGTCACCCTGGAAGATGCAAAACGGACTATAAGGATCACCATGAACTGCCTTAAAAACGTAGGAGTTGACCCTGAAACAGGAGCTCTTGATGCAGATATACTTGCTTCTGGCACAAGCATGAGCCAGAGAAATAAGATAAAACTCCTTAAAGATATAATAAAGAAGGTCTGTGAAAGACATCCCGGAGCTAAAGCCCCTCTTGAAGAGGTCTATGCAGAGGCTGAAAAAGAGCACGGCATAGACAGGGGACACGCAGAGGAATACATAAAGAAAATGAAGCAAAGAGGCGATATTCTCTCACCGGACCAGACCCACATCAGGCTCATCAATTAAGTTGAAAAACAGTTATTTCATACCTGAAACAGGTACTGTTCATCAGAGGAGCTCTCTAAGGCAGAAACAGCTTACCCGTAAACAAAATAATGATGGTTAAGCTGTAAATACTAAAAGGGCGAAATAGTACATAAAAAGGGGAAGTATGTATCTAAAGATTTACAAAAATGGAGAGCACGTGCTTGTTGCAGCCTGTGATAAGGAAGTGCTTGGAAAAACCCTGAAACACGGCAACACTATAGTGGAAATAAGCAGAGTATTCTATGAAGGAGAACTTGTCTCTGAGGGAGAACTTTATAAAGCTCTGGAAGAAGCTACTACTGCAAATCTCTTTGGGGAAAAAACGATCAAATACGCCATAAAATGCGGGCTTATTGATCCTGACTCTGTGATCATTATCGACTGCATACCCCATGCTCAGGTGTTTAGAGTTTGAAAAGCCCGTGACTTCTGAAATGGGAAATTCAAACGGCTGAAAACAGGGGCAATTCCCGGTTAAATTCTCCGGGCTGGCTCTACCAGGTCAGATAAAAAACAAAAAATTATAAAAAATAAACTTCAAAATCGTGATACTGTGAGCGGAAATATTGAAGAAACCGGGATCAGGATACTGACAGAAGGGGAACTGATTTCCAGGGTTGTGGAAAAACATAAAAGGTTTCTGGAAGAATACCGGAAAGAGTTTGAAGAACTGGACAGCAAACTGAGCCAGTATGAAGAAGACGCAAAAAATGCTAGGATTTCCAGAACCCGGATGGCGGAGCGAAAAGAAGTCCTGAAGGAAAAAAGGCAGCAGTATTACCATCAGGCAGAAGGGGTGCTCGAAAAAGAGCTGTTCCCGAAGCTGGACCGTGTAACTGCTGATAAAATAAAGGAAGATATTAAAAAGCTCAAAGGACAGATTGAACCCGAAGAGGAACAGAAACTTAAAGATTCTTTTATGGGAAACCTGCGCGAAATCTTCAGAGAGAAAGAAGTAGGGGATAACATTCTCCTGCAGACAGAGGCCAGATTGGAGGAAGCAAGCAGCTCAAATCTGGAGTTAAAAGAGATAAAAGAGTCTGAAAAACAACTTGAAGAGGATGATGGAAGCAAAAGCAGTGAAATTTCCAAAAATAAATCCCAGCACAAATGGCTCAGCACTAAAATAAAAAGTCACGAAGAAGCTCTGAGTTACTGGGAAAAACAAAAAGCATGAATTGTTTTGGAAACACGTGGGTGGTAGGACATGAACAACGACGTTTCAACAGCAGAAACTGCAACGGCCGACCTTTCAAACCTTAACGAACGGGAACTCAAGGGCAAGGTTAACGAGCTCAGGAGCAAGATAGAGAAAAGCGAAAGGCAGTTGGCTTCGATATTCAAGGACCTGAAAATAAACAGAACCGACATCGACGAACTGAAAGCAAAGAGAGATGCTCTGAATCAGCAGGTAAAGGAAAGGGTTGCAAAAGCGCAGGCACTTAGAGACCGCAGGGACGAAATCAATAAACAAATTGGCGAATACAAAGAGAAAAGAAGCGGGATAAATTCCAAAACCCAGGAACTTTTTTCAGGAATTGCCAACCTCAAGGAAAAGCGTGATGAGTGCAATAAACTCTCTCACGGAAGTGTGGAATCTCTTTCAAAGGCATATGAAGCTGAACTCGACGCTTTATTTAATAAAGAACTCCCCCTTGCAGTAGAGATAAAGATACTGCAGAAGCTCAACGACCTGAGTAAACGCCTGGAAGCTGCAAAAAAGGCAAATGAGCTCCATTCACAGATCCAGGAGAGTTATAAGGAATCAAAAGGAATTCATAAAGAAGGGGACGAATTCCACGAAAAAATCCAGGCACTTTCGGATGAGTCCCAGGCATGCCACCTTGAAATGCTTGAAAATTTCAAGACAGCAGATGAGATTCGAAAAGAAGCAAATACTTACCATGCCCAGCTTACCGACAAGATCGCAAACATAAACTCTATTAAAGAAAAAATCGATCCACTCAAGAATAACATCGCTAACAGCCGGAAAGAGCTCTCCTTATATCTTGATAAATTAAAAGATCTTCAGCTAACGAAAGATGAGAACAAAGTGAGCCAGAAGCATAACGATGCCCGTGAAAAGCTGCAGAAAAACGCACGGCTCAGCCTTGAAGACCTCAAGCTTCTTATAGAAAAAGGAGACGTAAAGTTCTCAAATGAATGAGAACTGAGAAGAAAAAAGTGTTTGAAAGCCGATTTAAAAAGTCTATTTCAGACTTTTGGCGTGAAAGTGCTCTCAAGTACTACCATTTTTTGGGCATGTTATTCGAAGAATATCATGCACGTTTTTTGGGAACTTTAGTCTCAGACATGGTTCCCACATTAAAAATCGATTTATGTTAGTATTATTTTGACTGAAATAATAGCTACTGGCCTCTTTTTACAAAATCATTTTTTCTTATATATTCCTGCAAAAACGCCGGTCATCAATAAAACGGCTCCAATGCTCAGAAGAAAAAGAGGAATGTCAAAACCTTCTGCCTGATTTTTGGATACAGGAGAAACAGAAGAGTTATTATCAGAGCTGTTTTCAGGAGAAATTGATTCTGTCTGGGGCGCAGGAAGTTTGGGGTCAAGGTACTGATATACAGGAGAGAACTTTACCAGCACTCCGCTTGCCCCACCGTATATAGTTTCCACTGTGAGGTTCAAAATCTCTGTAGAGTTGTTAGAATATACAAAAGTATCGCCCTTTCCAACAATAGCATCTTCAAGAAAAACGTCGTCTCTTCGAAGTTCGATCCATACTCTGTTGCCCTCGGAATTGGCGCCCTTTACGTGGATCTGATAATCCTGTAACAGAGTGTAATAGTTGCCCGACCGCACATAAATCTCATCCCCGTCAATTAAAATAATCGAAAGCCTCTCATTATTATCATGCTTATCATCCCCTGCGGCAGGAAGGGCTGTAAATGAGACGATAATTGAAAATAAAAAAAAGATCATAACGGAAGAAAAAATTGCATGGAAGAAACTAACTCCTTTCCTGCTTTTTCTTCCGTGTTTATTTGGGACGTGCATAAATGCATCTACCTGCAATAATTTCTTCCTTAGTATCATCTGCCTTCCTGATTATAAGTGCTCCGTCCGGAGTAACTCCTACAGCCCTGCCCTCTATAATCCTGGAAGGTGTGGTGACCTTTACTTCTTTGCCGATAGTATCCGAAAGAGCGAGCCAGTCATTGAGTATATGCGAAAACGGCTGAGTTTTGAAGCTTATATACTGCTGCTCAAGCTCGAAAAGGAAGTCCTGAAGGAACGAAACCCTTCTTATGTGCTTTCCAAGCTCGACTTTCAGAGTGGTCGAACCTGCACGGAAAGATTCGGGAATGTCTTTCATATCCATATTTACATTGATCCCTATGCCGAGCACGACATAATCCACTCTGTCCACTTCAGCTTTTGCTTCGGTAAGGATCCCGCAGACTTTCTTCCCGTTTATGCGGACATCATTGGGCCACTTGATACGGGCATCGAGCCCCATGTCGCGGATAACGTTTGCAACTGCAAGCCCGGCAACAAGGGTCAGCCTTGAGGCATGCCTGAGAGGAATCCCGGGCTTAAGGATCACAGACATCCATATCCCGCCGTGGGGAGAAACCCACTCTCTGCCCATGCGTCCCCTGCCTCCTTTCTGGATCTCAGCAATGACAAGGGTTCCTTCTTCTTCGGAAGCTGCGATTTCTTTAGCAACACTGTTGGTGGAGCTGACTTCCTCGAAGTAATGTATCTTCTTGCCCAGAAGAGTTGTTTTGAGACCCATCTGGATCTCATCAGGGTACAGGAGTTGAGGCACGGATTTCAGGACATAACCCCTCTTCGGGGAAGATTCGATTTCGTATCCGTCAGCCTGGAGGGATTTGATATATTTCCATACCATTGTCCTGGAAATTCCAAGCTTAAGCCCCAGTTCCTCTCCAGAAACTGGGGTCTTCTGTGCATCCTTAAGTGCCTTAATAATTCGAGATCGTTTATCTCCCATCCGCGCACCCCATATAAATGTATATGTTCCACCGTATATAATTTCTTAGTCCAAACATGTGCTCATACCATGATAAGCCGGAAACTCTTTTTCCTGTTTTCCGAAGAGTGAACTGTATCACTGCTGTGTATTCTTCGCCATATTAACATAGGCATGTACCGCAGCCGTGATCGCTGCAACCTTCTTGTCCTTAGCCTCAAGAGCCGAAGCCAGAGTAGCTCCTTTCTCACTGTCAGCTTTGACGACGTTTTCCACAGCCTCAAGGATATTCTCTTCTTCGATGAAGTTTGTTGTCAGATCACCCCTGCGAAATGCCGGATTCCTCATGACAGCTTTATGGAAGGGAATATTGGTTTTTACTCCCACAACCACATACTCATAGAGTGCCCGGTCCATCCTGGCAATAGCATCTTCTCTTTTTCTTGACCAGACGCAGAGTTTGGAAATCATGGAGTCATAGTAAGGAGAGATTGTATAACCTGTATGAACACCGCTGTCCACCCTTACTCCGGGCCCTCCGGCAGAACGGTACCTCCGAATCTTTCCAGGGGAAGGAGCAAAATCATTCAGGGGGTCCTCGGCGTTTATCCGACACTCGATTGCATGTCCATCAATAACGATATCATCCTGCCCGAACTCGAGTTTTTCACCCCAGGCAATCCTGAGCTGTTCCCTGACAATATCAACGCCCGTAACCATTTCGGTGATTCCGTGTTCCACCTGAAGGCGGGTATTGACTTCAAGGAAATAGAAATTTCCTTTAGAGTAAAGGAATTCAACGGTTCCTGCATTTACGTAGCCTATTGCTTTTGCAACCTTTACAGCAGCCTCTCCCATCTGCTTCCGGAGTTCAGGAGTCATGATAGGAGAAGGTGCTTCTTCAATCAGCTTCTGGTGCCTTCTCTGGATTGAACACTCCCTGTCCGAGAGGTAAACCATATTACCGTGCGAATCGGCAAGGATCTGAATCTCTATGTGCCTGGGCTCTTCTACGTACTTCTCAATAAATACCGAAGAATCCCCAAAAGCCGAGCCTGCCATCTGCCGGGTGGAACTTAATGAGGAAGCAAGCTCTTCTCTGGAATGAACGACTTTCATCCCTATTCCGCCACCTCCGGCAGATGCTTTGATAAGAACGGGATAGCCGATTTTTTCCGCAACTGCAAGGGCTTCTTCAGGGTCCTCAACAGCATCCTTTGTTCCGGGCACAACGGGCACTCCGGCTTTCATCATCAGATTCCGGGCACGGATTTTGCTTCCCATTTCAGAAATTACATGGCTCGGAGGGCCTATGAAAATAATACCCTCATCCTCACAGCGCTTTGCAAAGACAGGGTTTTCGGAAAGAAAACCGTAGCCGGGATGAATTGCCTCAGCTCCGGTATTTTTTGCAACTGCGATGATAGCTTCCATGTTCAGATAACTCTGGCTGGAAGGGGCAGGACCTATTAAATAAGCTTCATCTGCATACTTGGCAAAAAGGGCATTTTTGTCAGCCTCAGAACACACAGCGACTGTGGAAATTCCCAGTTCCCTGCAGGCACGCATAACCCTTATCGCTATTTCACCGCGGTTTGCAACGAGTACTTTTTTGAACATGATACCTCCACCCTGCCCGGTTTACTCGATTGACAGTATTATATCGCCGGGAGCAACAGTATCCCCTTCGGCAACAAAGATTTCCTTGACTACTCCCGAATGCGGGGCGTGGATTGCATTTTCCATCTTCATTGCTTCGATAACAGCTACTGTATCCCCTTCCTTGACGGCATCTTCTACCTTAACTTTAAGGGAAAGCACCATGCCCTGCATTGAGCATGAAACTCCTCCTTTGATGGATTCGGCACTTGGCTTTTTAGGGGATGCTTCTGAAATGGAAACCCCGCCGCCGATAGGCTCTATCTTGACTTCGTATACCTCATCGTCCACCTCGACTTTGAAGTGAGTCGGGATTGCATACTCTTTCGGGGCTGCAGGAGCAGGCGCGACGACTGTCAGGGCTTCTTCTTCCATTTCCCCTTTAAGGAACTTGGGAGCAATAGCCGGGTAAAGGATGTATGTAAGAATATCTTCTTCGGACTTTGCAATTCCCATTTCTTCTGCTTCTTTTTTCCTCTTCTCGTACTCGGGCTTGAGGAGGTCTGCAGGGCGGCAGTGAATCGGTTCTTCGTCGCCTATGATCTTTCCTATGATCTCAGGGGTTATCGGGGCAGGGGAGCGCCCGTAGAGCCCGCGTACGTAGTCTTTTACCTCTTTGGGGATGACCTTGTAGCGTTCTCCCATGAGCACGTTGAGCACAGCCTGTGTGCCTACAATCTGGCTCGTGGGAGTAACAAGAGGCGGATACCCAAGTTCTTCCCTGACTCTCGGCATTTCTTCAAGCACTGCCCCATACTTGTCAAGGGCATTCTGCTCTTTTAGCTGAGAGACAAGGTTGGAGAGCATGCCTCCCGGAATCTGGTAGATAAGAACGTTAGTGTCAATCTGTTCGGAAATAGGATCAAGGATTCCGCGGTACTTTTCTTTCAGGTCTTTAAAGTACCTGACAGCTTCTTCAAAAGCCCCGAGGTCAAGCCCTGTATCATACGGGGTTCCCTGGAGAGCTGCAACAACAGTCTCGGTAGGAGGCTGGGAGGTGCCCCACGCAAGTGGGGAAAGGGCTGTATCCAGGACATCCACTCCAACTGAGCAGGCTGCCATATAGCTCATGGGAGCCATTCCCGATGTGCAGTGGCAGTGAAGAGAAATTGGGATAGAGATCTCTTTTTTCATGGCACTTATTATTTTTGTGGCTTCATTGGGAGAGAGAAGACCTGCCATATCTTTGATACAGAGGGAGTCGCATTCCAGCTCTTCAAGCTGTTTTGCAAGTTCAACATACTTTTCTACCGTATGTACCGGACTTATGGTGTAGCAGACCGTGCCCTGGACGTGAGCTCCGAGTTTATTTGCCACTTTGATGGAAAGTTCCATATTCCGGATATCATTGACCGCATCAAAGACACGGAAGATGTCAATGCCGTTTTCATAGGCTTTGGTGACGAACTTTTCAACCACATCGTCCGAATAATGCCTGTACCCTACCAGGTTCTGGCCGCGGAGCAGCATCTGGGCATATGTGTTGTTCATCCCTTTCTTCAGGTCCCTGAGGCGCTGCCAGGGGTCTTCGTTAAGATAGCGAATACAGGAGTCAAAGGTGGCACCTCCCCACATCTCGAGGGAAAAATACCCAATCTGGTCCAGTTGTTCAACCACTTCGAGCATATCCCGTGTCCGCATTCTGGTTGCCAGGAGGGACTGGTGTGCATCCCGGAGGACGGTTTCAGTAATTTTTACACGCATGGATGAGCCTCTTAAATCGAATCAAAAAAACAGAATTGGTGGAATATACTCAACAGCCACTTTTCTGAGAGATTAATCAGGAGCCTGGAGTATATGGAAACCTGTTTTTTGATGCGGTTCTGTCAAAGCATTATTATTCTCCTGATTGCGGTTGATTGCAGCATTCTGAAGTTTGCTGGATAGGGGTTAATTCGGCGTAGATAACCGAATCTCAGGTACCGCATAATATATCAGGAGAGGATTGATATTGACGATATACCCGCAAAACACAACGTGTCCTGCGTCGAGAGAATATTTTTAGTAATACCATTGTTAACAAGTAAATACTTTTCGCTGGTGTTAACATTAGGGGATACTCTCTCAAAAGAAGCTTCTCAGGCTGAAAAATGATTACAATAGAATGATAAGAAAGTTACTGAAGCAGATAAGAAAAAGGGAAGGAAGAGGATAAATCAAAAGATGTCCCTGCCAAAGCTCAAGCTTGGGGCGATTAACTTTTTTGTTTCCGCCCAACAAAGAACCACTGGTCATAAGCGCCTTCCGCATCCGTATTGTCCACGATTTCTCCTTCTACTCCTGCCCTGAAGAGGGCATCAGCAAGAATTTCAATCTCGGGTTTGCTACTTACGGTAAAGAGCAGAACTGCCCCATCAGATGCAACAGAAACAGCCTCCCGTATAATGCGGACCCAGAGTTCTTTGTTGAAGTCATAGATAAGCCCCAGCATAAAACCCATTACGGCATCAAAACTCCCCGGCTCAAAATATCTTGAAACGGCTGTCGCATCCATTACCATGACTCTTTGAGGGTTCAGAACCTGCTGTTCGAGCCCCTGACAGACGGTACACTTGTTTACTTCTATTGCAAGGGGGTCCAGCCCTGATCTGTAAAGTGCAAGCGTTGACATCCCGTTTCCGCAGCAGACCTCAAGGAGCCTGCCTTCGGGATAATACCCTTTTTTCCGGAGAAGTTCAAGAATATCAGCAACTCTTTTTATGCGGTTTTCCGAAAAAACACTGCTGTAAGACTCAGGCCGGACAGAACAGCTGTCGCACATGTTCCTGTTGACAAGCATCAGGGAATAATATTCATTTACTGCCCTCATCCAGGCTTCGTAAGAAATTTCTACATCCTTTTCAGGCGGGATGAGGGCAAGAATGGAGTCTGCAAGAGCTTCAAATCTGGATTTCATAGCAGCCTGGGCAAAAGCTCCGGTAAATACTGACCAGAAGTCTACAGGAACATCCCCTTCTGCAGGATTAAAAAACAGCAATCCCAGTGTGTGCCCTGCCTGCCTGACCCTTACAAGCCGGGTGTTCTCCATATCAGGAAAGTTCTGGAATCTGTTTAGATACTGGAGCGTACGCTCAGGAGTTCTCTGGGAGGTATAACTTTCTTCAATAAGGTAGATCTCTTCATCTATGCCAAGGAGTTCCTGTAAGAGCATGTTTGACTAGATTCGAATAATCCAATATCAAGATTTCGAAAAAAGGATTTAAGACAGGCTGCAGGGAGTTTGGGTGAGAACAAATTAATGAAAATTGAGAGGATAAGGATCAAAAAGACCTGAAAGAAATTTACCGTCACCCATGATATCTTATAAAAATAATTCAAAATAAAAAAAGATAAAATGGGCTTTACAAAGTAAACAAAGGGGAAAAAGAGCATTAAAACCTGAATAAGATGGAAAGAAAACCCCGATATAAGCAAAAGTATTTATAGCATCTGATTACAAAATCAGAGATTATAAGGAAATTATATTAAACAAAAGAAGCTTGGAGGATAATATGGCAGCAAAAGTTATACCATTCGCACCAATTGAACGTTTAATAAGGACAGCAGGTGCTCACAGGGTGAGTGAGAGTGCAGGAATGGCCCTTACGGAAATTCTGGAAGAATATGGGCTTCAAATATCGAAAGAGGCAATAAAACTTGCAGAACACGCAGGCAGGAAGACTGTAAAGGCTGAAGACATAAAGTTAGCTAAAGAAATGCTGTAAATTAAAAAAGTAAAATGCTGAAAAACAGCATTTTCCCTATTTTTATTGTATATTTGATTACGCAGTTGCGGCTTCAATCTCAATTATGGTAAGGGATTCCACAGGACAATTCTTTGAGCATGCTCCGCAGCGGATGCAGAATTCATCATTGATTACTGCCACACCGTCAATTACCCGAAGTGCAAGTTCGGCAGTTTCGGGATCAAAATCATCGCTTTTCATCAGTTTTGCATTTACGGGGCAGACGGAATAGCATATCCCGCACCCAATACACTTTTCAGACTGAACTACTTTTTTGTTTTTCTTATCTGTCTTTGCCATTTAAAATCACCTCAAAAACTCCATAGAATTGCCAGACAACGGGAAACAGACCATTTAAGAAGCTGTAAAAGCAGGGCTGGCTGCAAATATAAAGAGAAATTTATATTTGTTCTGTCTATGATAGATCTGATATTTTTAAGATATA
Source organism: Methanosarcina sp. (assembly GCF_035390745.1). Classification (GTDB taxonomy): domain Archaea; phylum Halobacteriota; class Methanosarcinia; order Methanosarcinales; family Methanosarcinaceae; genus Methanosarcina. Next base: position 105,543 of record NZ_DAOOUJ010000002.1, on the reverse strand, counting down.
TGAAGATTTCGAAAGCCTGACAGATGTCACGCCAGCGAAAGAGTTTCGAAAGCCTGATAGATGTCACGCCCCGAAAATAAGTTCAAGAAGGCCCATGCCTGTCATGGTAACAGCAGTTACGATAATTCCCGCTATCATTACCCCTGCAGCGATTGCCGGAAAAGAATGCCTGAACTTTACACCGAATACAAAAGCTGCTGCACAGCCTGTCCATGCTCCCGTAACCGGCAAAGGCACGGCAACGAAGATTGTCAGGGCAAGGAGCCCGTATTTCTCAAAATTATCGTTGTGGTTCCTGCGGGTTCTTGAAAAGAGCCAAGTAAAGAATATATCGAAGATCCGGTAGCGGCGCAGGTAATTAGAAACAGGCTCAAGGAAGAGCAGCAGGGGAATTACAGGGATAAGGTTTCCAATCACGGAAAGGAAATAAGCCTCAACAGGTCTCATCCCATAGACGCCCATGGCAACGGGGATTGCCCCTCTTAATTCAGAAATTGGAATTGCCCCTATAACCATAACTGCAAGCCAGTGCGGCACAGAAGCAAGCATTTCTACCAGTAAATTTTCAACGGACATGATGATCAGGAGTGATAATAATAATCTTTTAAAAGAAAAAGGCTCGCTTCAGAGACCTTTTTCGGTTGCTTTTCGAAGATCTGGGAATAGAAATTGAAATATCTAGAAATTGAAATATCGGATATATAAACTACATAAAACCATTTTTCAGAATTTTGGAGTTTCAGTTTTCTCTTGAGAGAGCAAAATGTGCAAGCAGGGCTTCCAGCTGGATTTTTTCGCTGGCCCCTTCGGTCAATCTGAAGTCAGTCTCCCCGATAATGTCCACAAGTGCGACAATATCCTTTTCCGAAAGCCCCAGGTCGAGAATCATAAGGTTGTTCATTTCAGAAACGACCCTGTAGATCTGGCCCACAATGTCTTCTCCGGAAAGACCTTCTTCATAAAGCAGCCGGTTAAGCTCCTTTCTGGCAGCCCGGAAGTTTCCGCGCAGGGCAGTCTCGATCAGATTCTTAATCTCATCAGGGTTTGCAGTGGCTGTAGTCCTGTAAATGGTTTCCCTGGAGATGGGCTTTTCTGTATCAATGAAAGCAGCAGCCTGGAGAGAGTTGACAGCTTTTCGCATATCTCCCTGAGCTACATAAATAAGAGCCTCATATCCTCCTTCTGTGATTGAAAGGCCCTGATCTTTAGCAATGTACTCAAGGCGTTCTCTGATAGCTTCATCGGAAAGCCGCCTGAACCTGTAGACTGCGCATCTGGACTGAATAGGCTCAATTATCTTGGAGGAGTAGTTGCAGGAAAGAATAAAACGGCAGTTGCTGCTGAATTTTTCCATTGTTCTGCGGAGTGCGGACTGGGCATCCGAGGTAAGGGCATCAGCTTCATCAAGGAAAATGATCTTGAACGGAGCTCCGCCTATTGGAGCGGTTTTTGCAAAGTTTTTGATTTTGCTTCTGACGATATCAATACCCCTTTCATCGGAGGCATTGAGTTCCGTAAAATTTTCCCGCCATAAATCTTCCCCGAAGATCTCCCTTGCTATTGAAACTGCAGAGGCTGTTTTCCCGACACCCGGAGGCCCGGAAAAGAGGAGGTGAGGAAGGTTTTTTGTTGCCACATAAGACATCAGGCGCTCGATTGTTTCATCCTGCCCTGCTACCTGATTAAGCCTGACAGGCCTGTATTTTTCAATCCAGATCTCTTCTTTAATCTTAGAATCCTCCATTCGTGCTTGCACCTTAATTAGAGAATATAATATTTAAACTTTCGAATGTTTGCGATATTTCTGGCATATCGGCATCATTTCGAAAGAAGGATACTTAAGAGAACATCCTCCCGGATATATAATTTTGGACTTACGCATACGGGATACAGGATCAAAGCGCATGAAATCTTCGAATAACTGGTACAAAGAAATGAAAGTACTTGAGAGAACTTTCATGCTAGATGAAAAATAGATGAAAAAATCAACTGAGAAATAAAAAACCGATCCGGGTATTGAGGACTGGTTCAATCCAGCACAGGGAGGGATTTCAGTCCAGGTATACCGTATGCAGAGTCTCATAAATAGGACCATCGGGAGTTAGAGTGCTTTTTTTAAGAAGCGCTTTATTCACCTGAAAACTGCCAATTTCGATATTTTTTAATTCATTAAGGACATTTATAAAAGCAGTTTTTTGATCTTTATTTAGAGATTTTACCCTGGCAAGGGTAGCATGGGCTGTAAATGCCCTTTCATCTTCTTTGAACTTAAAAGGTTTCAGTACGGTCTCCACTTCATCGTGAAGAGTTTCAAAGTTTCCTGTTGCTCCAAGCCACAGGACTTTAGGACTTGAAGGCTTTGGGAAAACCCCTATACCCCCAACTTTTGCTTCGAAAGGCTCACACATAATTGAATCAAGAGCTGCAGCAACAGGGTCAACCATTGACTCCTTAATATCACCCAGAAACTTCAGAGTTATGTGAACAATTTCAGGATTGACAAATTTCAGATCAAACCCGGAAAACCTTTCCTGAATCTGGCGGATTTTCTCCCCAAAATCTGGGTCCAGTTCCACTGCTATGAATGTCCTGATCAAAGCTTTCACCAGTATAGATTAGAAGGGAAAAACAGAAAAACGTTTCTGTAGACCTATGTTTCTGAAAAAGCAGATTCAAGATACAATTTACCTGAAAAATTGTAAACTATTTTGTCCGGGCGATGCCCGAAAAAATAAGAAATAATAAGTATCGGAAGTTGAGAAAAAGATAGTAGAGAAAAAGAGAAAAATGGAATCGACCACAGAACAATTATAATATATAAGATATAACACTAGAAAATAAACGGGCTTATGAAGAAAATAATTACCATTAATGTTAACTCTGAGAAAATAATGTTAACCTGGAGAAATAACATTGGCCCAAAGAAATAATAATTAACTTCAAAATCAAACACCAGATTATTAATAACTTCAGAATGAAAAAGCAGGACTGCAAACATGATTGCATAAAAATAAAAAGGGGTGAGTGACATGGACAGAGCACGTATAATTGCAGAAGCGGCAGCCCACATTTCCCAGGAGCTTGGTGCTGCCGCAATTATGGTCTCTGGAGATCTTAGTTTTGAGGGAATCGAAACCGCAGGGATTCCTGTTTATTATATCTCCATGCGCCCGAAAAGCATAATAGACCATCTCGTAGCAACCAGTAAAGATGGAAAAAGTCCTGCAAAAGAACTGGGGGACCAGCTCAATAGGGAAGCTGCAGGCAATGTTGACCACCTGCAGCATGCTGCTGCCATAGAGTATATGCTTGAGGGACCACGAAGCGGGATTGTAGTCGGTGTTGTTGAAACTCGTGGCTCCAGCTCAATTATAGTCCATAATCTCGAAGAAAACCCCCTTATAAAAGCAATGAAAGAATGTGAAGAAAGAGTTAAACCGGAAGTAATGAATGCAGTCCTGAAAATTGCCTTTGATATCGCCCTCACTGGCAGGGAAGGAAAAAAAATAGGAGCTGCCTTTATTGTGGGGGACTCAGAAGAAGTTCTGAAACGCTCTCATCAGATAATTCTCAACCCTTATGCAGGCCATGAGGATATCCACAGAAATATCCTTGACAAAAAAAACTGGGAATCTGTAAAGGAATTTGCCCAGCTTGACGGAGTTTTTGTGATAGACGAGGTAGGCATTATCCGTGCAGCAGGACGATACCTTGATGTGGACGGAAAAAATATTGACATTGAAAAAGGACTTGGAGGACGCCACGTTTCAGCAGCCGCCATTACCAGGGATACAGTAGCAATTTCAGTTACAGTGTCGGAGTCAGGCGGAGTCCTCAGAGTATATAAAGACGCTAAAGAAACCCTCTGTATGGAAGCCTTACAACCTGCATCCAGATATATCTGAATCTGGAATGCGGGAAAAATTTGTAACTGCCTGTTTTTAACCCTCTATATTTAACATATTTAACTGCCCATTTTATAGAATCACTCATAAAGATATGAAACTCAAGTGCAGATGGATATTAATGAATAAAGAGAATGCAGATAGCTCATAATTATGCAGAAAACCGGAGTAACGAGAGTGGCCCCATGAGCAGACAGATTTTTTACATGCCTTTTAGCCTGAAATTCCTTTTCCTGTTAGTACTCATAACGATCTTCGGACTCGGTTCTCTGTTTCTGGGAGTTATCGTTTCTGCCTTCATGAAAATAGGATTTTCCGCAGAAGACGCACTCCTTATCCTGTTCCTATCCCTTATTGGGAGCGGAATCAATATCCCATTGACAACTCTGAAATCTGACATTCCGGTTGTTAAGGACAGTTACATTAAGGTTTTCGGGATTTCCTACAGGATTCCTGCCCGGAGGATGGTCAGGAATGAAACCTTACTTGCCGTCAATGTTGGAGGGGCAGTAATTCCCGTCCTGATTTCCGCATATCTTCTTACGCAGTTCCCTGATTCTTTCCGTGCTGCAGGGATAGGTGTGGCGATTGTTGCAATCATAACCCATTCCCTGGCAAGACCAATTAAAGGAGTAGGCATAGCAACTCCTGCTCTGGTCCCGCCCCTGACATCCGTTCTTGCTGCAGTCCTGCTCACTTCAGCGATTCATATTCCCGGCTGCCCTGCTGAAACGTGCCGTGTTATCATTGCCTATACAGGAGGAGTGCTTGGAACCCTGATAGGAGCTGATCTGCTTAACCTGGGAAAAATAAAGAATTTAGGAGCTCCCATTGCAAGTATAGGAGGAGCAGGCACCTTTGATGGGATATTTTTAAGCGGGTTTATCGCCCTTCTCCTGATCTGAAAAAAGAGAGATAATTCTCAAAGAGAATGGACCTCTAAGAGAATAAACCTCTATTACTCTCACCTGTAATGACAGATCAGCTCTTTCTTCTGAGAGCCAGACATATCATAATTCCAATAATTCCGGAAACTATTCCAAAGCCGGGAAGTTTTGCAGAAGAACTCTCTGCAGCTTCCTCAGGATTACTATTCTTATCTTCGGAGTCCGTTACTTCAGAAGAGGGCGCTGCCCTATAATCGGCTGAGATATTTTCAGATTCTTCTGAGCCTGAGGTTATATTTGCCTCTTCTGTGGAATTATCTGCAGGTTTAGTGGCGTTTTTGTCTTCGACAACCACATCCATTGCAGGATAAATGATGTATCCGGCAGAAGAAGTACTGCCCTTTCCTTCATCTGAGGTCTGGAAATACCAGGAGTCGGTGAAGTAATTCTTTGTGTCTTTATCGAGGTTCAAAGTAATTGATTTTGAGTTTGTAAGAACAATCCCATCTTCAGAAACTTCTTCTACTTCAAAGCCCTGGAATTCATCCCCGTTTTCAATAACAAGGACATTATCTTTGTCAATAAGCCATGTATACTTGAAAACTGCAAATGAATCAGTGGCACTCACAAAAACAGAGTCTACATAGGTAACGAAATAGAGCTGGTCCTTTCCGTCTCCGAAATCTGCAGTTGCAGTAAAGGTTTGACCTTCTACAGTCCCATCTGCATTCACAATTCCAGATTCGAGCTCGGTTCCGTTTTTAGATAAGGAAAACCAGACCTTATTGCCCTCGACATCTACCTGGTTTACAGTTAGCGAATAACCTTTCCCAAGGTCCCAGACGTCTCCGGCTTTAAGCTCTTTTTTATCGCTGCCTTCCTGGTTGATAACAATGTTTGCAAGCTGTGAGGGATCGTTTTCAACAGTAACATACGGTTTTCCGAAAAATGTAAGTTTGTAGTAAAACATTCCACCGAGTTCTGCAGGAGCTGTGCTGTCATTAAGTTCAAGTTCGGAAACAAGTTTATGTTTTTCTGAGAACTGCCTTGTAGAATACACAAGCTCTCCTTCACCTATAATATGGTTTCCAGGATTGTTTTTCCCAAGTTCATCCTCCCCGTCTTTCTCAATGTACTGCAGGCGCTCTCCCCACCAGCCTTCAGAGGCAACGAAATTCTTGTGTTTGTTTATGGGGTAGTTAAAACCTCCAAAAGTAGTTGCATTCCAGCAAAAATCATCGGATGATGTCTCATTAGTATCAAGAGGTACTCCTCTTAAAGTATAATTTCCAGGTTTGTCCAGTTCTTTTGCAGGCAGGATAACGTATCCATTCGGAGAAGTGCTGCCTTTTCCTTCATCTGAGGTCTGGAAGTACCAGGAATCAGTGAAGTAATTCTTTTTATCCTTATCAAGTTCCAGGGTAATAGAATCTGAGTTTTCGAGGGCAATACCATCTTCGGAAGTTTCGACTACTTCAAATCCCTGGTATTCATCCCCGTTTTCAATAACAAGAATGTCATCTTTGTCAATAAGCCAGGTATACTTGAAAACTGCAACAGAATCAGTGGCACTCACAAAAACAGAGTCTACATAGGTGATGAAGTAGAGCTGGTCCTTTCCATCTCCAAAGTCTGCAGTTGCGGTAAAAGTCTGATTTTCCACAGTCCCGTCTGCATTCACAATTCCTGACTCGAGCTCGGTTCCGTTTTTGGATAAGGAGAACCAGACCTTATCCCCCTCGACATCTACCTGGTTCACAGTCAAAGAATAACCTTTCCCAAGATCCCAGGTGTCACCGGCTTTAAGCTCTTTTTTATCACTGCTGTCCTGCGTGATAACAATATTTGCAAGCTGGGCAGGATCGTTTTCAACGGTAACATACGGTTTTCCAAACCAGGCAAGTTTATAGAAAAACATCCCTCCAAGTTCTGCAGGAGTTGTACTGGCATTGAGTCCGAGTTCAGAAACAAGTTCGTATTTGTTGGAGAACTGCCTTGTAGAATATACAAGCTCTCCTTCACCAATAACATGGTTTCCTGGGTTGTTTTTTCCAAGTTCATCCTGTCCATCCTTCTCAATGTACTGCAGGCGTTCTCCCCACCAGTCTTCGGAAGCTACAAAGTTACTGTGTTTGTTTACAGGATAGTTGAAGCCCCCAAAAGTGGTTGCATTCCAGCAAAAACCATCGGATGAGGTAGCATTGGTATCAAAAGGAACCCCGCAAATAGCTGGACCCGCCAGACCCGGTGCAGGAAGCATCAAACAGATTGTTAAAGCCATCAATAGCGAATGCAAAAATCTTTTAATATCGAAATTCATAAACACCATCACTCATTTTAATATAAATTTAATAACTAATTCAACAAAGAAATTATTTATAAGCAAATATTGTTATAAATAAACCTAAAAGTAACAACAAATAAAGCTGAGTAGTTAATAAATTTTACGAATTTGAATCAAAAATCAGAAAGATAACACTGAAACATGACCCAAAAATAAAAAAACTGTTCTCAGCCATCCAATGTCAAGGAGAAAAGAATTAACAATCGAAAGAAAACAAAAATAAGAAAATAAAATAACGAAAAAATAAAAACCAAATGTACGAAATATGAAAGGACAAATTAAGTAGATTAATAAATTAAGTAGATTAATAGAATTGATGGCTGAAGATTAACAGACCTGCACTGGATCAGCCCGTTACTTTGAAACGGAGCAGAGCTGCGATTCCGCCAAGCTTGTGAAGTTTTTCTCCGGGCTCAAAGGCTGTGCTGAACACAACAACCTTTCCCTGCGCCTGCTCGACTTCCATAAGGAGCTTATCAATATCTTCCCCTTTTTCCCGCCCTTCCCGAAGGGTTTCGTCAGCAATTAGCAGGGTTTCAACAGCACCGTAACCAAGTGCATTTTTGACATCTGCAAAACCGTAAGCAGCTTTGCCGTCCATTGATATTTCCCTGATAAGGTCTTCCATAAGAGAAGACTCCCGGGCGATGCGGGATTCCTGCATGATCCGGTCCACAGCCCCTCTGCGGAGCACTTCCTGAAACCCGGACATCCCTATCATGGATGTGTCTTCAATCAATGCCTTTGAAGCCATTCCGGACTCAACTTCACTGAAGTATTTCAGGAAATCCTCTTTTGTAAAACCCGGCCCTGCAATCACTATAGAAGCATCTTCAGGAACGGCGTGCCTGAGCTGTTCAACAATTTCCCTGAAAAACTCATTCCGAAGCCCGCTCTCCCGCTTCCCGGAGGACTGCCGGATATGTGAATAGACCTCAATTCCGTAGTGGCGCACAAAACCAATATCTGCATCTCCTTCCTCAACTGCCACAATCACAACTTTCGGGCGCTTTCCGGCTTCTTCAGCATCCTGAATGCGCTGGAGCTGGTCGTTTTTCCAGTGATCCTTAATGATTGAGATGTTAGTCCCGATTTCCACATTGAGTGTGTGATAGGAACCTGCGTCCATCCCGTGCTCTATAGGGCCATGTATTCGCAGCCTGTTTGCAAATTTATGGAACTCAAGTTCCTCGACCCTGATCCCCAGCCTTACCTTTACTTTCTCAACCTTTTCCGGGCGGAGTTTATCGCTTGCCGTATCGGCTTTCCTTTTGGTCACGGCAAAGACCAGGTCTCCCTTTTCAATTATATATTTCAGGTGCCAGAGGTCATCAAGGGTCTCGGCTGTTACTGCAATTTCCCCTTCCCTGCCTTTCAGAGAACGGTTTGTCACCCTCATACCTTTTTCACTCCAGTCTTTTCAATACCTTCTCCGGCTTCTTCTATGAATTCCTCATCAGTTTCGCCTTCGCTATCTTCAAATCCTGCTTCTGTTCCGGGAGTTTCATACTCCTCGCCTTCGAACCCGACTCCCTTTCCTTTTCGTTCAGGCTTCTGGCTCCTGATATCAGATTCTCCGGCAGGAATCATCATAGCTACCTGGTCAGGGGATGCGATCTGTTTCACAAAACGAGGGTCATTCAGCTCATCTGCATAAATCCGGTAGATCTTTTTCGAGATATCGTTCTGGTTGAATTTGCCGGGAACAATTTCAAGGATATAATCTCCGTTCTTCCGGACTGCAGAAGCAGGCCCGCCTATAACCCTTGTTTCACCGCCTTTCAGCTCAAGCCCGACTGCAATGCCAAGAGGCACGTCTTTGAAGTAGTTACGCTCCCCGCGGATAACGAAAGCCCCTTTTTTCAGGTATTCTCCCGATTCAGGGGTCTTTGTTACCTGTTCGGATTTAATCCAGTAACAGTCCCCGCTGGACTGCCCGGCTTTCCAGAGGCTCGAATAAGAAACCGCAAACTGCGCAGCCTCCTGAAGTGTGGATTCCGGAACTTCTTCTCCTCCGGTCTTTACAACCGTAAGAGGAGCGCCCGGAGTCTGTGTATGGAAAACGATGTCTCTCTTTTCCATGTATTTTTTGAAAATCTCTTCGTTGGTATCGGCGTCCCTGCCTCCTACAACCAGGAATCCGTCTGAAGACACAAACCACCTGAAACGGTCGTACCAGTGCTTTTTCCTGGACGCCTGCAGTTTCCTGCCCGCCTTTGCAGCTTTTGACGCAGCCTTTTTCTCCATAGCCTTTTTAGTGTCCTCAATAGCCCTGATAGCCCCATCCCTCTTTTTGGTGAACTTTTTGACCTTTTCATAGTATTCCTGAGCATTCTGAGGCACGGTCTTGCGGATATCAAGGCTTACGATCTTCCCGTCGAGGTCTACCATTATAGTTCCGGTTTTCGGGTCAATGTTCGTAATTTTTTGAGCAGCAGGCACGGTCTTTTTTGCCTGTTTGAGGATGGAACGGATTTCATCCCAGGAATAGCCCTTTGCCCTTGCGCCATTGAGTACGGAAAAAAGTTCTTCAATAACCTGGTAATTTGCATATACGATTTCTGCAAGGGCATTGTTTTTCTCAATTTCTTTTCCGAACTTTGCAAGGCTCTCTTCCTGCTGAAGCAGACGCCTTTCAAAGACACCCAGGGTTTTTTCCTTCTTTTCAGCTTCTTTTACCTCTGCGACCTGTTCCAGAGCTTTTTTCCCGAAAAACTCATCAAGTGCCGTATTAAATGAATCAAAATATTCTTTTTCATAATCTGAATAGCGCTTAAGGTCAAATGGCACTACATCAAAGGTTTCAATTTTTCCATTAATTTCCTGCTTCACGTGCTGGGGCCTGAGCCCGGGAATCTGAGTTTCGATCCCAGCTTCGGTTTCGGGCTCACCTTCAGGTTTGGCAGCCGCCCTTCCCCTGAAAAGAGGTGAAAAAAGATCCTGCAATGCATTTTGGAGCTTTTCAGCATCCTCCAGGGTAGCTTCTTTTGCAGGTTTGGACTTCTCGATTCCTGCGCGTGCACAGGCTTCTTCTGCGAGGACGCCTCCGAGGTTGAACCTTGTAGCAATGGTCCGGACTATATCAGCCGTTGATTTAGAAAACGCATCCATGAGGTCCGAAACTTTAGCTTCGACAGGGCTCAACTGCGCTTCCGGAAGCTCATAAACCTCTCCACTCCTGAGCCTGCGGTCCTTAAGGGTTACGGGATTCATGGGCAGGATGATTTTGTTTTCCGAATCCACTATCAGGACATTGCCTCGCGCAAACAGTTCTACAATGAGTGTGCTTCTGACTCCAGCTCTCTCAATCCCTATTTTAATGATCCTGTCGAAGTCGTGCTGCTCGACAGATACAATCCTGCCTCCCATCAGGTATTTTCGCAGAAGCATGGGAAAAGCCTGGGGAAGCGTGGGGCTTGCCCGGATGTACTTTGTCATATGGAGGCGCTTTCCTGCCTCGATAACCAGGTTGTCCCTTCCCTGATGAAAAACGTAAAGGTTGATGCGTATCTCCTCGCTCGCAGGCTGGTAGATCTTTCCGATCTTCGCATCAATAATGGACCTGGGACCCGCTGACAGTTCGGCAACAACTGCAGCAACGTCTGCACTTGACATATCCTGTTTCATGAAGTGGATATAATAGAGGACTCATGTATAAGTGTTACTGTAGAATTTTTTTACAGATAGGAAATTTTCAAGCTCCCGAATTGCGATTTGGGAGCCCGCTGTCCTTCCCGAGTTCCGCCTCGGGAAGGCGGTGTCCTTTTCGGTCGCTTTGCTCCCTCAAGAGGACTCTTATTGTGGGAAAGATTTTTGAGAGGCATTTTAAAAGGAAACTCGAATGATAAAAAGAGACCGAATAGGAATAGTTATAATTCCCTCACAAGCCGAAATCCAAGATTGGCTAAACGTTTCTCAGGCTCACGGCTGAAGCGGGCAGCCGAGCGGCAGGAATCTACATCACAGTACCAGCTTCCTCCGCGAGAGACACGATTGGAACTGTTTCCGTCTTCCCATGCGCTGCCATCAGAAGGAGAGCCGTTATAATTATCGTGCCATCTGTCCTGAACCCATTCCCAGACGTTTCCGTGCATATCGTAAAGTCCCCAGGGATTTGGTTTCTTTTTACCAACCGGGTGAGTTTTGCGGCCTGCGTTCCTGACGTACCATGCATAATCGCCAAGCTTTGATTCATCGTCGCCAAAAAAGTACCTGCTCTGTGTGCCGGCTCTGCAGGCATATTCCCATTCGGCTTCCGAGGGCAGACGGTATTTAGAGGTGTTTTCCCTCGTGTTCAGTTTTTGAATAAATTCCTGGACCTCTTCCCAGGAAACCTTCTCTACAGGCAGGGATTCATCACTGAAGTTTGCAGGGCTGGTTCCCATAATCTTCTTCCACTGTCTTTGTGTAACCGGAGTTTTGCCCATGTAAAAAGGATTTTTAATCGTAACCCTATGGACAGGAGATTCGCAGTCTGACCTGTCTTTCTCTTCGGGAGAGGATCCCATTATAAATTCGCCTGCAGGGATCAGTAAAAATTCGATGCCTGTAGACGAGCTGATAAAAGTTTCGTGGTTCTCAGACTCTGTCGCACCATTCGAATATTCAATGGAATCTTCGATAGAGCCTTCAATTTCTTTCTTTTTCAAATAGGACCGGATTGTGTTAATAGGATTTATAATACTGATTTTACTTCCCAAAATACTTAACCCCCAAAATCATTATCTTCATCAGTTTCTACAGTTTCGCCAATTTTCACACTCGTTGACTATGACAATTATAAGCATGATAGTATAATAATGGAATCCATTTTTAAGTTTCTTATTATCTTATATTTATTGCGCATGACTCTATCTTTATGACTTTTTTAACTTAAAGAAGCTTTTTATTAGTTTCAAAATCTCTGACCTGAGCAAGGATAGGCAGGTAGACAGTAAAAAAGAAAATTTATAGATAACCAAAAGTAAAATATGAGATAATTTATCTTAGAAAAACCCAGACCATATCCCTGACAAAATAATTAACCGAGATCCAAAACCCTGAAGCCCTAAAACCATGGACATCCGAACCACCCGTTATTTGAAATCCTGTTTTCAGAAGTATTATAAAACCGCCGAGATAGGCCTTCCTGACCACCTGCCTAACAGGGAATGGGCTTTTATCTTTTATGATGACATGCCGGAAAAGATGATGCACAGGCACAAATCTTTCGGCTCGCCTGGAGAAGCTCTTGATTACCTTTACGGCATGGCGCCTGCGCATGTTTATAACTCTACCGCTTATTATGAATACCCTGATGCGCGGAAAATGAACGAGAAAAACTGGCTCGGCGCAGAGCTCATTTTTGATCTTGATGCAGACCACCTGCCGGACGCACCGAGGAATTATGCGGATATGCTTGAGCTTGTAAAGAAAGAGACTTTCAAGCTGATGGACTTCCTTTTAGACGATTTTGGGTTCTCAGAGCAGGAGATCGAGCTCGTATTTTCCGGAGGGAGAGGGTACCATTTCCACATTACAAGTCCGAAAGTCCTGAAGCTCGGCAGTTCCGAAAGAAGGGAAATCGTGAACTATGTCAGCGGCAGAGACCTTGATTTCAAGCACTTTTTCAGGGAAGTTGCAATGGACGGAGATTTCGGGACAGGCTCAAAGTCATTTAAAGGGATCAAGAACGTGCCGATGAAATGCACGCTCGTGGGTTATGATTCGGGGTGGGGGAAGAGGATTGCACTTTACCTTACGGATTACATGAAAGCAGAGTGCGGAAAGAAATACAAAAAAGATATGTTTTCCGAGCTTAGAAGGCATGAGAAGGTAGGGGACACCACAATCAAAAAGCTAATTAATATTACTAACAGTGAAAACGGCTTAAAGGATATTCTTGAGAGAGGAAGGCTGGACTTCGACGTAAGAAACTTTAAGGAGATTGCCGCATATTTCATGCAGGAATCAAGGGAAAATTTCCTGCACAGGTTCGGAGCGAGCGTTGACGAACCTGTAACTGCCGACATCAAAAGACTTATTCGTGTGCCCGGATCCCTGCACGGCGGATCAGGGATGATGGTTAAAAAACTTTCTTTGTCCGAACTGGAAAGTTTTGATCCGCTGAATGATGCGGTTGTTTTTGGCGAGAGACCGGTAAAAATAACTGTTTCAAAGCCTTTCTCAGTACAGTTAAAGGGCAAGGATTTAAGAATAGATGAAGGCATACAGGAAGTTCCGGAGTACGCAGCCGTATATCTGATTTGTAGAGGTGTTGCAGAATATGGATATAGAAGAAATCAGCCAGACACTGTATAAAGAAAAAAACCAGACCCTGAAGACAATTCCGGCTGATTTTTACCTGGAAGCCGAAAAATACATCCGGGAACTTGAGAAAGAGATAAGTAAAATAAATAATCCCCGTTCACCGGAGTCAAAAATGCTCAACGATGAGCATGAAAGAGCGCTTTCTGACCTTGAGACCATATTTATGAAAAGGATAGGAAAGGTCATTACCAGGGCAACGATCCAGTCTCACGCTGATAAACCTATTTCAAAGGATATCGAAAAACTGCTTCCTGCGGAAAAACTGCTTTATGACCTTGTGATTCAGGGAATCGAAGCTGCAAAAATAGAGCTGCTTGGCCCCATTCTTTACCCTGATTCCGGAAAGACTGCTAACTGGCCCTGTGTATGGGCTTCAAGACAGGCTCCTGCCCCAGTTCATTCGGAAGTAAAAAACGGGGAAGAAGTAACCGTGACTGCAGCGGAAAAGGAAACCGGGACAGATCCGGGCAAAAACAATATAAACGAAAACTATGTTGTTGTTCGAATACTGAAGGATTTGCCTACCTTCACAGGTGCAGACGGCAGGAATTATACGGTCAATGCCGAAGATGTTGTTGTTTTGCCGCAACTGAATGCAACAGGGCTGATAAAGCGGAATGCAGCAAAACTGATTGCTGCGGGGGACAAAAGTTCCGTAGAGAAGAATTCCGAAAAGAATTAATTTCTTGAAACATGCAGCTTTTTTTAGCCAGAAAAACAGTTTGATGGCAACATCAGAATGCCTGCAAATGGAAGGCTCATGCCTTATGAAAAAAGAGGCACTTCAGGTAATAGCATTATTATTTATATGTGTAGCTATATCTGTGTAGCTTAACCTTGTTAGCGTGCTCTGACCTCGTCTCCGATAGAGACCGCAACTCAGGATTCGAGACAAAAGAGGTCTGAATTATTTCAAACTCATCAATCAAAGGCTTCCCAAATAATAGCTTCCCAGGAAATAAAACGCCATACGTAACGCCATACGTATTAAACAAGTATATTTAAACGATGCTTTTCCGCCAAAGCCGGAACATGCACACCAATACCAATAATCGACAAAAAGGTGTAAAGAATGAAGATTCCAAAGAAGTTCAGAACTTACTGCCCGTTCTGTAAGACCCACCAGGAACACGTAGCAGAGAGGGTAAAGAAGGGCCAGGCTTCATCATTAACCCACATTGCAAGGCAGAAGAACAGACAGCAAGGCATAGGGAACAGCGGAAAGTTCTCCAAGGTGCCCGGCGGCGACAAGCCGACAAAGCGCATCTGGCTCAGGTATCGCTGCTCAGTATGTAAGAAAGCACACCAGAGACCCTGCTTCAGGGCAAAGAAGTTCGAGTTCAAGGAGTAAGATAATATGGTAGACTATACCCAGAGGCCAAAGAGCAGGTTCCTGCGCGTAAAGTGCAACGACTGCGAAAACGAACAGATCATATTCGGAAGCGCAAGCCGCAAGATTACCTGCGTTGTCTGTGGAAGAACCCTTGCCGAACCAACCGGTGGAAAATCTACAATTACCACTCACATCCTGGAAGTGCTTGAATAACCGGACCGGTAAAAGCACTGAACAGGAGTACAGTAGAGAGTAATAAAAGACAAAAATCGAGAAGTGGTACGAATGGGAAACGATAACTGGCCCGAAGTCGGAGAGTTTGTTGTCTGTACGGTGAAGAATGTAACTGATTTCGGAGCCTACGTCGAGCTTGAGGAATTCGGAGGGCGGGAAGGTTTTATCCACATCTCTGAAATTAAAGCAGGCTGGGTCAAATACGTCAGGGATTACGTCAGGGAAGGGCAGAAGATTGTCTGCAAGGTTCTGAACGTGGACCCTTCCCGCGGCCACATAGACCTTTCATTGAAAGACGTGAACGAGCACCAGCGGCGGGCTAAAATCCAGGAATGGAAGAATGAGCAGAAAGCCGCCAAGTGGCTCCAGTTCGTGGCCGAAGAGACCAAGACAGATGAAAACGGCCTGCAGGCTCTGCACGAGAGACTTGTAGAAGACTTTGGAAGCGCATATTCAGCCTTTGAAGAAGCAGCTATCGAAGGGGAGAAGGCTTTTAAAGGACTTAAAGTCAACAAGAAATACCTGAAGAGCATAGTCAAAATTGCAGGAGAAAATATCAAACTGCCTTTCGTGGATATCGCAGGGTATGTTGATCTGACCTGTAATCTTCCAAACGGCATAGAGGTCATAAAACAATCCCTCAGTGCTGCGAATTCCATCAGCGATGTAGATGGAAAGGATGTCAGGCTCGACATAACTTACACGGGGGCTCCGAGATATCGAATCAAGGTGATAGCTCCTGATTATAAGAAAGCCGAATCAGTCCTTAAGAAATCCGCCCAGACGGCAATAGACACTATTTCCAAACTCGGTGGACACGGGGTCTTTAAACGGCATATCGAATCGACAAAGGCGTGATACCCTTTGGGACAAAAGATCCGCAAATGCAAAAATTGCGGCAGGTACACTTTAAGGGAAAAATGTCCGGTTTGCGGGGGAGATGCCTTACCCGCTATCCCGGCTCGCTTTTCTCCTCAGGACCCTTATGGTAAGTACCGCAGACTGGCAAAGAAAGGATAAGGATTTTTATGCAGCAAAGTATACTTGTCCGCCTGAAAGAAAACCTTGCACTCAAAAACCCCATAATGGTTGTCGGACTTCCAGGAGTAGGGCTTGTGGGCAAGCTGGTAGCAGAACATCTTGTAGACGAACTCGCGGCTGAAAAGATTATGGAGGTTTATTCCCCACACTTTCCGCCTCAGGTTCTTGTCAACAAAGATTGTACCGTCCGTCCGGTAAGCAACACCATATATCAGGGGAAAGCAAACGAAACTGATGTTCTTTTTCTCGTTGGAGACCACCAGAGTACCACTGCACAGGGGCACTACGAACTCTGTTCTCTTTACCTGGACATTGCAGAGGAACTGAAAGTTCCCAGGATATACACTCTCGGAGGCTACCCGACAGGCAAACTCACCTATGAAGAGACAGTCCTTGGAGTTGCCAACAGCACTGAACTGATAGAAGAGATTAAAAAATACGGAGTGGAGTTCAGGGAATCCGAGCCGAGCGGAGGAATCGTAGGAGCTTCCGGCCTGCTTGTGGCTTTCAGCGGGATGAGGGGCATAGATGCCGCCTGCCTCATGGGAATGACACCCGGATACCTTATGGACCCTAAAAGCGCCCAATCTCTTTTGAAAGTGCTGTGCAATATTTTCGGAATCGAGGTAAATACAGACTCTCTGAAGAAAAAAGCTGAGGAAATGGAGAACATCCTCGAGAAATTGAAAGAAAAAGAAGAACAGCAGAACCTCCCGGAAGTCAAGCCCACGGAAGAAGACCTGCGTTATATAGGATAAATATACATTTCAGGAAGTAAATAAGGACAAAAATCCGGATAAACACACTGTAGAGAACCTGATAGTTAAAAACTTCTGGCGAAAGGTTCGGAAATGAAAGTCAATGCAGACCTCCATCTTCATTCAAAGTACTCGATGGCATGTTCCATGAAGATGGAATTGCCCTCAATTGCAAGTGAAGCCTCGAAAAAAGGGATGGAGCTTATAGGTACAGGGGACTGTACCCATCCGAAGTGGCTCGAAGAGATTAAGAAAGCAGCCATTTCAGACGAAGAAATCAGGATAGGAAACATTTCTTTTATCCCTACTACCGAGATTGAAGATATCGACCGTGTGCATCACCTTCTTATTTTGCCTTCAATTTCAAAAGCCGAAGAGCTGTCAGAAAGAATTGCCCCTTTTGGAAACCTTGAAGCAGATGGAAGACCCGCAGTTAAGCTGGACGGCTGTGAAATTGCCGAGATTGCAAAGGATATTGGAGCTCTTATCGGCCCCTGCCATGCTTTTACTCCCTGGACTGCTCTTTACGCTTACCATGACAGCCTGGAAAGCTGCTATGGGAGTATGACAGATTACGTTTCTTTTGTTGAACTTGGACTGAGCGCAGACAGTGATTATGCGGACAGGATTGAAGAACTGCACCGACTTACTTTTCTCACAAACTCTGATGCCCATTCCCCGTCTGCTAATAAATTAGCAAGGGAATTTACTCAGTTCAATGTCCCTGATATTACCTTTGATGGCATAAAAAAAGCCATTCTGAGGGAACAGGGATACGGGTCTACTCTGAATGTCGGCTTTTTCCCTGAAGAAGGAAAGTACAACAGGTCTGCCTGCATCAAATGTTTTACCCAGTATACTCTGCCCGAAGCTGAAGCTATTAAATGGCGCTGTTCTGCATGCGGAGGCGTTATAAAAAAAGGAGTGTTTGACCGGGTCAACGAACTTGCTGATTTTGAAGAGCCCAGACATCCTGTTTACCGCCCGCCTTATCTTCACCTTATCCCTCTTGCAGAAATCATACAGATGGCACTTGGCCATGCAGGTGTCCAGACAAAAGGCGTAAAAACAGCCTGGGAAACCCTTGTAGAGCACTTTGGAAACGAGGTTGAAGCCCTTATTTATGCAGAACCCGAATACCTGAAAATAGTGGACGAGAAGATAGTGAACGCAATTCTCGCCTTCAGGAAAGGTAATGTTATAATTCACCCGGGAGGAGGAGGGCAGTACGGCTGGCTTGAACTGCCTGAACACCTGAAAAATGAGAAGGCTGAACCTGCAGTAAAAGCCGGTGAGGAAAAGAAAAGAGCTTCAAGGATGACGAAGGAGAAAGAAAAGCCCGGGACCCAGATATCTTTCTCTGACTTCGAGCAAAAAATTACTGGAAAAGCATTAAAGGCGGATGTAGAGATGGCAGCTGGAACAGAAGCAAAAAGATCAGAAGAGAATACAGAAAAAACTGCAGGTCAGAAATCCCTTTTTGATTTTTAAAATTATGGAATTCGCGAGAATAAAATATATAAGATAGAAAGTATATTCACTTTACTCTGCACCAGAAACGCCGGGCGATGCCCGGAAACTTCCTCATTACTTAAATACTTTGGAATCAAAATGCCCAGGTCGTCTAGCGGTATGGCGACGGTCTCGAAAACCGTTCCCTTTGGGATCGCAGGTTCGAATCCTGCCCTGGGCGTAAATTCCAAATTAAATCTGTTAAAACCTTTTTTAGAAAAAGTAAAATCGCCTGAATTCCTTTTTTTACTTTCAAGGCGTTTTAAGGGAAGATTGTAGATCAGTAGCTGTAATTCTAGATAGATTAGTGAGTTATAATTCTGGGACTACTGGACGAAGTAAAAACTCGTAAGAAGCCTTTTCTTCACTGTAGAAAAGCAAAGAAGGGGCTTCACTATCAATAATAAATATAGGTTTATTACCACTGCTTTGAAGAAAGATATCAGTGGTTGAATTATGCCTTATTACAGATCATTTATTTGGCTGGGGGTATGGTAGAATTGTTACCAGACATATTTACTGCAGGAGGCTTGGGAGGCAGAGTAGTATTGTTGCCAGGCATTTCTCCAGCAGGAGGCATACTAGCGTTGGGAGACACATTACCCTCTGTTTCTTCTACAGGGGTAACTTCTTCGGTAGGAGTAACTTCTTCGGTAGGAGTAACTTCTTCGGTAGGGGTAGCAGTTTCAGCTTTTTCGCCACCTGTGCACCCTGATATTGCTACTATGGA
Source organism: Methanosarcina sp. (assembly GCF_035390745.1). GTDB lineage: Archaea > Halobacteriota > Methanosarcinia > Methanosarcinales > Methanosarcinaceae > Methanosarcina. The sequence continues at coordinate 86,490 of NZ_DAOOUJ010000002.1, read as the reverse complement.
AAGAAGCAGCAAGCTAATTACTAAAAAGCTCATTTTCTTCATTTTGTTTACCTCAATATCATTTATTTTATAGTTTTCATGAAGAGTAGAAGTGTTTTAAATTTACCCAGATGCGTAGAAATTATTTCCTAACTTCCTCACATTAGAGCATTGTGAATAGTATTGAATAACACTACCTTTAATAATTATTTCGGTTTATTCTTAAAAAAAATAAATCTAAATGATCTTTTTGGATATTCTCTTCTTTTAAGGGCTCTTTTTTCCAAATAGATCCAGTTTCTTTTTCTAAAAAATATGATATAGATCTCTTTCCATTAAAAATTAAGATGCTCTGGTGTATAGATTTAGATTTTAATATCAGACACACTGAGCGTTAGAAATAATAGATATAACCTGATAATAAGGTGAAAAAAGATTTCAAACAAAGGGGAGAGATATATGAGTTCCAAAGACAACCTCAAAGCTGCATTTACCGGCGAATCGATGGCAAACAGAACGTATCTGGCATTCGCAAAGAAAGCAGACGAGGAAGGGTATCACCAGATAGCTAAACTCTTTAGAGCCGCTGCTGCTGCAGAAACAGTCCATGCCCTCAATCACCTTCAGCGCATGGGCGGTATTGGGACCACAATGGATAACCTGAAAGAAGCAATTGAAGGGGAAACATACGAGTTTACGAAAATGTACCCCCAATTCATAGAGGAAGCACAGGCAGAAGGGGACAAAAGGGCTCTCTGGAGCTTTGAAGTAGCAAATAAAGTAGAAAAAGTTCATGCCATGCTGTACGAAAAGGCACTGCAAGAAATTGGAAATAACAAAGAAGTTGACTATTACGTATGTCCGGTCTGCGGACATACTGTAGAAGGCGAACCCGAAGGCAACTGCCCGATCTGCGGGGCATCTGCATCCAAGTTCAATAAAATCGACTGAAAACCCCGATAAAACAGCATTTTCGGGCAATTATCGAGAGATAGAGAGCTGACAAATAAGAAAAGCTCTCTACCTGCTTTTTTGCTTCCATATGCCTTATTTTCCTGCTTAAAATTTGCTTTGTTCTAATGTGCTGAGGAAGAAATAGAAATATTTAAGGAACATTTTAAAAACATTTTCTTGAAAACATTACTTCCTGCCGTTAAGTATTTAAAAGAGAAAAGATATGTCAGTATCCTTGTTAATCAATATTAAGGGGCTGTGGCCTAGCCCGGCATGGCGATGGGCTCCAGCGGATAAATGATGAACAACGGGTCTACCGAGTCTTTCCCGACGGGGCAGGACAATGAGGAACCGTTGGAGCACTGATAGATGCTCACCAGAGAACTGTTAAAGCAGTTGTTCGGAGATACCCGTCGATCGTGAGTTCGAATCTCACCAGCCCCACGTTTTTTCTTTTCTTTAATTTTGCTATGTCTCCTTTTTTAAACTCGTTCTGCATATTCTGATCTTAATCTGTTATGTTTAGAGAAATGAACATAGAAAAACCGGCAGGGCTGGAAATAATTACTTTCACAAAGCTTCCCCAACAGTTATTACCTTCAAAATACAATCTTCTTCTAAGATCCGATTTTTCTATATCCATCCAAACGACCGAGGTTGTCCTTTGAGGCGAGAAAAAGAAAAAATAGCAGTCCTTGTCAGAGCTACCCCGGAGAAGAGCAAAAGAAATGGGGAAGGGCACGCTGTTGGAGTTACCGGCATCAACAAAGATGGGGAGCTCCTCAGGCTTTACCCTCTCAGGTTCAGGTATGGGGAAGGGCTGGTGGATTTCAGAAGAAATGACCTGCTTGAGGTTACGGTTACAAGGCCTGAGAACGATATGAGATGGGAGAGCAGGAAAGTCCTTGATTACGTTAACCTTGGAAGGCCTGCAAAGGACAGGGAAATAAAAGAGCTTATCCTGCCGCTTGTTACTTCTTTAGAAAGGCTGAATATCGAGGGAGCAAGCCTCGGAGTGGTAAAGCCCGAGCTTCTGGATATTGAAGTTAAGGTAAACAGCCTTGAGACCTTTGACCGGCAGCAGTATTTTGATATGATGGGAGACTTTCTGGAGAAAGGAGAAAAAGCTGGAATGCCTGTAGAGATAAAGTATACTTTCAGGTGCGAGGGAGAAGAAGCCTGCAGAGGGCATAAAATTGTTCTGCTTGACTGGGAAATCAATGAAACCGTACGGAATATAGTGAGGGAAGAAAAAGAACATCTGGCTGTGAAAAAAAGAATAAAAGAGAAGCTCTTTGAACGCTTAAAAGAAAAAGAACTTTACTTTATAATGGGGACTCATTTCACGTATGGGACATGGCTGATCACAGGGATTTTCTGCCCTGAAAAAGAAAGCGTTAATCAGAGGAGTATCTTTGATTTCAGGCAGAAGAGAAGAGTTTCTGAAATAAATAAAGGACTGCAAACAAAAGTAAGATAAAACCTGTAGAAAACCTTCACTTAAACAGGTTTTAGAAAAATTAATTAGGAAAAATTAATAAACAGAGACTGGACGCTGCCTGATCCTGAAAAGCTCATCATTCAAGCTCTTTTTCCAGAAAAGCTTCCAGACGGTCCATGCCTTCTGCAATGTTTTCCAGGCTGTTGGCATAGGAAAAACGCAGATAGCCCTCTGCCCCGTTCCCGAAGTCTATGCCTGGAGTTACAGCCACTCCTGCCTCATTAAGGATCCTGCGGCTAAATTCAAGGGAATCGCTGCAGTATTTTCGGGCATCGGCAAGGACATAAAAAGCTCCCATCGGCTCTTTGCGTACATCGAGCCCCATGCCGATAAGCCTTTTTAGCATGTACTGGCGGCGTACATTGTAAGTCTGGACCATCTCAGCAACGTGATCCTGAGGGCCTTTCAGGGCTGCAATACCGGCTTCTTGAACGAAAGAGTTGGCACAGATAAAGAAGTTCTGGTGAATTTTCTGAAGTGCACGTACACATTCAGGAGGACAGATAATATATCCCAGCCTCCAGCCGGTCATTGCATACAATTTCGAAAAACCGTTAAGGACAAAGGCATTCCTGGTATATTCAAGGATTGTATGATCTTCTCCGCTGTAGATCAGACCCTGGTAGATTTCGTCCGAAATGATAGGAATACCTCTTTCCTCAGCTATTGCTGCAAGACCCTGAAGATTTTCTGGAGACATGACGTGCCCGCCGGGATTTGATGGGCTATTGATAAGAATGGCTTTCGTATAGGGGCTCAAACACTGCCTTACCGTTTCCGGCTCAAGGGCAAAACCGTTTGCCTCACTCGTGTAAACAAAAACAGGAGTCCCCCCAAGATGTTTTACAAAATTAGGATAGCAGGCGTAGTGAGGGTTCGACATAATTACTTCGTCTTTCTTTTCAAGAAGAGCCATAAAAACAATGAGTAGAGCAGGGCTTGTCCCGGAAGTAACAATAACCTGGCCCGGATCCAGGTCAACTCCAAACTTCCTGTAGTAAGACTCAACTATTGCCTCTCTGAGCTCGGGCAGTCCCTGGCTGTGAGTGTACTTAGTCATGCCCCGGCCAATAGCAGCACATGCAGCTTCACATATATGGGGAGCGGTGGGGAAATCAGGCTCTCCGACCTCAAGATGGATTATGTGCCTGCCCTGAGCTTCCAGAGCCTTGGCACTTTCCAGGACTTCCATCACATAGAAAGGAGGAATATCTTCGGATTTTTTTGAAAGAATACATTCGGCATTTATCGAAAACATAAAAGACCTTCTGAAAGATGATCACTATAAAAGCCACAAGTTAGAAGCAAATAATAACACTGAGTATGTACCTGAAACTGCGTATGCTTTCAAGATTTAAAAATCCTGTGGGGAAAACAAAAAGTTAGAACTGAAGACGCAAAAAAGGGAATTAATCCCCGAGAAAACTGAAAAGAAAAAATAAACTTTCTGGCTGGACAGATTCTATAGAAAGTTAATCTTTCGGCATAATTTTATCTACAACCTTCACATCCGGCCCATCCCATCCCTGATTTTCAAGCATCTTTGCAAAGTCACGCTGAAAGGTCTGGAATTTTTCAACGTTTTCAGGGATAATATTAAGGAAGTCATAATCTCCATAAGCTCCTGTAAAGAAGGAAGCTACCGTTTCTTCAAATTTTTCCTCGATCCTCTGCGGATACCAGAACCCGAATTGAGAAAGCAAAACGAAGTTAGGGTCAGGCACAGGAGTTTCTCCAGAATAAGAATAAAGACCAATAAATACCTCTTCTCCTGACTTTGCCAGGACCAGTTTTTTTTCAAATTCCGGTATCTGAAGTTTCAGGAACCATTCACCCTTTAAAAGGTCTTCAGGTTCTTTGATAACTCCATGGGCTTTAAGAATCCTTTCAGCTACCTGCTGGATCTCCAGAAGCATGCTGTTACGCTGTTCCTCAGGCATATTTAAACAGGAAATGCAGAATTCTTCCGAGGGAACTCCTGATCGAATGTCAGGCTCTTTTACCTTCGTCTCCTGCTTCTCAGCCTTATTCTCACGATTTTCAGGAAATTTCTCATCACTATGAGTTTCGTTCCTGTGCGGTGTTTCGATCTCAGGATATTTTGTCATGACTGCACCCCCGTTAATGTATATAGGATGTGGATGTCCATAAGCATTGGGATTGGTCCTGAACATCTGAATTCAATTTCACCCTGCATTCCTGAGGAGCAGGGTTTCAGGAACTGTGCATTTCCCGGCTTTTAACCAATCCTGCCTCTCTGCTTTCCTCGTGTGAATCCTCTTTTACATCTTCAGAAGCAAGCCACCTGATTCCAAGATATACAAACGGAGTATCAAGAAGAGCGAAAATTACCTTAAGGGCCCAGAGCGGCAAAACCATAGAAAATACTGCAGCCACATCCATTTCAGGAGTTGCGCGATAAAAAGCAATAAACATGAAAACTATAGAGTCAAGCAGCTGGGAGACAATTGTTGAGAAGTTGTTCCTGAGCCACAGATATTTCCCATTTGTTTTTTGCTTCCAGAAATTGAAAGCCCAGATGTCGTGATACTGGCTTATAATAAAAGCGGTTACACTTGCCAGAATCATTCTCAGGGAGTTTGAAAAAACATACTTATAAGCTTCATTATGCGGATACAGAGGAGAAGGGGGCAGGCCCGTGCTTACAAATACGAAAAATATAGCAATACAGAGTGAAAGAAAGCCTGCATGTACGAAAATCTTTGTCGCTTCTTTTCCTCTAACCTCTTCGACTATATCCGTAATAAGAAAAGTAGGCGGATATCCTAAAAGGCCGACAGAAGTTACTATTCCGAAAATCTCAATTAGCTTGCTTCCCAGAAGGTTTCCAAGGAGCAGGCAGCTGACGAACATAGTTAGCAAAAGCTGTGTTTTGTAATCTATGGGTTTCATGGATTCTCAGGGTTTAAATTGGGTTTGGGGTTGTTAGGGGGAAGATATAATACTGTAAGTGGAATACCTTGATTTACATAATATCGGTTTACAGATATTCTGAAACGTCAACTATAAAGTAACGGGCTGTACAGGCAAAAAGTTATCTGAAACGCTCTGCTCTTTTGAAAAGGTTTTGAGGTGATCGGTCTACTTCATCACATATGATTTTATGAGGGATGGAAGGAGGCAGGATAGAGCAGGCCTGGCTGTCCGTACCCCGCAGTCCCCAGGTCTCGTCTGTGAGCAGGAAGTAGGAGTTTTCAAGCCTGATGCCTTTCGATTTCAGGGAAGAAAGAATCTCCGGGTCTGAGAGGTCCTTTCGAATTTCTTCAGCGGCTTTTACCTGAGTGCCCGGACCTCCTTTTTTTATGGAATAAAAACGGTCATCAGAAAGGATTTTCTCCATATTACGGATTACCAGCCTGTAGCAGGTTTTTTTATTTGAAGACATTTCCGGCACTTTCTCAAGATAAAAAACACTGCTTTTATTGCGGGCAATATCTGTGAGAATATCTTCACGTCTTGAAAAGGATTCCACATTACATGTAGCTGTACTTGAGAAAAAAACAGGAAACTTTTTAGACAGACTGTCTGCGGCTGCCTGATACATCTTTTCACGGGGGATATATTCGAAGCTGATTCTGGACTCTGGAAACTCCTTTTCCACTTCCCCTGCCTTTCCCTGAAAAGTTTTTACGGCTTCGGTAGAATCGTTATAGAGAATTATTTCTTTATCCCTTTCGGAAAAAGTCCTTACAAGGGACATCGCGAAGTTAAGGGCTGCAAGTTCACATTCAAGGTTGTTCTGAGGATTTCCCGGGACTTTAGTTGTGGATTGATGAAGTTGCATACCGTTCCGCAGCACCACGCAGCCGATATAGGAGTCTTCACTTTCATTGTAGGATGAGTCGCAGTAGACTTCAAGCATTTTTACTTTCACCTTTCTGGTAGAGAGAATTTAAAGTAAGCCAGGCTCAGGATTAAAAAAGGTAGACCATAGCTTAAGACTTATAGATATGGGTAATTACGTTCTTACAAAAATAATGTTTTAATGAGAGAAAAAGATTTTCAGCATTAACCGGGATAAAAAGGCAGAAAAAAGAAAGGAAAGAAAAGAAGAAGAGGAAAAAGGAAAAATGCAATCAGATAATGATTGCTGCGGTTCTTTCGTCCTTTTCTTCGTTGAAGTCTGTTACGAGAGCTTCTGTTGTTAGAACCATGCCTGCAATTGAAGCAGCGTTCTGGAGGCCGCTCCTTACAACTTTTGTAGGGTCGATTACACCTGCTTCGAAGAGATCTTCAAAAACGTCTCTTTTTGCATTGTACCCAAAGTGTTCACTGGATTCAGCCTTTATGGCTGCCACAACCTCAGCGCCTTCTCTGCCTGCATTTGCTGCAATCTGGCGGACAGGATCCTCTATGGCTCTCTGGACGATCTTTACACCGACCTGCCTGTCGCCGTCAAGGTTAAGAGATTCAAGAATCGCAGCTGCGCGGAAGAGACTTATTCCTCCTCCTGTAACCACACCTTCCTCAACTGCGGCTTTTGTGGCATTCAGAGCGTCATCAATTCTCATTTTCTTTTCCTTAAGTTCGGTTTCGGTTGCAGCTCCCACTTTGATTACTGCAACGCCGCCTCCCAGCTTTGCCATGCGCTTTTTGAGTTCGGTTTTTCTGTAATCGGTTTCAGCAATATTTATCTGGGCATCGATAATCCTGATCCTTTCATCGATATCTTTCTTGTTGCCTCTGCCTTCTACAATTATGGTTTTATGGTTGTCAACCGTGACTTTTCTGGCACTTCCGAGCATGTAGTCGCTGAATTCTTCAAGCTTCATACCCTTTTCTTCGCTGATGACCTGCCCGCCGGTAAGGACAGCAATGTCCTCGAGCATTTCTTTTCTCTCGTTTCCGAACCCTGGAGCCTTTACAGCGCAGACCTTCAGGGCTCCTCGAATAATGTTCAGAATAAGGGCAGCCTGAGCATCTCCATCAACGTCCTCTGCAATAATCAGGAGGGGCCTTCCTTCAGAAGCGACCTTTTCAAGCACAGGTACAATCTGCTTCATGCTGTTGATTTTTTTGTCAGTAATCAGAATATAGGGATCTTCAAATTCACAGATCATTTTCTCGGTATCAAGTGCCATATAGGGGGAAACAAATCCGCGGTCGAACTGCATACCCTCGACCACATCAAGGCTGGTTTCCATGGTCTTTGAGTCTTCAACAGTTATTACCCCGTTGTAGCCGACCCTTTCCATAGCATCGGCAATCAGGTTGCCTATTTCTTCGTCATTGTTTGCAGAGATAGTAGCTACCTGAATGATTTTGTCCTTGCCCTTTACTTCCACACTTTTTCCTTTGAGATACCCTACGACTTTTTCCGTGGCAATCTCGATCCCCTTCTTGACTTCTATGGGGTTTGCTCCGGCACTGATGTTCTTTAATCCTTCCCGGATCATGCTCTGGGCAAGAAGGGTGGCTGTTGTTGTTCCGTCCCCTGTGTTGTCCTGGGTTTTGGAAGCGACTTCTTTAACGAGTTTGGCTCCCATATTTTCAAATTTGTCATGGAGCTCTATTTCTTTTGCAATGGTGACACCATCGTTTGTGACCACAGGCTTTGTAGTTTTATCCAGAACGACATAACGGCCCTTGGGTCCCAGAGTTATCTTGACGGTATTTGCGACTTTATCCACACCGTTTAAGAGTGCTTTTCTTGCACCCTCATCAAACATTATCTGCTTTGAAGCCATCTGTATCACCTTAATTAAGATCAATATTTCTACCGAATTAAATCATGGTTTATCGAGGTCATTATTTGCCTGACATTCACCAGACTCATGATTTACTGATATTCATGGTTGCCTGATTCAGTATTTTCAGAAAAGGCCTCATTCAATGTTATTCTTCAACAACCGTTGCCAGGATATCTTTGAAGTCGACAAAAATGTATTTTTCGTCATCGATTTCAATCTCGTCGGCCTGGTATCCCCCGTAAATTACATGATCACCTTTCTTCAGGGGGAGTTCTTTCCCGTCTTCAAAGGTTCCCACGGCAATAACAATTCCTTCTTTCTTCTCCTGCCGTGCAGATTCCGGGATGTAGATTCCGCCTTTAGTTACTTCTTCTTTCTTCTGGTGCTTGAGTAATACTCGTTCGCCAATAGGTTTGACAATCATCTTTTGTTCCTCCTATGTGTAAGCGACCTTAATATTAGCTGAAGGTTAACTTGCTGCTAGAAGTCAGTATAAAATCGGTGAATTATTGAGCTTTTTAGCGCCCAACTATCTGCATATAATGTAAAACTTATATTTAAAAATTACCCGCAAATATGAGAATAGATATTAATTTAATAAGAATAATCACAATAAAATAGATATGATGTCTACAAATTTAAATAAACCTTATATATCTGAATATCTAAAATAGTAGACAGATGGTTCAGCAAATTATCCTCAGAAACCTCGAAAAACCCAGAATCAAAAGCCTTGAAGAAGACCTCCTGTGGTTCTGTGATAGCTTTGGCTTCTCTTCGGGCAGGGACACCGAAAGCACAGCTAACAGGATAATTTTCAGCCTGCTTGAAAGGCTCTCAAATGAGAGTGAAAGTACATCGGAAGCTCTGGCTGAAGACCTGGATATGAAAATCTCAAGAATCAACCATCACCTCCGGAACCTCAATGAGTCCGGGCTCCTGTACAGGAAAAAACGCCTGATTTATCTGAGGGGAGGAAGCCTTAAAGCTGCGGTAAAGGAGATGAGGAAGGATTCGGAAAGGATACTGGACGAGCTGGAAAGCATAGCCGAAGAAATAGACCTGATGATGGGCCTGAAAAACAGGTAAAAAGGATACTGAAAAATACCTGAAAATACCTGAAAAACAGTTAACAACTGGTAAATGGATAATAAACTGAAACAGAGAGTTGATACCGGAAAAGAATTCAATAATTACCTGCATTTATTTTAATCAATGAATAAAGTCTCCATAGTTCCCTGTTCTGATTACTCCAGCGCAAAAGAAACAATAGCTAAAGCTCTTGATTTGCTCGGAGGCCTTGAAAACGTAATCAATCCTGGAGATAGCGTACTCCTCAAGCCAAATATTCTCGCAGCAAGCCCGCCTGAAGCTGCCACAACCACCCATCCGGCTGTGGTCTCAGCAATGTGTGAATTCGTGCTCAGTGCCGGAGGAAAGCCGGTAGTCGGGGACGGAGCGGGAATATCAAGGCCAGGTGCTACTGCAAAAGCCCTGAAAGCCTCGGGAATAGAAGAGGCTGCCTTAAAAGCAGGAGCCAGGGTTGTGAACTTTGAGACTGCAGGTTTTACCCTCACGGAAGTCCCGGAGCCCCTCCAGTTCCGAAAACTGTACATTGCAAACCCTGTCCTTGAAGCCGATGTTGTAATATCCCTTCCGAAATTGAAAACACATGAGCTTACGTATTACACGGGTGCGGTCAAGAATTTCTTTGGTACTCTTCCTCTTAAGTGCCGGAAAGAGACTCATCTTCTTGGAAAACGTGACCTTTTTGGCGAAGCTGTTGCTGATCTATACTCTATAATAAAACCTGATTTTGCGGTGATGGATGGGATTATCGGCATGGAAGGAAATGGCCCCTCCCATGGAAACCCGGTAAACTCAGGAGTAATTCTGGCGAGCAGGGACTGTGTTTCCCTGGATATTATTGCGGCAGAGATGATAGGATTTGAACCCCTTAAAATTCCGACGACCGCAGGTGCCCTGAAAAAAGGGTTCGGAAACCAGTGCCCTGTCGTGGTTGGAACACCGTTAAAAGAAGTCAAAAAGAAATTCAAACCTTCAAGCGGAGGAGTCAGTACAGCTCCGACTTTCCTGACGCGCCGCCTGGGGAAATATTATACCATATACCCCAGGATTAACCAGAGGAAATGCACCCGCTGTGCAGCGTGCTACAACAACTGCTCTCCCCATGCTGTGGAGCGTCTTGAAGACGGGAGTTTCAGGATCAACAGAGAAAAATGTATTTTATGCTACTGCTGCCGCGAACTCTGCCCCAATAATGCAGTAGAAATTAAAAAATCACTTCTCGCAACTCTTTTAACAGCAAAGGAAAGTCTATTTCAAAAAACATAACTGATAAAAGTAGAAAAGTGGAAAAACGGGCAGAGAAGGGATGGAAACCTGTATTACATTATAACACTTTCCATTTTATCTTTTTGCAAGATCTTTTAACCCAGAACGCCGAAAATATGTATAAAAAGAATCTTTTGCTCAACCAAATTACCCTGTGCTCATAATAAGAAAGGTGATGGTGAGATGGTCTATACCTATGTAGATACGGAATATGCTCCGGAAAGATGTTCCCTGTGCAATGGAACCGGACATGTTGAAGGTAAAATCTGTGAGGCATGCGGAGGACAGGGAAACGTGCTCGTTGCCCAGCCTGCAATAATATGCCCGCTCTGCAACGGGTCAGGAAATTTAGAAAGCGGAACCTGCAGGGCCTGCGGAGGAAGCGGATGGGCTCTATTCTGAAGGTAACCGGGGAATGATTTCAAATTATCTCATCTACCTTCATAAGTCTGAAGCGGGCCTATGGCTCTTCAGCAGATGATTTATCGGAAAGCTCCTCTGAACTCTCCAGCAAGTCTTTTTTTTCGTTTTGCTTTGCCAGAATGTCTTTCTTTTTTTCTTCAGACAGGCAGCCAAAGCAGGTTTCATACCTTGAAGATTTATACTTTTTTCTGCATACGGGACAGAGTTCCATACCCCTCAGGCTTGCAAAATGGCAGCGCCTGCACAGCACAATTGCATGCTCAAGAGATGCACCTTCTTCTTCTGCTTTTTTAATCTCCTCTTCGATAAGCTCTTCAATTCCGTTTTCCTCAAGCCATTCACGGTAGGTTGTGAGAATCGTTTCAAGGGGAGTGGCATAATGTCTTCAATTCCGTTTTCCTCAAGCCATTCACGGTAGAGCTGTTTAAAGTTTCCTTCTCCCTTATCTTCAACGAGTTTCTCAATACGCTGCTCTTCAAGGTCAGTATGGTCAGGTTCGGTCTTATGGATGGTTGAGGCTTTGTGCCATACAGGATGACTTTTATGGCGGTGTTTACCGGTAAGGATATATTCGAATTTCTGGTACTTCTGCCTGTATACTTCTTTAAATCTGGCATAGGCGAGATTATAAACCCCTGTGCGAATTTCTGCCGGAGAAAAAGCTCCAGGAGTATGGACACAGAGAAAGTCAGATGAGCCGCACCAGGCACAGACTTTACCTTCAATGAATTCGGACCTTTTTAGTTTCCATTCCCTGGAGGTTCGTTTCATCTGATACCTGTAAGATCTTTCGCAATAAACAAATTTTGGCATATTGCCCTATAAATTATGTACAGAGGATTATGACTGTTTTGAGTAAATTATATAGATTGCATAGAGTTAAGGAAACAATTTAAAAAATAATATAATCAGTATTTAGAAGAAATTTTTACAAAAGATAGAGCATAAAGCTCTAGAGAGATAGGGAAATCAGTACAGAGAAAACCTCTATAGACTCCGATTTTTACAAGATTTAGATAAATCATATAAATGATTTAGAATCCATATCTCTGTAATACTATCTAAATAATATTAGCTCATTAAGATAACTATTTATACAAAGTATATGTACACTATATCAAAGTACAATTAAAAAACAGCTAAAAAGTTGTTGAAACATGGCTGAAGATTGAGGTATCCAGTTACCTGAATCTTACAGGCGAAGTTGAAACTAATTAAAAAAGTGGGAGAAATTTATGGAGTATATAACTAAAACATGTCCAGTTTGTGGGCATGAATTTGTAGTCCTTGAAAAGGTTGAGAAAAAAGCAATCTACTGCACGCTTGAATGCCTTTTAGCAGCTCAGGGGAAAAATAATAGAGAAAAAGTTTCCCCGATCATATCTGCATAAAAGGTCATATTGCATAAATTATCAGTTTCATGGGGAAAAGCATAATTTCTTTACTTTTCCCTTTTACCTGAATCAATTAAAAACTGAATAACCTGAAGCAACTGAAGATTAAAACCAACTTAAATCAAGATAAATCAGGACAATAACTTAACAGTGGGGGAAAAATTATGAGAATAAGAGTAGTTAGTTCCAGGGAAGAGATCTTTACACTTAATCCGAATGAGCGTCTTGTTCACCTGGCATTCAGACCTTCAAACAAGGACATCTTTGGGCTTATTGAAACATGCCCGAAGATTGAGGTAATTCAGTTACCCAAATCGTACATGTCTACGGTCTCAAAGTCCATAGAGATGTTCCTTCAGATGCAGAGGATCCAGCTCCTTGAAGGAGATGTCTGGGGACACAGAAAAGATATTAACGAATACTTCACAATTCCATCCTCGGTAATCGAAAAAATAAAGATGATGAAGGCAGAAGGCAAAGCCGCTGAGGAAATTGAGAAAAAGGTTGCAAGGGAAAGTAAGCTGAACCCTGGGATGGTCGGCTATATCCTGAATAAGGAAATAACTGCCTGATCTTTACAGGACAATGTATGACCCTTGAGGCTGTGCTGGAGATTAGATCGTACAGCTATCGATTCCACATCACATTTATCTAATCTCCAGCTTAAGTCTTGAAACTTTTATAATTTGATGATTTTTGATTGATTACAGATACTTAACACGTTAACAGATATTGTGTTAACAGATGTTGGTTAACAAATCTGTATCCCGTATTTGTTTACCAAATATGTTTTATAACCCGGGACTTATAATTTTGCCTGCTTTGCTCTGGCAATATTATCGATATGGGATTTTCCGGGATTGTCTGCCTCAGTATTATACCTGCAAAGATAAAAGATATTTAAAGCTGGAGATCCCATGTTCCGGGCTTAAGAATATTTTTTGCTCTATTTCAGATCACAGGAGCCTGTCTAATTATCAAAGATAGAACCTGAAGAATCTATTGAAGAGACTTTCTCTGACTTCTCTTTATAATATTCGAAAAGTTCTCTCCCCCAGACAAGAGCTCGGGGTTCAAAACCAAGAAGGTATTGACCTTCAAATCTCCCTTTTTTATTGAATAACCCGAGCAGTAAAGCGCTATCCGAAATCGCAACCAATGCAGGGATTTCAAGAGGGAGCCCTGAGTAAACAAAAACAGAGGCGTTTTTCTTTGCCAGGATTTGCTCCCCCATATCCCGGAAGTCTCCTGAAAACCTGTCAAAAGAATCTCTGCTAAAGATGAGCTGTACCTGAACATTTTTTTTTGCAAGCTCCATAGAAAAAGATGGAGCCAGGGGATGAAAAAAAGAAAAAAGAAGCATAACCTTTGAAGACTCAGTAAAATGATCAATCAGCTCAGGAAACAGATCGAACCCATGAGTTAGCCCTGGTTCTAGAAGCTGGTTCCCCTTAAGGTCTCCTATACGTTTTAGCAGATGAAAAGGAATAGAATCCAGTTTCCTGTGGCCCCAGTAATAATCATTACCTTCAAATGTACTGGCTGCATCCAGAAGAGGACTGGCTTTTTTGACTAATATACTGCCTATGATAGAAAGAGAATATATATCTCCTTGCTGAAGAATTAAACCTTCTTCCTTTAATTTCTTAATATGGGGGAGTAAAGAAACTCTGGAGATCTGGAGCATATCAAGAATTTCATCAATACTTCTGGGCTTTTCTTCCAGCAATAACACTAAATCTTTCCTTTTCTCGGAAAATAAAAGGAGGTTAACAAGCTGTAGCTTCATCTGGTTTGCGCCTTCTAACATAAATCAGCGTCTAGTAGTAGACCAATTGTATAAAAAATTTAGATAAATATAACACTGTATAATCACTGGTGTATAGATATAAATGTTGCCTAAAACTAAAGCAAAAAACAAAGAAGTTAGAGGAAAAACAGAGAATACCTGATACGATTATTATTGGTTAACTGGAATCAGAACAAAAAAGACATATTTAAAAAAATACATTATTAAAGAAAAAATTTTAATTTTAAATTGACCCTGAGAGTAGAAGTTTAGGGAGAAAGAGGAGATTTCGATTAACAAAATACTTCCTGTGCTACTACTGATATTATTGTTAACTTTTATGGCTGGATGCACCGAGAAACAGACAGACACTTCAGGAAATCAAACAGACATCTCAGAGAATGTAACCATAACCCACAGGACATATGGTGCCTTCACACTTCCGGAAATGCAGCTGCAGGAATTGACCGTGAATAGCACCTCAGTTGTATTTACAACTTCGGATAACGAAGGAAAATTTAAGAAAACATATGAAAAACCTTTCAATGAAACTGCTTTCAGAGACCTTATAAATCTGTTTGAAGAAAACCAGTTCCTTCAGATGGAAGAGCGTTATGTTCCGCAGGAAGGGCAGCCTATAGTTACAGATGTCGGAACACTGGAAATTAGCCTGATTGAGGAAAACCGCACGAAAAAAGTAACTGTGGACCCTTATTATTCCGAATATATGCCAGAAGGACTTAAGGAGATCGATTCTGCACTGGTTGAACTGCGGGCTTATGCTCTGTCCACCTCTCCGGAAGAAGCTGAAAAAATAGCCGAAACCTGGATAAAAAGCGCGCCTACTTACAGTTTTGATGACTTTGACCTGAAACTGGAAGACCATGAAGTGCTTGAGACATTCCCTGAGCAGCACGTTCTGAACTACACTTTTACGAGCAGTTACGGAGGATACGGAAACCGGACAGACCAGATTGTAACCGAAGCCCTCACCCCTCACAGTATAGAAATCATTATTTCTGAAAGCGAGGTAATGTCTGCAGTAATCGACGGCAAGTGGGACGAAATTGCCCAGCAGCCTCTTGAAGATGAGTCAGATACTGCTGACAATACCACAGGAGTTTCAGGAGCAGAGGAAAACTTTGTAGAAATGAAGTATCCTGTATCTGAAGAAAAGACTCCCTGGGAAAAGTGGTATGGAGAAGGTAACATCCAGTTCATTAAAGCCCCCACTCAGGCAGAACTGATAATCGCTTATTACGGAAACGTGTACGAGATAGATGTTTTGGATACACAGACTGATGGGGACTGCGCCCCAGGATATCCCTGCAGCGAGTATTATATTGTAAAGGTAAAGGAAAGAGACTCTGCACAGATGAGAGAACTGGGATGGACAGACCTGGACGAGAAATAAAATTTAAAAAAAACAGCAAAACCAATATAAGAAGAAGCCTGGAAGCACTGCGTCCCTTTTACTGTATCCCCCCCTACAGCAGCCCCGCCAATATACTCCCCCAAGCATACTGATCCGGAGCAGGATCAATTGCCTCCAGGCAGTTCTTTACTTATTTTTCATACCCTCAAACTTTATAACTCCACAAATATAACATTATATCATTAACTATTTCTAATTAATTACCTAAAAAATTTTTTCCAAACAAAAAAGAGTCCCGTGTAGAAAATTTCAAAGAAAGAAAAAAACCTGCTAGGGGGCTGCATCCAGATAAAAGCACCTGAGTTCTTCTGTTCATCCATTTTTTAATCAGGTTTCATTAGTTAAGGTCTCATTCTCTGAAATGTTAAACCATAAAATGAACTCTGCTCCATTGTCTCTTTTGGATTAAATATCCACCCTTTGATCATGGAGTAGAATAATAGGATAGTTTAAGCTGAAATTAATAAGCTATACACTTAAGGATTCAAATATAGATAGTATAAATCACAAATCTTCTTATGAATTATTCAGATTCAATTGGGGTTGAAGGAAAATGATGGCAATTTACAGAGATCGAGTAGACGCAGGAAAAAGATTGGCAAAAGAACTTTCAAAATACTCGAACCGTACGGATGTGCTGATACTGGCACTCCCCAGGGGAGGAGTCCCCGTAGCGTTTGAAGTCGCAAAAGAGCTGAACGTAAAAATGGATGTTTTCATAGTGCGGAAGCTGGGAGTTCCCGGAAATGAAGAACTGGCAATGGGAGCAATTGCATCTGAAGATGTCCGGGTTTTGAATGAAAATGTTATAAAATCGTATAAAATACCTGACAGAATTATTGCTACGGTAGCTGCAAATGAACTCAGGGAACTGGAACGCAGAGAACGCAAATATCGTGGAAACCGCCCAAAACCGGATATAGAAGGTATGACTGTAATCCTGATAGACGACGGGCTTGCAACCGGAGCGACAATGCATGCAGCAGTTGAAGCCCTTAAAACCAAACACCCGGCTAAACTGGTTGTTGCAGTCCCTACAGCTTCCCCGGAGATGTGCAGATTCTTTAAAAAAATAGTAGACGAAATGATCTGCGCCGCCACTCCTGAACCTTTTTATTCGGTAGGGGCCTGGTATGGGGACTTCAGCCAGACCACAGACGAAGAAGTATGCAAGATGCTGGAAAAAGCACAGAGCCTTCCGGCAAAGTAAGTTTATAGACAAAGGGGGGGAAATATGAGCTCATCATCGAATATTGGTAAAAGGAATGTTGAAGTCCGCATTCCTGTGGACTCAGCCTATCTTGAAGGAAACCTGCAGATTCCAGAAGGAGCCAGAGGAATTGTTGTTTTCGTACACGGAAGCGGAAGCAGCCGCCACAGCCCGCGCAACAAGTACGTTGCAGAAGAGTTTCAGAAAGAAGGGCTTGCGACTCTTTTATTTGACCTTCTTACCGTTGAAGAAGAAAGAATTGACATGTTAACCCGCAGTCTCCGTTTTGATATAGGGCTTCTCTCAAAGCGCCTCATTGATGTGACAGGATGGCTCCTGAGCAGACCGGATACTAAAAACCTTAACATAGGCTACTTTGGCGCCAGCACAGGTGCGGCAGCCGCACTAACTGCTGCAAAAGAACAAACGTCAACAGTAAAAGCAATAGTTTCAAGAGGGGGGCGCCCTGACCTTGCCGAAAGCGCCCTGATGTATGTAAAAGCACCAACCCTTTTCATAGTAGGCGAAAGGGATACCCAGGTAATAAGCCTGAATCGGCGGGCTCTTGACATGATGGGTATGCCGGAAAAAGAACTCCGGATGGTTCCGGGTGCTACGCACCTTTTTGAAGAACAGGGAGCTCTTGAAGAAGTTGCCAGGTTAGCAGGGGAATGGTTTAAGAGGTATCTTTCAGAGGAGAAATAAAAAACACATATGAAATTCTTTGAATAACAGGCACAAAGAAATGAAAGTACTTGAGAGTACTTTCAGCTAAAGCGAAATAATTTTGTTACAAAACGACTGAAAAAAATCATGAAATAGTGCTGTGGCCCGGGCGCACTAACTCCGAAAGATCACACTCTGGTTTTCCGCAGTCCCTTTCAGTTACCCTCGTGCCGGGCAGTATCACACTATCGATGTACCGCATTGGGGTTGTCTGTACACTCACAGTCAGGATTTTCCATTATCTCGTGCAAGGACCTATACAATGCGCTGGAAGCCATATATATATTTACTAACTAATAAATATATCGATAAGAATAATTTTTGCTTTGAGCAGATATTTAGAAGCATCAACTAAAAAAGATGAAAAAAATACTCTGATGCGCCCTGAATAAAGGAAAAATGCCTGAATAATATGAAAAATGCCTAAGGAAAGGTTATATATGATGTATATGATTGGTCATCCATAAACTGAGCACAGGTGTTTGATCAATAACAGAGGTGCGTATAGGTGTACGGCACTGAACAGATAATTTCCGGAACAATAATATCAGGCCCCGAACTTGTACCCATAGAGGGATACATCTGTGTAAGAAACGGGAAAATTACGGAAATTGGAGAAGAACGTACATATTCAAAAAACATAATAGCCCCCTGTTTTGTCAATGCCCATACTCATCTTGGAGACTCGGTTTGCAAAGACCCTGCACTGGGAAAAACCTCCGGTTTTCGGATTCAGAGAGATCTGGACTCCCTGGTAAAGCCTCCTGACGGATTAAAACACAGAATTCTCAGGGAAACTTCTTATAAAACACTTATGGAGCACATGAGAAGGTCTTTACTGGATATGATAGGGACAGGAACATGTGCTTTTGCGGATTTTAGAGAAGGAGGAGTCGTAGGAGTCGCAGCCCTGAATAAAGCCCTTGAAGGGCTGGAACTGCATTCTCTGATATTGGGAAGACCCACAGAACCCCAGCTTCCTCTGGAAGTAGTACTTGCCGAAGTGAGAAGGATTCTACTGCATTCGAATGGACTTGGAATGAGCGGAGCAAACGATCTCGATATGGAACTCCTGCAAGAGATTGCAGCCTGTACGCGGGATAGAAAAAAGCTCTTTGCAATCCATGCAGGGGAAAAAGACAGAAGTGACATTGAAAAAGCCCTGTCTCTGGATCCGGACCTGTTAATTCATTTAACACATGCCACAAAGAAAGACCTTGATGAAGTAGCCCAGGCAAAAGCTCCAGTTGTTGTCTGCCCGAGGTCGAACTTTGTAACAGGAGTGGGAATGGCGCCGATAGCTGAAATGCTTGAAGCTGGAATTCGGGTAGCAGCCGGAACAGATAATGTAATGTTAAATTCTGTAAATATGTTTGCCGAAATGGAATTTATGTCTAAAATATTTTCTATAGATGATAGGCAAGTATTTAAAATTTGCACACTTAATGGTTCTTTTGTAATGGGACCAGATTCCACGTGTTCTATCGAAAAGGGGAATAAAGCCAATTTAATGATCCTGAATGGGAGTTCCAATAATCTTGCAGGTATTCAGGACCCTATAGGTGGAATTACAAAACGGGCAAGGCCCGATGATATATTAGCGGTACTTCATTCGTAAAGCAAATGGAGAACAAGACATGAAGAGCGAGTTTTACAGGAACATAGTAATTGCAACAGACGGATCCGAGAATACCCGGAAAGCAATTTCATACGGAATTGAGATTGCAAAACTCAGCGGGGCTACGGTTCACGCACTTTATGTGGTGGACACATCTTCTTTTTCATCAATACCTATGAGCACGGAAGGCG
This sequence comes from Methanosarcina sp., assembly GCF_035390745.1. Lineage (GTDB taxonomy): Archaea > Halobacteriota > Methanosarcinia > Methanosarcinales > Methanosarcinaceae > Methanosarcina. The sequence goes on along the minus strand of NZ_DAOOUJ010000002.1, from coordinate 67,204 downwards.
GCTGGGAAGCAATGTATGAAGTCCTGAAAACAGAGGGCAAGAAAGCAGTTTCTGCCGTAAAGAGTGAGGGAGAGGCTTCAGGAGTAGATGTGAGAGAGGTTGTCCTGGAAGGGCACCCGATTAATGAAATCATCGAGTTCGCAGAGAAAAACAAAGCTGACCTGATAGTTATGGGGACACTGGGAAAAACCGGGCTTGACAGGTTCCTTCTGGGAAGCGTTGCAGAAAAAGTGGTCAGAGGCTCAAAGGTTCCGGTAATGGTAGTCCGCAGTGGAGAAAAGACCTGATTTTGCTTTAACTGAAGCCTTTTGAAGAATCGATAGAACAAAATAATCCAGATTCAGAGGATAATACAGGTGTAGATCATATGCCAAAAAACATCTTCATAGAAGATATCATGGTAAGGGACGTCGCATGCGCAACCCTTCCTGGTTCCAGGGACGAGGTTCTTAAAATCCTTAAGAACAAACATATCTCGGGAGTCCCGGTACTCAAAGATTCCAAAGTAGTAGGAATCGTTACCAGGACAAACCTTTTACAAAACCCTGAAGAAGAACAGCTGGCCCTTCTTATGACACGGGACCCGATAACCATATCCCCTGGATCGGACCTGCAGACCGCCGCGCGCCTGCTCCTTCAGCACGGCATCAGAAGGCTGCCGGTGGTTGACGATGGAAAGCTCGTGGGGCTTGTTACGGTTGCAGATGTTGTGGGTGCGATTGCTGATATGAGTATTGATACTCCTATCAAAGACTATGTGGAAAAGGAAGTAGTTGCAATTTACAGTGAAACGCCTTTGCCTGTTGTGGCGAGAATCATGGAACTTGCCGCTGTCAAGGCTGTACCTGTGCTTGATGCTGCCCTTGAACTCATAGGAATTATCTCGGACCGCGACATTATCTCTGCCAGCATTATTGAGGACAGCGTGGAGATGTCGGATATGTCCGCAGGTCAGGATGACGATGCCTGGACCTGGGAGTCCATGAGAGATACCATGAGCATCTACTACAGCGTATCAAGGATAAAGGTCCCCAATCTGATAGCAAGCGACATCATGATCCGGGAACCCATCACAGCTACATATATTGCATCTATCAGCGACTGCGCAAGGAAAATGAAGCGTAACAGGATCGACCAGATACCTATCATTAATTCAAACCGCAAGCTTCAGGGTCTCTTAAGAGACCATGATCTCCTGAAGCCCCTGATAGAATCCTGAATAACATACTGAAAAATGTAGAGAATAGTTTTGAGCCAGGCCGGGAATAATTAAGGATCCTGCTCAAACTACCTCAACTAAAAAATAAAAACGATCCTTTTAATTCAATACTTTTTTCAGGAGCCACAAAATGGACAGGCCCTTTATTTTTATAAATTCTGCTATGTCAGCCGACGGCAAGCTCTCAACAAAGGAGAGAAAACAGGTAAAGATCTCCGGAAAACTTGATTTTGAGAGAGTGGACGAACTCAGGGCTAATGCAGATGCTATTATGGTAGGGATAGGAACCGTACTTGCCGATGACCCCAGCCTGACAGTAAAATCCCCTGAAAGGAAAGCCGCCAGAAAAGCTGCCGGAAAAGATGAAAATCCAGTAAGGATTGTTGTGGACAGTGCTGCAAGAACTCCTCTGGATGCCGATATCTTCAAAAAAGGAGAGGGGCTCAGGATAATTGCCGTTTCGAATTCAGCCCCGGCAGAAAAAGTCAAAATGCTGGAAGAAAAAGCTCTGGTTATAAAAACAGGAACCCATAGAGTTGACCTTACAGAGCTTGCAACAAAATTAAAGGAAATAGGCATAAACAGCCTCATGGTAGAAGGAGGTGCAACCCTTAACTGGGGCATGATCTCTGCAGGACTTGTAGATGAGATTTACACTTTCATTGGAAACCTCATTATAGGAGGAAAAACAGCTCCAACCTTTACGGATGGAGAAGGTTTTACAGAAGCCGAATTCTCTGGCCTTGAACTGCTTTCCGCGGAGAAAATAGAAGAGGGGATACTCCTTAAATGGAAGGTTAAAGGAAAAAGGAATTGAAAACCTCTTCTCTTCAATTATTCTAATAAAGTATCTCTTTCAGAATCAGGAAATTTGACCCTATTAAGGATTAAAAAATCTGCCGGTTACCTGCCTGATTCTTGCCTGACTTTTTGTTTTTCAAACCTGCCTTTGCAATATACAAAAACTTCAAGTTCGCATCCGCCTTTAAGAGATTCCCGCATTTTGCGGTCATAGAGCCTCTGGACGTGTTTTAAGCTGTTTTTACTGAAATGAGCCTTCACAGCTTCGAAAAAACCGATCATCTGTTTAAGATAGGCTTCTTCATAAGCCCTGGTCTCCCGTGCAATTTCTTCACACGTAGAATCGTCAATTTCTGAATGATAGCTTCCATGCTCGTTTAAGCCGCTTATCTGCCGCCAGTCCACTTTTCCGGTTTCATCGGCTTCCCTGTGCAGCATGTGGGGATATACCCTGCAGATTGAAGGGCGGCTCGAATAAATTCTGCATCTCCGGTTCTCAAGGAAAATGCAGGAGCCGTCAGGTTTTGTTTTCAGGGCATAGCCTGAGACATAGAACCTGCCGCCCTGATCGCAAAACTCGTAATAAGGAGCGGGAGTGACGGCATCAGGGTCTATACTCCTGATTCTTTCCAGATCTGAATCCAGCAGAAACACATGGTCGTTAAACTCTCTGGTGCAGCAACGGGCACAGAGTTCGCATTTGAATCCAAGTTCTTTGATTATGCCGGTAAACTCGGAGTCAGGGAAATTTTTCAAATCCAGAAGTTCTTTTTGCACTTCGGCAAGCCTGGTATCAATAGAATCATTTTTTACGGGAATCACCTTTTCAGAAAAAAGTACAGTTTTCAGTAGCAACCCTGAGATTTTAAGAGGACTTTACAGTTTCAGCTGGGTTTATATGCATCTTCGAGAGGTAGAATTATTTATACCTTACGTATATCTGCCACATTTTTATGCCTGAATTTCTACAGATATCCGTAACATTTAACTAGTAGCATTTCTCTTTATGATAAACTCAAGGCTTGATTAAACCATAGTCTCTTACTCAGGCTTTTAAGGAATACTGGATATTCCGGTCAAGATCATTGAAAGTTTATCGATTTGATAATCATCATCAGATTACCTCTGTTGCTGAAGCACTGCTGAAGGAGAAAAATCCGCGGCAAACAGCAGTGATAGGCGATAAGGCGAATATGGTATGTGAATAAATCATTAATGAATTAAAGCAAATACATATAAATTCATATCAAAATCAGCGAGGAATGATAATGGGCAAAACCGGCAGCATTGATTGGGTAAAGGTAAAAGGCAGAAAAGGCAGAGTAATCAAGGTCCAGAAATCGAAAGCTCAGAAAGCACACCCAGGACCTGCACAGCGCTTCACCTCTTCAGGTCACAAGAGGCGCTTCATAAGAAGATCTGCAAAAGCCCTTGTAAAATAACTTAAGGGCTTTCATTTTACCATTTTTTTCATTCATTAATTTTACCACTAAAAGTCCCTTTTTTGTTAAACTGAAGAGCTGGTTTTCGAATAGCTCTGCCTATCTAAAAAAGTGTCTTCGTGCGCTGCTTTCAAAATGATGCTTTAAAAACTTCCAGATCAAAGCCTGAGAGCAAGATATGCGATGCTTATCCCCAGGAGGCAGAGCATAACATTTAGAAAGATATTCAGAAAAAATGAAACGTTCTGCCCCTCTTCAAGGAGCCTGAAGGTTTCATAAGCAAAGGTTGAGAAAGTCGTAAAGGAGCCGAGAATTCCTATATTTACCATATAGACCATGGATTCGGGCTCAGAAGAAAAGGTAAGGAGGGCAAGCGCTATACTCCCCAGAAAGTTTACTGTAAGGGTCCCTGCCGGAATATTCTGGATTTTTGGTACGCGGCTTGCAACTGTATACCTAAGAGATGCCCCTATAAAACCGCCCGTACCTATTAGAACAAGCTCTCCTATATTTGACGCGGAGAACATGTTTCAAATCTCCCTGCTCGAGAGGGCTTTTATAACATTCCTGCCAAAGAATACGCCAGTAAGGGTCAGAAAAAGATTGGCACTGATGTTTCCGAGGGCAGGAAGGAAAGGCATGCTGAAAGACTGAACTGCAAATGTCGAGAAAGTTGTGAACGCCCCTATAAACCCTGTTCCGAGTAAAATCCTTCCTTTAGAGCCTATTAAGCCCAGATACTCAGAATCATACATTATCATGCCAAGCACGAAGCTGCCGAGCACGTTTACAGATAGGATGCCAAGCTGTCCTTCCACAAGATCGCAGAGCAAAAATCGGCAAACAGCGCCCAGAAAGCCGCCGACTCCTATTAAAAAAATTTTATCCATTTCTTTATCTGGTGAGGGCATGTTTTTCACTTTAACACTTTAAAGCCTGAGTTTAGGACGGTTACGTTCTTCCCATTACCTCCTGCTAGTATAAAACGTTATTCATTTATTGCGCAAAGAAATGACAACAGTTCGAGGTGAACGAGCGTAGATCAGTTACAGTATATCGTTTACTCAATAAGAAAGACATCCACTTCCTGTCCTTCCTCATAACCTTCTATGTTCTCAGGCACCAGCACATAACCGTCAGCCTTTGCAACCGAGCTAAGGACTCCTGCCTTTCCCGTAATAGGCCGAACTTTATTCCCTTCAAAAACAACGCGGATGAAATTGACATATCCGATTTTAGAACTTATCTTTGACGCCAGCTGTTTTCGAAGGACAAATTCCGGCATTTCGGGTATTGATCCCAGCTTCCTTATCCCGGGGCGGACAAAGAAATACAGGGCAACAAGCCCGGCAACCGGGTAGCCTGGAAGACAGACCACAGGAGTTTCATTTATCACACCAAGAGCTACAGGCTTTCCTGGACTGACCCCTACTCCGTGAACAAGCAGTTTTCCCAGAGATTCGACAGCTTCGGGAGCGTGGTCCCTTTTGCCAACTGAAGTCCCGCCTGAGAGGAGAATCATATCGGCATCAAGGTTTGACTCTATCGCTTCTTTTATGCTCTCAGGACGGTCGGGCACGATACCTGCATATCTGGAAATTCCCCCCCACTTTTCCACATAAAGGGCAGTCATAAGCCCGTTTGTCTCGAGCACCATACCCACAGGCGGAACCTCTCCGGCCTTCTCGCGGCTTACCAGCTCATCTCCTGTGGGGATGACTGCAACCACAGGTTTTCTGAAAACCTTCGCCCTTTTCAGTCCAAGAGATGCAAGAACTGCAGCATCACAGGGGCGAAGGAGGTGCCCCTCCTCAAAAACCAGATCTTCTTTTTTGATATCCTCCCCAGCCTGCCCCACATTCCTCCCCGGATGAACCTGAGCCCTGATTTCAACCATGTTTCCGGCTGTAACGGTGTCCTCGACCATTACAACAGCATCGGCTCCTTCAGGTAGAGCAGCCCCTGTATGAACCCACATTGAAGTTCCTTCCTCTACGCAATCAGAAAGCTGTAAAAACACGGGATTTGCAGGAGAAGCCCCCGAAGTATCAGACGCCCTGACAGCGTATCCATCCATTGCAGCGCGCCTGTAGTGAGGGACATCCCTTCCGGAAATTACAGACTCTGCAAGTACCCTGCCTGCACAGGTTTCGAGCGGTACTTCTTCGGTACGCCTGAGAGAAGAAAAGCTTTCAAGAAAAAGCTGTAAAGCCTCGTCAACTGAAGTACGTTCTTTGAATATCCTGCCCATACTCCTGACCCCCTGAAAATTTATCCTCCGGAAACCGGTGGCAGAATCCCGATCTCATCTGAGTCATTAAGACCGGTGTCAAGCCCTTCAAGGTGCCTGACATTATTTCCATTTACAAGGATATTTATTGAGCCGCAGAGAACAGGGATTTCATCTTTCTCATGCTTTTCAAAAATGAGATTTTTTATCCCGGGGTATTTCTCCGTGAGAGATAAAAGGATATCAATAACCTTTTCTCCGGAAAGCAGGATTTCAGGCGTGCCTGCTGCCTCACGCAGATTTGCAAATAACTTAACTCTTACTTCAGCCATGAGGAAGACTATTTCATCCTACTCCTTAAATATACCTATGCTTTATAAGAAGCAGTCATCACCGAAGGTTTGGAAACAATGCTGCAAAGTCCAGATAACGAAAACGCAAATTTACCGGAGACCCCTGACAAAAAGTACAGGATATACGGGCTTCTAATTGTTTTTTTTGGTATTGCATTCAGATTATTTGAGCTTGGAGAAAGGGTTTTCCATCATGACGAAAGCGTGCATGCCAGCTTAACCCTCAAATTGCTTGAACGCGGAGAATACAGTTATGATCCGGCTTACCACGGACCTTTTCTTTTTCACTCCACCGCAGCTGTTTTTCATTTCCTCGGAATAAACGATGCAACAGCCCGCCTTGTCCCGGTTTTCTTCGGAGTTGCATCTCTTCTTGCGGTCTTTTTGCTGAAGAAAGAACTGGGAAAAAGCGGAGTGCTGTGGTCAATGTTTCTGCTGGCTTTTTCTCCAAGTATGGTGTACTTCTCAAGGTTCTTCAGAAACGATATGATAATCGTATTCTGCACCCTGGCAGCTGTCGCAGGTGCATTCCGCTATCTTGACAATATCCACAGCTTAAAGCGGTATCCTTACATCATTTTAACGGCTTCATCTCTTGCAATTGCCGTCTCTTCCAAAGAAAATGCTTACCTCATTATTGCCCTCTTCGGAGCTTATGCCGGGATAGGATTGTTATACTGGATCTATTCAGACTGGAAGAAAGAAAATACAGGATTGAAGAAGACTCTTATCCGTAAGATCTCAGCTATTTTGCCCTACCTTCCTGAGATTATTCTTTCCACAGCACTTTCCGTTTTTATTATATTGTTTTTTTATTCCAGTGCCTTCAGGTACGATGTATCTCTTTTCTCGATTGTGGAAAAAGCTTTCAGCCACTGGATGGAAATGCACAGGATAGAGAGGATCGGAGGTCCTTTTTACTATTATATTCCTATTCTTCTCGTATATGAGATTCCGATTGTGCTCTTTGGTACGGCGGGATTTTTCCATTTCCTGAGAAATAAAGGAAGAAATAAGTGGCAGAATTACTCATTTTTCCTTTTCCTCTCTTACTGGGCCCTTACGAGCCTGCTGCTCTATTCCTATCTTCAGGAAAAAGTTCCCTGGCTTGTTGTTCACATCGTCCTGCCTTTTGGACTCCTGGCAGGAGCTTTCATTGGAGAGATATTTTCTCGAAATACTGTAGACGGACAGCCGGCAAATTACTCCGGCAAAACCCGCACTTTACTGGCAGGAGTTCTGTTGCTTACCCTTCTGGTTTCCATGGCTCAGTGTATCTCGGTAAATTACTACAGGAGCATGGAGGACAGGGAGCTGATGACATACACACAGGCATCTCCCGATATAAGGGAAGTTATGGAAAAGATAGGAAAATTCGAGGGTAGCCCTGAAACCCTGCGGATTTATGTGATTGACCAGTACCAGCTGTACTGGCCTCTCCCCTGGTACCTGCGGGACTACGAAAAAGCGGCTTACTCTTCAAAACCACCATCTAGCAGCAAATACGATGCCATAATCGTGCCCATCTCCTATGATATGTACAGGGAACTTCCTGAAGAAGAATATTCTTCTTACAATTTCACCCTTCGCCCTGGAAGAGATTTCACCCTATATTATAAGAATGAACTTGAAAAAAGCTGACTGATGCGTGGCTGTCCAGGTTTTAAAAAGGTTCAGGGGAATGATTTTCGATTTCTCTGCCTCGAAAATTATGCCCCTGCTCTTTTTACGGGCTCCTTTTAGTCAGCCTTTCTTCCATTATTTATGTGCTTTACAATCTCCACAGAGATGAGGGTAGTGGAAGCTAAAGCCAGTATGATCCCCAATTCAGAAAGAGAAAGCGGAACTGTGCTGAAAGCAAACTGAAGGAAGGGGACGTAAATAACCATCAACTGCAGGATCACCGTGGTCAGGACTGCGTAGACCAGAGCCTTGTTTGTAAAGAGCCCCAGAGAAAAGACAGAATATCTTTCAGACCGCCAGTTGAAGGCATTGAACATCTCTGAAAAGACTACAAGCGTAAAGACCATTGTCTGCAATTTATGAATGGAAAAGCCGCTGTCCAGAGCCCAGACTAAAACTATGAGTGCCTGCACAGTAATGAGTCCACCTATTCCCAGCCCGGCAGCAATTTCGCGGCGTGTAATAATTCCTTCTTCAACATTCCTGGGCTTCTGCCTCATAAGCCCCCTGTCAGGAGGCTCGACAGAAAGAGCCATAGGAGGAAGGCCATCCGTAATCAGGTTTATCCACAGGATCTGTACGGCCATTAAAGGCAGGATCTGCCAGCCCAGAATTGCTATGAGGACTATCAGAACTTCCCCTATATGGCAGGTAAGCCCGTATGTAATGAAATTTCTAATATTTTTAAAAATATTTCGCCCTTCCTCAACTGCCGATACGATGGACGCAAAATTGTCGTCGGTCAGGATCATGCTTGAGGCTTCCTTGCTGACATCCGTTCCCGTAATTCCCATGGCTATCCCCATGTCCGCAGCTTTCAGGGCAGGAGCATCATTTACCCCGTCTCCGGTCATTGCCACGATATAATCTTTCTTTTTAAGGGCTTCTACAACCCTCAGTTTATGAGAAGGGTAGACCCGTGAGTAAACCGAGACCCTTTCAACTTTATCATCAAACTCTTCCTCTTCAAGGTCGTCAAGTTCCGCACCCGTAAGTGTGAGGTCGTTTTCTTTTAAAATCCCGAGTTCCCGGGCAATTTCGGCCGCTGTAACCTTATGATCCCCGGTTATCATCACGGTCTTGATGCCGGCGTCCTCACAGGTCTTGATTGCAGCTTTTACTTCTTCCCTCGGGGGATCTCTCATCCCGGTTAGCCCTGAAAAAACCATATCCTCTTCAACTATTTCTGCAGAAATTTTCCCGGAAGAAACCTTTTCGGGGGGGAAACTTTCTTCAAAAGGACGGAAAGAAAAAGCCATAACTCGAAGAGCCTGGTCAGCAAGCTCTTTTACCTGCTCGAAGATTTCCTGCTTCTTTTCAGGGGTAAAATCCTTCATTTCACCGTCAATAAAAATTTTCGTACAGGAACCAAGGATAACTTCGGGAGCCCCTTTTGAAAAAGCCACAAGTTTGGAATCAAGAAAGCTGTCTGGACCGTTCTCCAGCCTGTTAAAGGTGGTCATTCTCTTGCTTTCGGAAGAAAAAGGTATTTCCGCAAGCCTGGGGTATTTCCTGTCAATTTCGGATTTTTCAAAGCCAGCCTTTGCCGCAGCGACCACAAGAGCTGCTTCTGTGGGATCTCCCCTTATTTCCCACCCGTCTTCTCCATTATGGAGGCTTGAATCATTACATAGAGCAGCCCCCAGAAGGAGAAAATGAAGGTGTGTATCATTCCCTGATGCATACGAATCTCCATTTTCTGAGCCTTCCCCTTCTGGATCTTCTTTCAGGAATTTTCCTTCCGGAGTATATCCAGCTCCAGTGACTTTTATAGTCTGCCCGTTAACATATATCTTCTCAACTGTCATTTTGTTCTGCGTAAGCGTGCCAGTCTTATCGGAGCAGATTACATTCGTAGCACCCAGGGTTTCTACGGAAGGAAGTTTTCTAACAAGGGCGTTCCTTTTCACCATGCGCCTTACTCCAAGACCGAGCCCGACAGTCACAACCGCGGGAAGGGCTTCAGGGATGGCGGCAACTGCAAGCGCAATGCCCCAGAGAAACATGTCGAGAGGAGGAAAACCGAGAAAAATACCCAGCACTGCAACAAAAGCCACAATTACTATGGTTGCCGCGCCAATCCATCTGCCAAATTTATCAAGGCTTTCCTGCAGAGGGGTCCTGGACCTTTCTATAGTACCCAGAAGCCCGGCAAGTTCCCCAAAAGAGGTTTTCATGCCTGTTGCCGTAATAACAGCCTTTCCTCTTCCATAGGCAACTGCAGTCCCTGCATAGACCATATTCGTCCGGTCAGCTTCGGAAGTCCCTGCCGGCAGGGCATCGGTAACCTTCTGGACAGGCACGGATTCCCCGGTAAGGGAGGATTCGTCAACTTTGAGGTTGTACTCTTCAATTACCCTGGCATCTGCAGGGATTCTGTCCCCGGTCTGAAGCAAAATAATGTCTCCGGGAACCAGATATTTTGACGGGATTTTTTGTTCAGTGCCGTTCCTTATTACAGTTGCTTCCGGCGAAGTAAGAGACTTAAGGAGCTCAATTGCCTTTTCAGCTCTGTACTCCTGCACAAAACCGAGGGTTCCGGCAAGAAAAACAGTAAATAAAATCACCACAGAATCAACGGCTTCACCAAGAAAAGCTGAAACAATGGAAGCAATAATCAGGATAAAAATCAAAATACTTTTAAATTGAGAGAAAAAGAGCCTTAAAACAGAGACTTTTTCTTTTTCTTTAAGTTCATTTTTCCCATATTCTTCCAGTCTCTTTCCGGCATCTTCAGGGCTCAGCCCCTTCTCTGAGGTCCTCAGTTCCCCAAAAACCGAGACAATATCCTGATCGTAGTACAACCCTGACCCCCATTTCATTAAAAACGGATAGATCTTAACTCAAGATGTCCTGTGCTATAATATAAATTAGTTTATTGTATATATATCGCTTAGAGAGATCGAGATGCGAAGAGGTTTTAAAGTAATTTTCATTCTACAAAATCACTCCTGAGAAAAGATATGTAAAATCCATCTATTTTTCCATATAGAGATTTTATAATTGTAAAAACCAGCCACCAGATTAGTTTAAAAATTTAATGAATAGAAGGAAAAAATATACATGAAGATAGTAATAATCGGAAGCGGGCTTGCAGGTTTATCCGCAGGTTACAGGCTCTGTAAATCTGATGAAGTGATCGTTTTTGAAAAGGATCCTGATATCGGAGGAATGTCGGCAAGCTACTCTCTGGAGCGTTCCGGAAAAAAATACTTTATTGAAAAATATTACCACCATATATTCAGGAGTGATTCTGAACTTCTTGCCCTCATAAAAGAACTCGGGCTAGAGAAGCAAATGATGTGGCTGAAGGGAAAAACCGCCTATTTCGTGGACGGGAAAAATTACCCAATGAATACACCCATTGAGATCCTGCACTTCAGCCCTCTTTCCGTTCCAGACCTGGTAAAACTCGGCCTGCTGGTCTTAAGAATAAAATTCATAAAAGACACAACTCCCTATGACAGGATAAAAGCAAAGGAATGGATTCTCGGTACTGCAGGAAAGTCCGTATATGAGAATTTTTTTGCCCCCCTGATGAAAAGCAAATTTGGAGATAACGCAGAAAATGTTTCAGCTGCCTGGCTTATCGGAAGGGTAAAAATAAGGTCGGACAGGGGAGCAGAGGGAGAGAAACTGGGTTACATGCGGGGAGGGTTCAATTCCCTTATAGAAGCCCTTGCAGGAGAGATTACTGCAAACGGAGGGGAAATAAGAACAAACAGGGAAGTAACAGAGATTGTGATCACAGAAAACACCGTACAGGGAGTGGTAGTTGACGGGGATTTCATAGCCTGCGACGCGGTGATCTCAACCGCAGAACCGGCGGTGCTGGATGCGCTTACAAAAGGCAAACTCGGTGACCTGCACACCACCCTGAAGAGCATCCGTTATCAGGGAACGGCGTGCGCTCTTATAGGGCTTGACAGAAGCCTTATGAAGGACGGGAATTACTGGCTGAACATAAAAGCAGATGTGCCTTTTGGAGCCGTAATCGAGCACACTAATTTTATGCCTTTTGAAGATTACGGAGAAAACCTTGTGTATGTAACATCTTATTTCCAGGATGAAAAGAGCCCGCTCTGGATGCAGAAAGAAGAAGAGATTATTGATTCCTATTTAAAGGGGCTTGAAAGGATGTTTCCCGAATTCTCAAGAAAAGATGTGCGCTGGACAAGGCTGTACCGCAGAATAGATACTGCACCAGTATACGAACAGGGCTATCTTGAAAAAGTACTTCCTTTTGCGGCAGGTCCTTCCGGGCTTTATCTTGCAGGAATGTTCTCCTCAAGCAATTACCCGGAAAGGAGCATGAACGGCTCGGTAAAGGCAGGGTTTGAATCAGCGGAGTCACTGATGAAAGAAAAGGAAGTCAGAAGTCAGTAAATGGAAATTGAAACTGATATAACAGAATTAAAGAATTTCCTGGAATAAGCCGATAAATAAGCTGATTTCCAGGGACTATTCAGGATTAAATATAAAATCTAAAAAATAAAGTTATGTATATAAATAAGAATATTTAACTCAAAACAATCCTTTCGGACGAACTATTATATAGCCTAAGAGATAATATTATTACTGTCTACGTCTGCAGAATTTTTTTCTGCAAGGATGCCTGTCTTGCCGAATTTGCCGCTCATGGGGAACAGGGAGGGGCAAAGAAAGGAAAGGCAGAAAAAAATGTTTTGAATTAGTGCCGTGAACCGGCTTTTTGGGGGCATATGCCACAGAAGAATTGTAAAGGAAGAACAAACTCTTTCCTATTAAGGCTGAGCTCTCAAAAATAACCCGGATGCTGAATAGAAGCTGCCTTAGCTTCCGGGAAGGGTATGGGCGGCGTAAAAAGAACAGGAGGAGTGGTAAAAGATGTTATTCATGGACGTTAGTACCTGGGACCCTTCGAATCGCGATAAGATCCTTGAGCACTTCAAGAAACTGGAAGTTCCCGAAGGAATTGATATCATTAACCAGTGGGTTGACCTTTCCGGAAACCGCTATTACATCCTTTACGAGGCAGAAAGTGCCGAAGCTTACGGAGCGTTCAACCTGCCCTGGTCTGATATCTGCGTGATCGACAGCGTCCCTGTGATGGAAGCTTCAGAATTCATGCAGCTTCTGCCCAAGTACAAAAAATAAACTGCGAAGATTGAACATCGGTGTACTGAAGGAACTCGGTGAGCCGGCTGACTGAGGCTCATCGAAACCCTCATTTAAAACCTTTATTTTTACAACTGGACAAATCAACAAATTTAAACTCTATTTTGATGGATTCTCCTTGCCGGATTCTGTTTTACGGAGTTTTTACCATTATGGTTCTGGTTTCAAGGTATTCCGAAAGGATGTCAGGCCCATTTTCTCTTCCGAATCCACTTTCTTTAACTCCTCCGAAAGGAACTTCAGGAGCTACCTTAAGGTGCTGGTTAACCCATATGATCCCTGCGTTTAACTGCTCGCATCCTGCCCTTATCCTGTCAAGGTTTTTTGTCCAGATAGATGCGCCAAGCCCGTAAATGCTCCTGTTAGCCTCTCCTATCGCCTCCTCGAGGTTTTTTACCGTCACTATGGGCAGCAAAGGCCCGAATACCTCTTCTTTAAGGAGCCTTGAATCTCCTGAGACATCAGAAACAAGGGTAGGTTCAAAGAAATATCCTTTATCCGAACCTTTGAATGCAGGAACCTTTCCTCCGGTAATTATTTTTCCTTCATCCTTCTCCTTAACCTCTACTACAAGCTCTTTTATAAACTCAAGCTGGCGGCGGTTGCTGAGAGGTCCCATATCCGTAGTTTTATCAAGCCCGTTTCCGACTTTTAATTTTTTAACTCCTGCTTCGAGTTTTCTCGTGAACTCCTCAGCAACGGATTCAAAAACATACAGCCTCTTGACAGCAGTGCAGGTCTGGCCGCAGTTGTAAAATCTGCCCCTAACGGCTCCTGCAACTGCACTTTCAATATCTGCATCATCACACACTATCATAGGGTCACTTCCTCCCAGCTCAAGGGCAACCCTTTTCATTCCGCTGGCTGCAAGTTCAGCCACCCTTTTTCCTGTCTTTGACTCCCCCGTAAAAGAGATTTTTCGTACATTGGAGTTGCGGACAAGGCTTTCACCTGTGGTCTCGCCAGGCCCTGTGACGACATTCAGGACGCCTGCAGGCAGGCCGGCTTCATTCAGGATAGAAGCAAGAGTGAGGTTTGTAAGCGGGGTATTGCTTGCAGGTTTCAGCACAAAAGTATTGCCTGAGATCAAAGCGGGGGCAATTTTCCAGCCCATGATCAGAGCAGGCATATTCCAGGGTATTATAGCTGCACAGACCCCAAGAGGTTTTTTTACGGTAAAAGCATACCCATTTCCCGGAACAGGAACAAAGTCTCCCCGCAAACTGCCAGTAAGCCCGCAGTAGTATTCAAGCACGTGTGCAAAGCCTTCCAATTCATTTCTGGCTTCTGAAAGAGTTTTTCCCTGTTCCTGTGTGAGCAGGGCAGCAAGCTCCTCCTTTCTCTGCCTGACAAGCCCCGCAGCCCTGTAAAAAACCATGCCTCTCTGCTGTGGAGATGTGGAAGCCCAGCCTTCAAAAGCTGATACAGCGGCATCTACTGCAAGGGAAACATCTTCCTCTGTGCCTTTCGGGACCTGCTCTATAAGTTCGCCTGTTGCAGGGTTTTTAACTTCAAAGCACTCGCCTCCGCATGCTCCTGCCGCTTTTCCGTTGATCTGCATTTTCATGGCTACCATTATTTGCATAGGACTATTTTAAGATAACAAATACCGTAAAAAATACTATAAAAAATGCGTCCTGGATTTGTTAAAAATAATTTTTGAAGCCGCTTCAAAGAATAAAACAGGAAGGAAAAGAAAAGTAAGTTTCTGCTTGACAGAAAGGTAAGTATATTAACAGAATATATATTATCAATATATGTCTCCCCTTACAGATTTAAAAACATAAAAATAAAACCTGTGGAGGCATTTTTAAGTAATTTCTTGAGACTTTCCTGGCTCGTAAAAACTATTCTGGATCGTTTGGGAGTGCCATGTGTTTTTTACAGAGGCTCAGGAACGTTATTTTGCAGAATTCAACATGCAGAAAATATGCAGATATCGCAGTTAAATGAAATTTTCAACGGTGCAATTTGAAAAGGGGAACTATTAGAGCTGTAGATTGAAGAGAATGCTTCAGTTTTGAAGATTGTGGGCTTCAGTTTAAAGCAGAATTCAGAAACTGCGTTTTGTCAGAAACTAAAGAGTGGGCTTCAATGAAAGTCTGCGCTTTGCACGCAGGAAGGGGGACAATGTTAGAGTATTTACATATCATTTTATGGTTTATTCTTATTGAAACCCTGGGATTTATTACAATTCCGCTTACTAAAAGCGCAGGAAACCGGCTTGCTGATGGAGGATATTCTGTAGCCAGAGTCTCCGGAATTATACTTGTCACCTATTTCTCCTGGATTTTTTCGTACATAATGGGTTTCAGCCTTACTGCGGTCCTCACGGCATTTCTCTTTCTCTGCCTTATATCCATTATCCTTTACAGAAAAAAACGGTTTTTCCCGGACAGAAAGATTTTAATTATGAATGAACTGGTGTTTTTATCAGGCTTCTTTTTTTTCCTGATTGTACGCATGTACCTGCCCGAGATATACAGACACGAAAAATTTATGGACTTTGCATTTTTGAATGCAGTGATAAGAACCACTTCTTTTCCTCCACCGGACCCCTGGTTTGCAGGCGGGCTCATGGATTTTTATTACTATTTCGGATACCTTTCTGTAGCAGTATTTGGAAAACTCAGTGCCGTAAACCCCTCCATCCTTTTTAACCTGGCAGTTGCACTGACATTTGCCCTGTCCCTGAACGCCTTCTTTGGTCTCGGATATAATCTTACGCATGGAAAAATAAAATACGGAGCCCTGACTGCGGTATTTGGAACGCTGCTGGGGAACCTGCAGGGGCTTATTGAATTCGTCTCAAGGTATATATGCCATGAACAGGTTTCAGGAGAATATTACTGGAGCAGTTCAAGAGTTATCCCCTTTACAATAAACGAATTCCCGTACTTCAGCTTCATACATGGAGACCTTCACTCTCATATGCTTGCAATTCCGTTTCAGCTGCTTGTACTTTCTTTTCTCCTTAATATGTATTTCAGGAAAAATGAAAACTCAATATTTGAAAACCGCCTGGCATTTCTGATATTTTCAATATCCCTTGGATTTTTATTTCCATTCAATTCCTGGGATTTTCCTGTATACTTCAGCCTGACATTTCTGGTTATTTTTTCATTTTATTGCGGGAATTACATCCAGAATAGAAATTTATTCGTCTCTTTTACTAAGTTTTTCAGTTCAATTATTATTATTTCCATCTTCAGTTTCCTGCCTTACTTGCCTTTTTACCTGGATTTTAACCCTCCGGCAGCAGAGGGTTTTGATTTCGTATTGCCTGAGTTCAGGACTGAGGTAGATAAATTCCTGATCCTTTTCGGGCTTTTTCTTTTTCTGGTCTTTTCATTCCTTATAACCCGCCTGGACTCCAGAAGAAAAACAGGATTTTTTGTCCCCCTGACAGGGGTTTCAGCACTGCTCTCAAAAGCGTGGGCTGTCCCTCTTCTTATAATCCTTTTTCCCCTGCTCACACTTTCCCTGTTTTTATTCCTGAAAGACATTCCAAAAAGAAGTGCAGCAGGATTTGCATCTCTTCTCACAGCAGCAGCCGCCTTTATTGCCCTGCTCTGCGAGCTTATATTCCTTGACGACCCCATTTCAGGCGAATATGCCCGTATGAACACGGTTTTCAAATTTTACATGCATTTGTGGATTTTCCTTTCTATTGCAGCCTCTTATTCGTACTATGAACTTAATTTCCGCTACATGAATAAGTCCGAAAACAGAAAACTTTTGAAGGAAGCCGTAAAAATAATGTGGGCAGCTTTGCTTGTGCTTCTGGCCATCTCCTGTGCTGTTTTTCCAGCAGTATCGACCTTCACGAGAATAGAGGATATGAACGCCACGCCTTCCCTTGATGGAATGGAATACATGAAGGAGCTGGACAGGGGAGACTACAATGCCATAAGATGGATTCAGGAGAACATCGAAGGCTCGCCGGTAATTCTTGAAGCCTCCAGATATGACAGCAGCTATAGTTATACCTGCCGCGTTTCTGCAAATACAGGGCTTCCTGCAGTTATCGGGTGGGCAGGGCATGAGAGGTTCTGGGGAAGAGACCGTGCAGAGGTGAGAGAGAGGATAGAAGATGTCAGTTTAATTTATTCAACTGGCAGTGAAGAGAAAGCGCTTGAGCTGATGAATAAATATAACGTAAGCTACGTGTATGCAGGCCGGCTTGAACGGCAGATATATCACGTAAGACCGAAGAAATTCGAGAACGAAACTTATTTTGAACCGGTTTACGAGGGTTCAGTCACAATATATAAATTGAAGAAAGACCCGTAAAAAGGATATTATAATTTCTTCTTTCAGATTGAAAGCTGATTCAGGCAAAAAACAGCATTTTAGAGAAAATATATCATTTATTTCAATATCTAAACATTGTTTCATAAATCCTTTTCATAAATACGCTTAAAACAGATTTCACAGATATATTTTATAAATTTGGAAATTATTTCGAATTTGTAGAATATTACATGAAACTGCAGCCAGCATAAAAGCCCAATTAATATTATAAACATCAAGAGGTTGTTCGTATACCCAGCGTCTCGGTAGTTCTGCCCGCTTATAACGAAGCAGCCAGAATAGAAAATACGGTCTTGATTACGGCAGAGACTCTTTCAAAGATAACCCATTCTTTTGAAATCATAATAGCAGAGGACGGAAGCACGGACGGGACGGACCGGATAGCTTCAAGCCTTTCGGAAAAGTTCCCCTATGTCAAACACCTTCATTCCGATGAAAGGCAGGGAAGAGGAAGGGCTCTGAACAGGGCTTTTAAGGCAGCCTCGGGAGAGGTTCTCTGCTATATTGACGTTGATCTTGCAACGGACATGAGTTACCTTGAAAAGCTGGTCAGAGCTGTAAGTACGGATGGCTATGACTTTGCCACCGGATCGAGAATGATGCCCGAAAGCGATGCAAAAAGGCCTTTTAAGCGTGAGTTTGCCAGCAGAGGATATAACTCCCTTGTTCGGCTTTTTTTGCACTCAAAACTCTATGACCACCAGTGCGGCTTCAAGGCTTTCAGGAGAGGGGCTCTCTTTGAATTGATGGATGAAATTGAAAACCAGCACTGGTTCTGGGATACCGAACTGCTTGTCAGAGCCCAGAACCGCGGATACAGTGTTCTTGAATTCCCTGTTTACTGGAGGCATGGAGGGACAAGCAAAGTTAATTTTGCAAAGGATATTGTTGGAATGGGGTCAGAGATTTTCCGCCTCTGGTGGGAACTCTTTTTTCAGGGCTTATTTTCAGGCAAAGGAAAAATATTCCTGACAGCTTTTCTTGCGCTTCTGATTCTCGCGCTTGCTGCAACCTTTCTGGGCGCATCGGAAGTTCTGGAAAACATCAAGCAGGCCTCCATAAGCACCCTTGCCCTTGCTTCTCTTGTTTACTTCGCCTCATGGCCGCTCAGAGGAATACGTTTCCAGCAGATCCTTAGCAGGCTTGGAAACCATTACGGGCTTGGATTCCTGACGGGTAGTATTTTCATCAGCCAGTCTGCAAATGTAGTTCTTCCCGCAAGAATAGGGGATCTTAGCAGGATGTATATCCTGAAAAAGAGTAAAGACCTTGCCTATACAACCAGCCTTTCCTCCCTTACTGTAGAAAGAGTCTTTGACATAATTGCAATTACTCTCATTGCCGCACTCGCATCTTCAGGCGTAGCTGCCAGATTAGATCTTGCTTCCTGGATGGAGTCCCTGATAAGGTTTTCAGGGATTGCAGTTCTCCTTTTCTTTGCAGTACTGTTTGCACTATCTTTCAGGGAAAGGCGCAGTAAAAAGGGAGACAAAGAAAAGGCTTTTAATAATTCATCTGGTGAGCCCCTGAATAAAATAAAAGAATTCGCGTCCACATTTATCCACCAGATGAGCGTTGTTGCAGTCCGGCCTGGAGCTTTTCTTGCGGTTGTTGCATCTTCAATTCTTATCTGGGGTATGGATATCTTCACCTGCTATCTGGTTCTGAAAGCCTTTCCGGCAACAGGGGTGGATATGTCTTCAACATTTACCATATCTCTGGTCTTCCTGGCAGTAGCCCTGGGAACTATTGCAAAAACGTTTCCAATTACTCCCGGAGCCATAGGGACGTATGAAGTTGCCCTTACTGCAGTATTCGGGCTCGGGGGGATAAAACCTGAACTTGGGTTCACTGTTGCTGTTCTGGACCACATAATAAAGAATTCGATCACATTGCTTGGAGGAGGACTCTCTTTATCGGAACTTGGGCTAAGATGGAGAGAGGTTCTCTCAACGAATACCGACACTCTGAAAGGGATGTAACAGCCTGAGAATGGGGATCTGCAAAAAGTATCCGGGCAAAAAAGAGCTTGCTGGTAAAAACTCTTCAACTCCGAAAAGTAAGAATGATAAGGGGTAAACCTGACTCGAAACTGATGGTTTGACTCGCAACTGAAGGCAACAATAAATATAAGAGATTCAGAGATTAAAAAGAAGTATTTAAGTCTGAATAGAGAACTGAAAACTTTAACCAGTAAGTTAAATTAATGACCGCATGCTTTGCCTTAACATATGGCTAAGCGCAAAAGTCTGAGTGGAAAAAATGTCTGAGAAGAAAATAATAGAAGTCCGGGATGCTTATTCCCTTCCTGAAGATGTTCTTGAAGCTGTTCACACTGCCCTCAGTGAAGATGTTGAAGAAGTAGTCAGCCTTTTCAAGGTTCTTGCAGATCCAACCCGTCTGAGGATACTTAAAGCTCTTGAAGTACAGAGCCTTTGTGTTTGTGTACTTGTTGAAGCTACGGACCAGAAGCATTCTGCACTTTCTTATCACCTGAAGCTCTTAAAAGAAGCAGGGCTCGTGGATTCGCGGAGAGAACGCAGTTTCCAGATCTATGACCTTACAGAATTCGGAAACCTGCTCCTGAAGCATATTGAAAGACACTTTGAGAAAAGCTAAGTAAGGAGTTGAGGGACTCCTAACCCGTTAAATAAGTTTATGTCCCTCAGAATTCCTGAGTAAATCACCTGTCTGGAGCTTAGCCCGGAAAAGAGAAATTAAATCTTTTCGTTTGAGGCTACGGTAGTAAGCTTTGAGAATTTTACTCCTTTAAGGGCCATAATGGATTCAGCAAGTTCTTTAATTTCTTCGCCATCTCCATCAAGAACAATTACCTCAAAACAATTGTCATGGTCAAGGTGAATGTGCACTGAAGACTTTATCAGGTGAGAGTAGTGGTGCTGTATATCTGCAAGTGCATTTGAAAGCCCGCGCTTTGTGTGGTCGTAAATAACGGCAACAGTTCCGACACGGTGACCTTTAATGTCACCCATCCACTCGTAATAAGAAATATAACTCCTGATGGCATCCCTTATGCCTTCCGAACGGGAAGAGTAACCTCTTTTTTCTATAATCTCATCAAATTTGCCAAGAAGTGTATCGGGCAGGGAGACCCCTATCCTCATAAGTTCTGTTTCCATCGTATCACCAAGTAATTTACAATTTATCCGAATGATAATACATTAACTTATTGTAAGTAATACTATATATGTTTTATTCACTTGATCATTAATATAAAAGAGTTATGCCAGTATGTAAATTAATCCTTCAGTATATTAATGTTTGGGAATTGCTAAATTCAATGTGCATGAAAGAGATAAAGCGTCAATAAAAAAAGAAAAAAGGCAAAAATAAAAAAAGAATAAAAACGAAAGAAAAAGAATTAAAGGCTAAAAATAAGCAGAGTATTTTAAGATAAAATGAACATTTAAAATAAAAACAAAATAAAATAAAACTTGAGGCACACACTCAAGAATTACCTTCTGTCTACAAGCCTTTTAGGCCTTCCTTTAATTTTGTACAGCTCAAGGTCTCCTGGACCCGTGAAATTGAAAAGAATCTTGAAACTGCCGTCTTCATAAGCCCTGGAAAGGGGAGGCTTATATTTAAGGAAAGAGCGGACAAAGTTTTCCTGTATAAGTCTCCTGTCACAGATATCAGGGTTTTTGCATTCCATGCTGACCCTGAGTACGGTTTCTCCCTCATCTTCCGTGCCGTAGAGAGAAGCCTCATATTCTCCGGTAAGGTAGTCCATATTTCCATCCTGGAAGACCCCTCTTTCCACATCCACGCGGTTAAAAGGTGTTCCTTCGACCCAGACTGTTTCGGCTTCTCTCTGCGGAGTGAGGATTTTCATATGGGTCCTTCCGCAGGCGCATTTTTTGCGTGTAAGAACAACAGTTGTATCTTCGGTATCGTAATTTAAAAGGAGGTTTCCTGCTTTTGCTCCGACAGGTAGAAGAGTGCTCAGGACAACTCTGCCGCATTCCCCTTCAGGAACGAATTCTTTTAAATGAGGATCATAAACGTCGAGATGAACAAAATCTTCCGGAACGTGCAGCCCTGAGATTTCACTGCACTCTCCGCACATGGTCCCTTCCGTGCTCCCGTAGGTATTGTACACAGGGCAGCCCCATACATCAGAGAGATAGTTTCTCGACTCTTCAGCAAAAGATTCTCCTCCCACAACAAGTTTGTTTACTCCCGATGTCCTGGGGTCAATGCCCTCAGCCTGCATCCTGCGGGCGAGGTTCAGGAGCTTGAATACGCTGCCGACTATGCCTGTAGGCCTGTAGGTTTCAATAACGCGCAGGGGGAAAGTGCATTTGCCCTCAGGGATAATGCTCATGCCCAGCTGCCTGGCAGCAAGGGTCATGGTATTTGCGCCCACATTCATGCCGTAAGAAGCGCAGACAACTACTCTGTCTCCCTGCCCGAAGCCCTGAGACCTGAAAATCCGGGCGTATTTTTCCGCGTAACGCTCCCAATCCTCCCAGGTTAGGAAAAAACTCTTTGGGGTCCCGCTCGTGCCGCTGGTCTCATGAATAGTAAAAACATCTTCCCAGCCCACACTTCTGAACATGAATTCCTTTGTTTCAGGCGGCTGGTTTTCCCGGATTGTTTTTCCTGAGACGATCGGAAGTTCGAGGAGATCTTCGTGAGCTTTTATATCTCCCGGATTTACTCCATGTTTTTCAAACCATTTCCTGTAAAAAGGAGAGTTTTCAGCAGCGTATTTCACCGTATACCGCACTCTCTCCTCGATGAGGGCATCGAGTTCTCCCCTGTCCATGGTCTCGATTTCCGGATTAAAGTAAGTTTTTGAGCTGTCCAGTACAAACACCCCGGTTGAAGTTTAACTAATAAAAACCTGTTATTTATAAATATTAATTAGCCTTCAGGTTATGAGACGTTTTGGGTGAGAAAAAGTAAAAAAGATTTTGGCTTCAAACAGTTTTACCTCTAAGAAAAAACAAATCGATGCCGGATCTCTCGGATAAACCTCTGTTATCTGAATTATCTAAAGTCAAACCCTGCACTCACATCCTCTTTCTTTCAGGATCTGGACCTGTTCCTCACAGGTATTCACATACTCGTCCTGCACGTCCTTTCCTGTCGCAAGATCAGGGGCAAGCGGAGTATGGTGTTTATATCCCCTTTCAGTCATTTCTCTGACAAGGGCTTCATGCCGCAGATAAAGAGCTTTTAGCTTTCCCTTCCAGCGCAGGGTCTCAGGGTGGTGGGCATAGGCCTTTTTGTTATTGGTTATTATGGACCATAAAGCATGTAATTCACGGTGTTCTCCGAGAAGGTGCTGCCTGCACATTTTCTCAGGAGGAATATCCCAGATTCGCATAAGATGAACTTTAAAGGCATCTCACATAGGGCTTTCGGCAGGGAATTTACTCATTTAAACCCTAAACGAGTTTTAAGCCTAAACTTAAGTTCTAGGCTTTGTTTCTGATTCCAGATTCTGATACCTATTTACCGGCAGCACGTTAAGATATAGTCTATGAAAATGCTGAAATCAAGATATTTCTTCGCATTTCTTACTTTATCGACAGTGATGTACTTCTTAATTACTCCTGCGTTTGCTCATGTTCCGGTTTTTGAGAGAGGAGGCAAAACTACTGAAACAGCGACTCGTATTGAAGATCCTGCAAAATCCAGAGTTATTTACGGGCAGCTTTCAGGAGAAGATATTCAGTATTACAGTTTTGATGTAGAGGAAGGAGAGAGAATTGTACTGGGACTGATCGTCCCTGCAGGAAAAGAGGACCGGATTTACGATCCTGACGTGATCATGATAGAAGCTGAATTCTTTACTCCAGACCTGATTCTTATGGGACCCGGGCTTTCTGACGAAGGAGAAGTTCCTGAAATCGCAGAAGTACCTGAAGGCTATGGAGCAAAAATATTTCCAGGAAAAAGGACTGAGAGTGCCAGATACGAAGGATTTACTCCAGGCGCCTTCTATTCCCTTGCCAGAGTAGATATCCAGGCTCCTGAAAGCGGCACATACTATGCAGGTGTAAGTTCTGTTGAGGGAGAAGGCAATTATGGAGTAGTTATCGGGTACAGAGAAAAATTTTCCCTTATAGAATGGCTTTCAATCCCCCTGAACCAGATAAGGACCTACCGCTGGGAAGGGCAGAGTCTGTCTTTCATATTCCTTCCGCTTGGAATAACTCTCGCAGCCGGGATTCTCGGAATTTTACTTAAAAAGGAAGCAGCAATCGGATTCAATCCTGCACGCTGGGCAGGGACTTTTGCAGGCATTTTTTTCCTGGGTACAGGACTGTCTTTGATATTCCAGATGTTTTATTCAATGAGCAGAAGCGCGAATTCTCCCGAAGTTATCATTACCGTCTTTCTGGCTCTTGCCGGTATAGGGCTTGGAGTTATAGCCCTTATTTTGAGCCTTAAGGATGAAGGATATGGCAAAAGTTCAACACGAAAAAGGCTTTATTTCTTAATCCTGGGGCTTGCAGGACTTTTGCTCTGGGCAGGCCTGTTAATAGGGCTGATTTTTGCGTTTGAAGCGGCATTTCTGCCCTGGAAAAGGAAAGGATGAGTTCAGAGAGGAAAAGGAGAAATAAAACACGAGATATGAACAAACAGAGACAGAATTAACCCGGGGGACTACTTAAAAAATATAATTATTATGATAGAATTAAGTGATATAACTTTAAAATATTCACTTAAAAGCCGTGTATAATGCGGTACGGGCTTACCAGGAGGAAAAAATATGGCAAAAACATCACTTGAATCAGGGCAGGTTGCACCAGACTTTTGCCTTCCGGACCAGGAAGGAAATCAAACATGCCTTGAAGACCTTAGAGGGAAATGGGTAGTCCTGTTCTTTTATCCAAGGGACAACACTCCGGGCTGCAGCCTGGAAGCCAAGAACTTCAGCTGCCTGAGAAAAGATTTCGAAGCCGAAAATGCAGTAATTCTGGGAGTCAGCAGGGATAGCGAAGAATCTCATAAAAAGTTCATAGAAAAGAAAGAGCTTAAAATAAAACTTCTTTCTGACGAGAAAGCGGAAATTCACGAAAAGTATGATGTCATGCACCCCAAACACTTCAGGGGGAAGGATGTTATAAGCGCTGTCCGAACAACTTTCCTTATCAATCCGGAGGGCAAAATTACGAAAGTGTGGAGTAACGTTAAAGCTGCAGGACACGCTGAAAAGGTGCTTTTGGAATTGAAAACTCTAAAAGAGAATTGAAAAGGAATAAGTTATAAAAGTAAATCCCTAAAAAAATAACCTCAAATTAATTTTATATCCAGCTTCTGAAAAAATTACCGCTGGTTAAGGCCCCTTTCACAGTATTAAACCGGAAAGGAGCTTTTCACTCTTTTTTTGCTTAGTGATGTACTGCGGCCTCGTGGGTTTGATATGTTTCAGCTCTTACAGTGAAATAGATCATATAAAGCGCTGCAATCCCGACAAGTATGTAGATAATTCTCGATAGAACACTTCCTTCGCCAAATATAGCAGTTACAAGGTTAAAATCAACGAGTCCTACGAGACCCCAGTTTAATCCGCCCACTATAACAAGTATAAGAGCGATCAAATCTACTGGATTTCTTACTGCCATAGATATCACTCCCTTTTTGCTCAATTTGTTTAGGATTTATAACGAGAAAAAATATAAAATATCCAATATTAAAATTGTATGTACCTGTATTTATATGTGACTAACATAAAAATTAGAGCCCCTGAGAAAATGATGCCCCTCTTTATCCGATTGATGTCTTGAATCACCTAAACTTCAGTAGTTCCTTTAAAGTCCATTTTGACTCTGTAATCCCTGCTTCTCTTGCTGGCGTATTTTTGCACTCAATCCCTATTTCGCTTTGTTCAATTCCTTCTCCAAATAGTTTTCTCTTTTGCCAGTATTGGGGGACTCCTTCATAATTCCAAATTGTTTTAAAAGAGCTTCTTTATAAAATTTCAGTCCCTCTGTAAAGAGCCTCATTCTTTAGCGCATTGTTCAGTTGCACGGGATAACCAGCGCTTTACACTGGCAGGTTGTACCTCTAAAACATCGGCAATGGCTTGAATGCTCATCCCTTTCATAGACATTTTCAGAGCTGATTCGATTGTTTTCTCATCTTTGCGGAGATCATGAAAAAAAGTGTCTGTGTGGTCGCAAAATGCTTTACCGCATTCACGGCAAAGATATCTTCTTGTTTTTTCGCCACGGCTGATGTAAGTACCATTTCCAATAACATTGCCCTGACCAGTAAGACCGTAGAGCTTGCAGTCTTTGTTAGGACAGGCAACGTCATTAAACTGTTGTTTTGGACCTCTTTTACCCATAAAAGTAGATATCTAATTATGTGTATTTAATATCAATTAAATACAAATTGACCCTCGACATTATAAAGTAGAGCTTAAAATAGTTATTATAGTCCTGAGCGGATTCGAACCGCTGTCCCGGGCTCCAAAGGCCCGAAGGATTGACCACTACCCTACAGGACTGCGCATGAAAGCTTTTACTTATAGTTTAATTCATGTACTTAATTTTTGTGCCATCCCGGAATTTTTTTGCGAGATTTTCAGGTGAGATATTAATTTTTATATCCAGTTTTATAATGGCTTTGAAACTTTTCAAATGATAATATTTTTCGTATCAAAAAAATTTTTTGTATAATTAATTTAAAGTATTTTACATTCTTAGTATCTGATGGAGTTGGCAGAGATAGGTATGACCGAATAGCGAAGTGTTAGCGGATTGTGAAAGAATTGCCCGGAGTTCCCTGTTCCTGCTCTGAAATATGTTTGATGGGAACATTTTTCAGTGCGGCTGTGTTGGGGGACGCAGTAAAGGATAAGGATGACTCCGGGCTTCTTCTTGCATCAGGCGCTTTTCTATAGCTCTTTCTGTTTTCTGTAATTAATTTATTATCAGCATTGCTGTTTTTATCCATATTGTGGATATTTTATACTAATTTTCGAGGTTCTCCCCTTCTGTTTCTCCCTTTCTTATTGTTTGATTTTGCAGGGACTTGATTATATTTTTTTGTTGAAAATTATAATATTGGTATAATTTATATTTGCTTTGAAACTTTCAGTTTAATAATATAATTTGCTATAGAGCAATTTTTTGCATAATTAATTTAAAATAATTTACATTATTACTATATATTGCAATTGGGAAGCGAGATGGGGTAAACCAACATAATCTACCACCAAAAACCGCCTGGAGACAGCTGATATCCTCGTCAAATCACCATGCTTGGGGGGGCATAAAATTTGAAGAGGCTGCGTTGGGGGACGCGGTAATGCAGTGTCTCCGGGCTTTTTCTTACAATATTTTCTTCACGGAGGTTTTTTTCTCTCACGACCCTTTTCCTAATACTTTAAATGTAGTCAAAAATGGGCGCTTGATCGGAAGGGCGAGCCCTCCTCTTTCTATATAGAGTTCAACTTCTTTCTTCAGGTTAGAGACTGCATCTTCAATTGTTTCTCCCTGGCTCGATATGTCCAGCTCCAGGCATGAAGATACATACCAGTCCCCTTCCTTTTTTACCACAGCAGTAAACGTAAACATCTCTGTCATGGCTTGTAATACTTCAACGCTCATGTTAAATATTTCGCAGTAACTATTTCATAGAAGTTATTTTTTCATTGCAGGTTTATATTTCACCGGCTTCCAGATATAGATAAGAACTTTGATCCTGTTCTTATTTAAAATTTCAATCTTTTTATTCTCGCTGGTTTAGCCCGGAATGTTTTGGAATTTCTTATCTGGTTAAATATGATAAGACAGGCTGTGAAATCCCGTTGAACACGCCGTTTTATAGAACCAGAATGGTCAATATAATTTTTGATAGATAAAACGTCCTGAATTCTTACAAATGTATGAGTTAAATGCTCATTTTGCTTCAAAAATGCATGTTAACTTCAGGACTATCGTATAATCAAATTTTTCATATTCTGAGGGTTTTAATCTCTCAGGATCTTCAGGGAACATGTATAAAAGAAAGCAATGACTATTGACAACATTATAAGAAAATTATATATACTTTTAACTTAATCACTCTCTAATAATATACTTTGAGAGAGACCCTTATGTCTGACACACGAAATTTTGTTCTGAGAGATGCAGATGGCAACGAGCACGGAGTATTCACTGGTAAACAGCCCCGGCAGGCTGCTTTAAAAGCTGCAAACCGCGGAAAAGGAACCAAATCCAAACCAGATATTATCCGGCTCAGAGAACGCGGGACAAAGAAAGTTCATGTCTTTAAGGCATGGAAGCAACTTGTCGCAGCCCCAAAAAACAAGCCTGAATGGATGCCAGATAAAATCAGTAAACCCTTTGTCAAGAAAGAGAAAATAGAAACAATCGAGTAAAATATAGTTCAACCCTGTAAATCAGGATTCTTTTCTTTTTTCGAAATCCCTGAGGCAGTTCTTCTCTCAGGAACATTTCAACCTTTTTTTCAGGATTGTAATTGCTTCTTCAATACTTTCTCCTCTGCATATAACATCCGCTTCCGGGCAGATTGAAATATAGGTGTTCTCTTCCTTCCTGCAGCTGTCTTTCAGGCGCAGGAGTTTTATACTTGTAAATATATCACTCTCAAAGTTTATATTAATAGACGCTCGAAATTTATTTTAGCAGGCTTGCGGGATTTATGGCAGCAGAGTCTCTGGTATCCTCTTTTATATCTTCGCCTGACCTCTCGGTAATTGTCCTCTTTTGTGTCCTCTTACTTACTGCTCTCAGGCAGGTAGGGTCTTTGAGGCTGCAGATCTGGCAGGTTATGACCCTTGGAGCTCTGTCTGTGCTGCTGCTTGGGGAAATTTCCCCTGAGGAAGCTCTCAAGGCAATAAACATGGACGTGCTCCTTTTTCTTTTCGGGGCTTTTTGCGTCGGTGAAGCACTTAACAGGAGTGGGTATCTTGCCTGTCTTGGAAGCCGGATAGTTTCAAGGGCAAAAAATACGGACCAGCTTGTTTTGCTTGTAATTTTTTCTACAGGGCTTCTCTCAGCAGTCCTTATGAATGACACACTTGCTATTATGGGCACTCCGCTGGTTCTGCGCTTTTCCCGAAAATACGGGGTATCTCCCAAACTCATGCTTTTTGCCCTGGCTTTTGGAATAACCACAGGCAGCGTCATGAGCCCTATAGGGAACCCTCAGAACCTCCTGATCGCAATTGATGGAAACCTTGACTCCCCATTTGTGGCATTTTTAAGCTCCCTGGCTCTGCCAACTATTATAAATCTTGTACTTGCTTATGCCGTTCTCAGGCTCTTTTTCAATCGGGAATTCGGAAAGCCTGCCCTGATCCACTCTGAAGAGGTTATTTCTGATCCGGAACTTGCAGAAATCTCAAAGAAGGCTCTTTTTCTTCTGCTGACCCTTATCACGTGCAAGATCCTTCTTGTGGAGTTTTTGCCTGCATGGGATTTCAGTTTGAGCTGGATCGCCCTGCTCTCGGCTTCTCCCATATTGCTGAGTAAAAGGAGAACTGAAGTTGTAAAGAACATTGACTGGACAACTCTGGTATTCTTTGTTTCTATGTTCGTGCTGATGGAAAGTGTCTGGCTTTCCGGGACCTGCCAGGAACTCATCGGCAGGATGTCTCCGCAGTTAGGCTCGGTTTCTACTATCCTGGCTCTCAGCATAGGACTCAGTCAGCTTATTTCTAATGTTCCCTTTGTTGCGCTCTACCTGCCTGCGATGGGAAGTGGAGTTTCTAAGGCTCAGTTGATGGCTCTTGCTGCGGGTAGTACAATTGCGGGGAATCTTTTGATTCTTGGAGCTGCAAGCAACGTTATTATCCTCCAAAATGCTGAAAAAGAAGGCGAAACATTCTCTTTTATAGAATTCGCTCGAATAGGCTTTTTAATTTCGTTTTTAGATGCTATAATTTACTTTATATTCCTCTAAAACTTAAAAGCAAGGATTTTTCCCTAATCCAGGTTAGGAGATCCATTTTTACTTGAAATGCCGTTTTAATCCTTATTGATCCTTTTGCAGATTTTTCTGATCAGCCCTCAAGTATATAAATACATCCTAACCCTCTGATAAACTTGATATACTGAGAGCACATACATTTTTTTCGGGAAGATATCAAATCATGACCCAGAATACTACCGATTCAAATACCAGGCGCAAACGCGCTAAAGGTACCGTACAGACGAAAACCTTCGGACCTGTTGAGGACCTTGAAACTCATGTCAGGTCCGACTGGTGGCAGACTCTTTTTAATTCTCTCTATCTCAAGACTGATGCCGATCTTCTGGATGATATGGAAGTTACAAAGAAGGAGACAGATCTCATTATCTCTATACTTGGACTTGATCCTGAAGATTCTGTTCTTGACCTTTGCTGCGGACAGGGCAGACATGTCCTGGAATTAGCAAGGAGAGGATTTTCAAATGTTGAAGGCTATGACAGATCCCAGTACCTCATCCGAAAAGCAAGAACAAGAGCTCAGAAGGAAAACCTGCAGGTCAGGTTCAGGGAAGGGGATGCAAGAAAACTGCCTTATCCATCTGACACTTTCTCTGTAGTTACCATTCTCGGAAACAGTTTCGGATACTTTGATTCTACTCTTCAGGACCGAAAAGTGCTTGAAGAAGTTTTTAGAGTACTGAAACCGGGGGGGAGGGTCTATATTGACGCCTCAGATGGGGATTATCTAAAAAAGAATTTCCAGCCAAGATCATGGGAATGGCTGGACAGGAAATATTTTGTATGCAGGGAAAGAGCCCTTTCATCCGATAGTGAACGTCTGATCTGCAGGGAGGTCATATGCCGTATTGACAGAGGAATAATTGCAGACCAGTTTTACGCTGAAAGGCTGTACAACAGAGAAAGTCTTTTTGACCTGCTTACAGCATCAGGCTTTAGCAGCCCTACTTTCCACACAACTTTCAGTCCTGTATCAAGTGGTACTCAGGATGCAGGAATGATGGAACAGAGGATCCTGCTTTCAGCTACGGTTGAGAAAGCCTGGCTGTCTACATCTTATCCTAACGCTGAGGGTAAAAAACCACTTAACGTTGCAGTTGTTCTTGGAGATCCGAGAAAAGAAGATCAGGTCAAACCTGCCTGTGTATTTGACGATGATGATTTCGAGACTGTTAACAGGATGAAGAAGGCTCTTGCCGAAATTCCTTATATGAAATTCACTTTCCTTGACAGGCACGAAACACTCTTCGATGACCTTAAAAAGAAGGCAGGAAAAATCGATCTTGTACTCAATCTCTGTGATGAAGGTTTTTACAACGATCCTACAAAAGAGTTACATATTCCTGCAATGCTCGAACAGCTTAACATCCCTTACACAGGGGCAGGTCCCCAGTGCCTTGCCTATTGCTATGATAAATCTCTTGTGAGGGGAGTAGCTCGTGAAATGGGGATTCCTGTAGCAAAGGGAATTCTCATTACAGAAGATTTCGATATTTCGAAGCTTACTCTCTCTTTCCCTTTGATCTTAAAACCCAATTCAGGGGATTCAAGTTTCGGGATCACACAGAAAAGCATAGTTCATAGCAAGGAAGAATTGTTAGCGATTATGAAAGAAACGTGGGGAAAAATAGGATCTGATAAGCCATTCCTGCTGGAGGAATTCCTCCCTGGTAAAGATATCAGCGTCGGCATAATCGGAAACCCACCTGCCTGTACTGTGCTTCCTATCACAGAAGAAGATTACTCTGAAGTTCCCGAGGAACTTCCCAGAATCTGCGGGTATGAGGCTAAATGGCTCCCTGATTCTCCATACTGGAAGATTAAATCCGTACCTGCGGGGCTCCCTGAAAAGACAGAGAAAGAAGTTGTGAGAAGCTGCCTTTCTCTCTTTACAAGGCTGGGATGCCGCGACTATGCTCGCTTTGACTGGAGACTTGACGCCGAAGGCAGGCCGAGATTGCTTGAAGTAAACCCTAATCCGGGATGGTGCTGGGACGGGCACCTTGCCAAGATGGCAGCTTATTCAAACATCTCTTATTCCGGTATGCTTGCAGCAATTATTGGAGCTGCAAAGAGAAGGTATAGTATCGGAATAGGCGGGAAAGTTGTACATCAAAGAAAAGTCCCTGAACAATCCACAAGGAAAAGTCCGGCTGAATGTGCTGCGGAATTCGAGGAGGAAGTTGAGGCTAAAAGCTCCATGGAATCCGAGAATGAACGGAAGAGAAACGTTTTCTCCAGAAACTCTGAAACAATACAGGCTCTCTGAGAGTATATATTCAAAATGATCGGTTAAGAAAAAGGTTTGATTTGAAAATAAGCTGGATTAATGAATGGGTTTGGAAAATTGTTAAATCTAAATAAAGTCTGATCCGTAAATGGTCAGGCATTTACTTGTATTCAGAAAAAACTTGAATAAAATAATGGATGCGAAAGACTGATTTTTTTCCTTTCGCTTTCCTTTTTCTTTTATTTTTCAGTAATTTTACTTCTGGATGATTATCGTAAGGATATCTTCATCTTCCATAACATGTTCGAGTCCCACCCTCTGCCCAGGGTGTTTTGCAGACGAGCCCCAGATCTGGGCATAGCGGAACTTCCTGCGGAAATCACGGTGCAGGCGGTCGCAAATCTGACCCACATTTGTTCCGCTCATGACTATAAGAGGTTCTTCCATGTCTGCGGGCTGTCCCTGAGGTTTCAGGTAGACCCGGATAAAGCCCAGGCGGTCATAAATGGCATCTTTGAGAGTTTCTATGTTAATGCCTTCATGAGCTGAGATAAAAATCGCGTCTGGATACATTTTCCGGCATTCTTCTATCAGCTGAGGATAAGCAAGGTCCACTTTGTTGACTGCTATCAAAGAGCGTACATAACTCCGGTTGCCCAGAACTACATCGATAAGCTGGTCTACAGTGATGTTTTCCCTTATAAGGACATGGGCATTGTGGATTTTGTATTCGTCCAGCACGGCTTTGATGGTATCGTCATCCAGGTCGAGGTCGATGGTTGAGTTGATCTCAATTCCACCCCTGTCTTTCCTTTTAATGCTGACGTCAGGAGGTACTTCATCCACGCGGATCCCTGCCTGGTAAAGTTCATCCATAAGCACTTCATAATGTTTTGGCT
Organism: Methanosarcina sp.; assembly: GCF_035390745.1. GTDB lineage: Archaea > Halobacteriota > Methanosarcinia > Methanosarcinales > Methanosarcinaceae > Methanosarcina. The sequence continues at coordinate 34,933 of NZ_DAOOUJ010000002.1, read as the reverse complement.
GGAAAACGTCAAGCAAAAAGATGACCATATCGGAGTTACGGATGACCGATATAACTTCCTTCCCGCGCCCGCGCCCTGAAGATGCGCCTTTTACAAGTCCGGGCACATCAAGGAACTGTATTGTTGCACCTTTGTGTTCAAGTACCCCGGGTACAACTGTAAGCGTGGTAAACTCGTATGCTCCTACTTCTGATTTCGCACCCGTGACTTTGTTCAGAAGCGTGGATTTCCCTACGGACGGGAAGCCAACTAGAGTTACGGTACCGTCTCCCGATTTCTTGACCGAGTAACCTTCTCCTCCACCCTTTGAAGAAGCTTTCTTCTCAATTTCATCCCTCATGCGGGCGATCTTGGCTTTCAGCCTGCCTATGTGGTGAGAAGTTGCCTTATTGTACTGGGTCTTTCGGATTTCTTCTTCTACTTCCTGTATTTGCTCCTGTATACTGCTCATCTGGAACCTGCCGATTTCGGGACTGAAGAAATGATCTTTAGTGGTTTTGTATTTCGTGAAAAAGAAACCGCATCCAAACGGTCTCTACAAACCTTTTTTGATCCAAAACAGATCCTTTATATGGATATTTTATCCTGAATAGTTGGATGAAATATATATACCTATGGAATACTTTTATTGCCCTGAATGGTTTCATTGATAAAATTATTCATTAATAATTTGCTGCTATGAATGATTTTCATTAATTGATCCAGGAATTCTAAAGTAAATTCTATATTAATATCACTGAATAAGTATAATAATATTTAAACCTTATTGACTGGTAGTTATCGAGGATTATAGGCAACAGGCGCCTTTATCCAATATAAATAATCTCTCCTGTTCTCTCATATACATGAAGTCCTGCAGGAAGCTTTGAGGCAAATTCTGCAGAGCCAAGTGTTTGAAGGAACTTATTGACTTCAGGGGTGTCGAGAACTTCTTTTCTAATCAGGAAGTCATATTCTTCTTCGGCAATTTTTATGAATTTCAGGCCTCTATTCTTTTCCGCACAGCTCTTTAACCCCACTCCTGCATCAGCTTTCCCTGAAAGAACGGCTTCGCAGACTGCAACTTCGGATTTCGCTCCGGAAGAGTATCCCGCTATCGAGCCTATAAACTCTTTTTTATTTATTCCCTTCTCTGCTGTCAGTTCCTCTATTTTCATCTCAAGGAGCGCCCTTGTCCCTGAACCCCTGTTCCTGTTTATTAAACGCTTACCCGGCAGCTCTTCAAGTCCTGTAATCAGGCTTTCCTGCCTGACGAGCAGCCCTGCTTCCCTCCTGTACCCCTTTACAAGTACGGCACCTGAAAGCCCCATACTCTCAATTGTCGGGATATTGTACAGAGTCCCTGCCTGCCCTTTTGTTTTTGAGGGCATATTCACGCCTGCAATGTCAGCCGTCTTTGCAGCAATTGCACTGAAACCTCCGCTTGAACCTGTGTAAAGTGTCCTGAACCGAAGCCCGCTAAGGTCTTCCAGAACGTCAAGCCCGGGACAGAATCCGCCTGCAATCAAAAGGTCCGGTTTTTCAACCTCTCCGAAAAGCGTCACTTCCACCGGCGTCCCTTCTTCTATAAACTCTGTTTTCGACGGGATTTCTATAAAACCATCTGCCAGGGAAAGGGAGGTTATGGCGCCAGAACCCCTGTCTGCAGGGTAAATTCTTCCCCTTATCATTCCTACTGGAAGAAGCTGCTGTCTGCCCTCTGAACGCAGGTATGTACCCATAATTCCTTTTTCCTTTTTTCTGGCTCCTGCCTCTGCTCCAAGAGATTTCCTGAGCAGAGGAGCCACAAATTCATTGAAGATCATCAAAGCAGACGTGGGATTACCCGGAAGCCCTATAATCGGGACGCCTTTTATGATGCCGATAACTACAGGTTTTCCGGGTTTTATATTGACCCCGTGGGCAAGGGTCTTTCCCATTTCGTCTATTAACCTGTACATCACATCTCCTGCTCCGGAGGATGTACTCCCTGAAGTCAGGATCAGGGCGCACTCAGAAACTGCAGTTTCGAGTGCTTTTCTCATAACACTCTCATCATCCTTCACAATCCCGTAATGGATAGGGAGAGCTCCGCATTCCTTAATTCCTGCATACAATGTATAGGAGTTTGCATCATACACCTTCCCTTGAATCAGATTTTCTCCAGGAATGACAAGCTCATCTCCGGTAGAAATAATCCCTACCGGTAGCCTGAGTACAGGAACTTCTTTTTTGCCTATTGAAGCCAGAACTCCGATTTCTCTTGTACCAATCTTCCTCCCCCTGCGCAGTACCCTTTCCCCCTTCTGAATATCGGAGCCTGCTTTCATGATGTTTTCCCCCATGCTTACAGGTATGAATACGGATACTGTTCCGTTTTCTTCAGACGTATACTCGACCATTACCACAGCATCAGCCCCTTCGGGAATTGGGGCTCCTGTCGCAATTTCCACGGCTTCCCCTGCCGAAACCTTGAATTTTGCATCCGACCCCGCCGGAATATTTCCAAGGAGTTTAAGCTTTACAGGCTCGTTTTCACTGCCGGTATAGGTATCTTCTGCCCTGACAGCATAACCGTCCATAGTTGCTCTTGAGAAGGGAGGGACATTAATTTCGGTGATTATATCTTCTGAAAGGGTTTTTCCATAGGAGTTTTCAAGGTCAATATTTTCCTTTACCGGAAAAACCTCAAGGCTGTTCAGTATTTTTCGCGCAGCTTCTACAGATATAAGTTCCCGAAATTCTTTACGTTTCATCAGCATCAAACCCTTAGTCTTATCGGTTTCCAGATTATTTTTTCCTTTAATAGCGTTTCCCGGTATATATCAATCCGTTCTTATACCCGTAAATATTCTCATAGCCTGAATGTACTGAAATCCGCTGGAAAAATATGCGGTTTCTATTTAAAAGGCTGGCTCAGAATTTCGAAAATATCTGCCTTAATTAAAAAAGTCTCAACTAAAAAGAGTATCAGTTAAAAGAGCTGACCAGAAAAGATTCTGATTGGAAAAAAGGTTTCTGGCGGGAAAGTCCCGCATTTTTTGTTTTTATCTTCCGGGTCAGGCTCTTTTATTGAGCCAGTTTTTTATTTATAAATGGGGGTTCCCGTGCTCTTAGTTATTTTGTCAAAGGCTTCGACCATTTTCATTGTCAGGGGTCCGGGTTTGCCTGTACCTATGATTCTTCCATCGAGTCTGGTAACAGGGGCAGACTCGGCTGCAGTTCCGGTAACAAAGATTTCGTCTGCGGTGTAGAGGTCAAAGAGGCCGAGGTTTGCTTCGATAACCTTGTATCCCATCTCTTCAAGGAGTTCGATGGCTGTAGCCCTTGTGATTCCTTTCAGGTTGCTGATCGTGTGGGGTGTAAAGACCTTATCATTTTTGACGATAAAGATATTGTCTCCAGAACCTTCGCACACAAAGCCGTTCTGGTCAAGGAAGATAGCTTCATCTCCTCCTTTCTCATTGGCTTCGATCTTTGCCAGGATGTTATTCAGGTAGTTCAGGGACTTGATGTTGGGGGACAGGGCATCAGGTGCATTTCTGCGGACACAGACACTGACTCCTGTGAGCCCGATCTCGTAAAGATTGCCGTACATAGCTCCCCAGCCCTGGGCGATAACAACAACGCTTGGTTTTTCACATTTGCGGGGGTCAAGCCCGAGGTCTCCTACTCCTCTTGAGACGATAGGGCGGATGTAAGCATCTTTGAGGTTATTTTTCCTGAGGGTCTCAAGGATTATCTCGGTCATCTCCTCTCTTGTAACGGGGATGTCCATTGCAATTGCTTTTGCTGAGTCATAAAGCCTGTCAACGTGCTCCTTTAACTTGAAAACACGCCCATTATATGCCCTTATGCCTTCGAACACACCGTCTCCATAGAGGAAGCCGTGATCATAGACCGAAACTTTGGCTTCGGACTTCGGGACAAATTTCCCGTCCAAATAAATCAGTAAATCACTCATTTGCAAATCATCCTTTTCGGTTTTTATTGCCCATAGAGGCTAAAACTGGAACTTTCGATCCAGTGCAATCTTTCATCTACAGGCCAAAGCCCAATTAATTTTTCATTCTTAGCAGTATGTAAGCTCTGTGCAAAGGTCTTAAAAGAACTCAGAGCTTTGAGAGAGTCGCCATACTGGAAGTCTTAAAGAAACGCTCCAAGTGAAGTGGGTATATCCTGAATATATATTACAATTCCGCTTCCACATAAATATTTTAAGATTTAATATGACCCCAATTTACATGTTCATACAAAAGGCTTTTATCTTAGAAGGCGCATTTCGTATTCCGCAGTAGAATTAACAACCAGGGCTCGTGGCTTAGCCAGGATATAGCGCTGGGCTTCTAACCCAGACGTCGGGGGTTCAAATCCCTTCGAGCCCGCTTAATTTCCTTTCTGATTGTTTTTTCTGATTCTTCCTTCAATTGTTTTCCTGTTTTTTCGCTTTGATGCTCGATTTCTCTCAGAATCTTTTTTGACACCTCATTTGAAGTCGTATTTGAAGTACCCAGTGTATAACGTTCGTTCCTCTGGGAGGGGGTCCGAGTAGAAAACCGCCCGGAGAAATTAATTTTATATAAAGAAAAATCGGGAAAACGAATTTTATAAATATTACAGCATTGAGAATCTGCAAAAACGACTTATGGAGGGGGCGGGGAGAAATTCCCGGAAAATGCCTCCGAAAAATCTCACTTCCGGTGCTTAAGCAGCAGCCAGGCTCCTCCAAGGATAAGGATTACTGGCAGGAATAGTTCATCGAGCCACCAGAAATTCCTGAATATGCTCAACGTGTCGAGCAGGAGGTAGACGCCCACAATGAGTAAAATTGCACCAAGAAGCCGGTTGCGGTCAGATTTCTTTAAACTTTCTCCTGTCATCTCCGGGCTTTCCCATGTGCTCTGCGGACTTCTGCCCCGGGCATTCGGCGGCATCGAGATATCCTCTTCTGAGGGCATAATTATGGCCAGAACAATGTAAATGATCAGTCCGATTCCATTTGCCAGGGTAAGAAACACAAAGGCAAGCCTTACTAGAGTAGGGTCTATCTCTAAATATTCTCCCAGCCCACCGCAGACCCCAAAGATCATGCGGTTGGTCCTGCTCTTCGTCAGGCGCCTCTCCATGGTGTAGGTAGTCTTTTTTTCTTCTCCTTCCTTTTCTCCGGTCTCTTCTTCTGGTTTCTCTCCCGTTACCTCTCTGTTTTTTTCTTCAGTTTCTCCCTCAGATTCTGCTCCTGAGTCTCCTCTGGAGGCAGTTTCATGTTCCATGAGAGCTTCAGAAACGCTTTTCTCTGTTTCCTTTTTTTCGTGGATGTCTGGACTTTCCTGCATATTGATTATTCCCTTTCTGCAGATTTATTTTCTCTGGATACTCTTCTGTACTTTCTCATTATTTTTGTACATTCTCACCTCTCTTCAGTGGCATTCAGTGCAGCCGCACTTCTGATCTCCGCGGACAATTCCGTACAGCATCAGAGGAAGCAGGAGGATCGCAAAACCTGCTTTAATGCTTTCGGGAAGCAGTTCTTCTGCGCTTCCAAGAGTTGCAGTCGCGCTTATTCCCAGCTTAAAGTAAATCCAGTCGAGAAGAATTCCTGCCCCAAGTGCGCACAGGGAAATTACCCCCACGTAAAGAGCTGCGGAACGCTTTCCAAGAAACCTGGCGACCATTGTTATGGTTGCCGCATTGGTTGCTGGACCTGCAAGAAGGAAAACAAAAGCTGTCCCCGGACTCATTCCTTTGGCCACAAGGCTTGAGGCAAGGGGGGTAGAAGCAGTAGCGCAGATGTAAAGCGGAATTCCTACTAAGAGCATGACCAGCATTGACCTGAGCCCTCCTCCAAGGTACTCCTGGATAAGGGTTTCGGGAACAGCATAGGAAATTATCCCTGCAAGCAAAATCCCTATCAGCATCCATTTTGAAATCTCTCCCGGAAGTTCTATGAAGGTATATTTCATGCCTTCCAGAAACTTTTCTTTTACGGACTTTTTAACCCTTTTTTCAGGGAATGGTTTGTTTTTTTCCTCGCCGCAGTGCCCGCAGCCGCATGAAGAGGTTTTATTTTCAGGCACATACATTGCAGGCGAAAGTTTGAGAGGCCGGGTCTCTCCTGCAGGTTCAGACCTTAACTCCAGAGTTCTGGTTTTTGAGGGCAACGTATTCAGGGCAGGACATTCCTCTTTTCCTGGTACTGTTATTCCATCTGTACTGCAGTTGCATGAAGGAGAACTGCATTTATTTCCGGCTACTGATGCCCCCATAATGGTTGAAACTGCAAGGATTTCCGCTTTCTTTCCGGTTTTCTCCTGCTTTTGGCGTCCTCTTTTTTCTGTCTCTTCCCCTATCAGCAGGTTATCCGCAAGCCCTGCAAGAATTGCGGTTGCAATGGTTGCAAGCGGACGAAAAATAGTCATCAGGGGGTCAAGGAGCGCATAGGTAATTGCAATAGAATCCACTCCGGTCTCGGGAGTTGAAATCATGAAGGACAGGGTTGCACCCCGGGTTGCCCCTCTTTTTCTTATAGACATAGCGGCGGGGACAACTCCGCATGAGCAAAGGGGAAGGGGAAGCCCTGCCAGAGAGGCATTTATTACAGAACGGATTTTTCCTGCTGACGTGCCAAGATATTCCACAATTTTCTGGTCAGGTACAAGAACGTTGAGGATGCCGGCAACTGCAAATCCGAAAAGCAGGTAAGGGGCAGCTTCTACAAAAACTTCCCATGAAGAGAGGAGGACGCCCGAAACAAGGTCAGGGATAGAGCTGAGAATTTCAGTACTCACGCTTTTTCCTCCACATGTTCAAGGCACATTTCAATGAGTGTGCGTACATGTTCATCTGCGATATAGTAAACTGTAAATTTTCCTTCCCGTCTGACCCTTACAAGGTCAAGCTGCCTGAGGGTCCTGAGCCCGTGAGAGACTGCGGACTGCGTGACTTCAAGTGCCTTTTCAAGTTCACAGACGCACATCTCTTTCTGCCTGAGTAAAAAAAGGATTTTCAGGCGGGTATCCGATTGAAGCGCCTGAAAGACTGCAGACATCCGGGTAATATGCCCGGAATCAGGGACTTTATGCAGCAGGGCTTCGATCTTCTCAGGGTTAACACGATCGCACTTTTCTTGCATGAATATATGAACAGCTGTTCATATATTAATCTCTTTCTAAGAACTTCTCAGATCCGGGATTGTAATATGAGATGTATAAAATAGAAGAAAAAGAGTAAAAGAATACTTTAAAAAACGATTATTCTGGCATCTTTGAAGAAATAAGGTTTAAAAATGCCTTTTCAGGCAAATTGAGGACCTTTTCAGATATATTTTAGAATCTCAGCATAAGGGCTGCAAATAATCCCAGAAATAAAAGGGATAGCCAGTCTCTTTTCTGCATAAAAAGCTCATGCATCGAGGTTCTGCGAGTTCCCTGGTATCCTCTGCTCTCCATTGCGAGGGAAAGCTCTTCAGCATCCCTGACCATGCCTCTTATCAGGGGAATTGCAAGCGCAGGAACCGAATGGAAAGGATTCTTCCCGAAATACATGCCCCTTGAAGCCTGGGCAGCTTTTGTCCTCTCAACCCTGTCAAAGAGAAGGGGAAGAAAGGCTATTGAGAGGTTCATCATTGTTGCAAGCTCATAGGAGTTAACACCTATCCAGCGGAGGGGCAGAGGGCGCAGCATTCTCTCTATTCCACAGGTGATTGCGGAAGGGTCAGTGCTGGCTGTCATAAGGGCGGCGAAAAGCAGGAGAAGTACAAACCGTGCAGAAAGCCTGATTCCGTTTAGAAGTCCTTCAAGGGTAGGGTGCAGTATCCAGAAAGAAGCCAGAGCCTGCCCTTCGGTGAAGAATAACTGAGCAAGGAAAATGAATATAATGAACAGAACCATGGGTCTTACTGCCCGAAAAAACACCTTTGCTGGCAGCCCGGAGAATGAAGTAAGGGCAATAAAAAAAGTGAAGAGCACCCCTATCCCGAAGAAACTTTCAGTCCTGAAAGTCAGAATTCCCAGCAGCATCACAGATGCAAGTTTTGTCCTTGGGTCAAGCTTATGCAGAAAGGACTTCCCGGGCACGTAACTGAAAACAGGCTCTTGCATGCTCCTTCCTCACTCTCCTGTTGTTATATCTTTCAGGTTATTTTTCGGTTATTTTTCAGGATGTTTTTCAGCCTTTTCTTTTTCCATCATTGATTTTACCCTCAATATCTCTTCAAGGGCTTCCTCAACAGTAAATACCCCGGGATTTACCGGAACTCCTCTGGACCTGAGTTCTCTCATCATTGAAGCTACCGGGGGAAGAGGAACATTTTCAGTTTCCATATATTCTTTTCTGCTTCCCTGAAAACTTATCCTGCCTTCCTTAATGAGTACTATCTTTTCGAGCAGCGGGAAAAACCCTTTGAGGTTATGAGTCACGGTTATAACTGTTGTTCCCTTTTCCTTTATTTTTTTAAGAGTATCCAGAATTTCTTTTTTTCCGGAAGGGTCAAGCCCTGTTATAGGTTCGTCCAGCACGAGGTAGTCCGGCCTGAGGGCAAGGGCGCTTGCAAGGGCAACTCTCTGCATCTCTCCTCCGCTCAGGCTGAGAGGGTCTCTGGACAGCATTGTGCGGTCAAGAGAAACGGCTTCAAGGGCTTCGAAGACCCTTTCCTCAGTTTCTTTCTTTGAATATCCAAAATTCAGCGGTCCGAATGCTATTTCCTCATATACGGTCCTGCAAAAGAGCTGGTCTGCAGGCTGCTGAAATACCATTCCTACCCTGCTTTTAACCTTCTTTGAGGACGGGTCAAGCCCATTAACAGTTATTTTTCCTGAATCCGGGCGCAAAATGCCGTTAAACAGCTTTATGAGGGTGGATTTTCCTGCACCTTTTTCTCCCAGAATCCCCACAAATTCCCCTTTTTCTATGCGCAGGTTAACATTTTTTAAGGCTGCAATCTCAAGAGGAGTATTCCTGGAATAGAAAACACTCACGTTTTCAAGAATAATCGGCATATTTCCTCCGCAAAGCTGGAAGGGGAAGAAGTTTTTTCCCAGGGGATTTCTATTCCATGGGGTTTCAGGTTCTCGGCAAGTTCTATAAGGGAAGGTGGGGTAAGCCCGAGATCACGAAGATAGGGGTCTGAGAGTACTTTTTCGGGTTCTCCTTCAAGAACTATTCTTCCCCTGTCCATTACGATAATTCGGTCTGCGGAATGAAGTTCTTCAAGATTATGCGTGGTATATACTATGGTTTTTCCTTTTTCATGCAGCTTTTTTACGCGCTTAAGGACCTCTTCTCCGGAAGCAGGATCAAGCATGGAGGTTACTTCATCAAAAACAAGACATTCAGGCTCCATGGTAAGGACTCCTGCAAGAGCCACATACTGTCCCTGCCCGCCGCTCAGGTTCTTTGGAGAATGGTACCTGTATTTTTCAAGTTTTGTTTCAGCAAGGGCTCTCTCCACACGTTTCCGTATTTCTGCGGGAGGAAGGCAAAGGTTTTCAGGCCCGAAAGCAAGGTCTTCCTCTACGGTTCTGCCAATAAACTGAGTCTCAGGATTCTGGAATACAATGCCAACGATTTTCCTGATCTCCCGGAGTTTTGAATAATCTCCGGTATCCATGCCCTTTACCATGACCTTTCCTTTCCTGGGTCTCAGGAGCCCGTTAAGGTGGAGAGAAAGAGTGGATTTCCCACTTCCGTTTCTGCCTATTATCCCCAGGTACTCCCCTTTTTTTATTGCCAGATATACATTTCTGAGTGCAGGGGTTCCATCAGGGTAATTGTAACTTACGTTTTCGAGCCTTATCATGCGGAATCGGATCTACTTCTTATTTATTAATTAATGAAAACCTGTGACTCATTTTTTGCGATATATTAAGTCGCAGGTTTCAGAGCTTATAGTTTGAAGCAATATAAGCTGCAACTGCGGTTTTTATTATTTCTCCCGGAATGAAGGGGATAACTCCCAGGGTAAGGGCTGCTCCAGGTCCTATTTCGGCTACAAGCATTAACTGAGTAACTCCCAGGGTATATATGACCAGAATTCCTGCGCTCATATTAAGGGCATTGACCGCAATTCCAGATTTCTCAGCACGTTCTGCTCTTTCAGCGAGCTTGCCTATGAGGAAGGCAGCTGCGATAAATCCAAAAATATATCCTCCTGTGGGTCCGAAGAGTACTCCTAACCCAGAACTGCCTCCTGAAAAGACCGGAAGCCCTGCAACACCCAGGAGAGTATATACAATCATGCTGAGGCTTCCCCATTTACTCTTTAACATGCTCCCTGCAAGAAGGACAAAGAAAACCTGCAGTGTGACAGGAACTGGCGAAAGGGGTATTGGCACCTGTATGTAAGCTCCTGCGGCAGTCAGTGCCGCAAAAAGAGATGCAAAGACCATTTTTCTGAGTTCGGAACTATGGACAGAGTAAGAATTGTCATGTTTTATATGCATGTTTTTTCCTTTCATGTTGATTTATTTCTTTACCCGGCTTTCTGTCAGCTTTTCCCTGTTATTATATTTGTTTAATTCATGCCTGCAAAGCATCGGGTAAATATTTTTTAAGATATATGAATTGAACTGAGCAGTAATTCTGGACACATTCGGAGTAATGAATGAAGTGTATTGTTAACTCCATTTTTCGTTAACCTTTTTGGGAGAAACAACTCTCTGTAATCCAAAACATATTGTTAACCTGGTTGAGTTACATGGTTTACATTAGATTTATATTTTTCCCGCGGTTCTTCTCATTGCGGCAGTGGAGACTTTCTCTGCTCCCGAGCGATAATTAAATATATATCTTATGCCGGTATTATGGATACTTCACCTGAGATGCAGTTTTACTCTACTGTTTCATTCTGTGTTCAGGGCATTCATTATGGGCGCGTGGCCTAGCCCGGATATGGCGGCAGCCTCCTAAGCTGTAAATCGGGGGTTCAAATCCCTTCGCGCCCGCTAAATTCAATCTTTTTTATATGTCTGTTTTAATTGTTTCTTCTCGTTTTTGCAGGCATGTCCTGTTAGTTATGGATAAATTTCTTATTCAGAAATACAATTATCTCCTATCTTCAGTACAGTAAATGTTTATGGTGTAGCATAACTTATATTAAAAAAACTAATTGCCGTGTCAGAGGAAACAGGAATTGATCAGAAAAGCCAGGATAAATGACGTTGTTCAAATGAAACAGATCATCAACACCTACTCTAAGGACGAGCTTATGCTTGCTCGTTCCCTGAGTGAGATGTACGAGAATATAAGGGACTATTACATATGTGAGATCGACGGTGAGGTTGTGGGATGCTGTGCTTTGCATGTGGTCTGGGAAGATCTCGCAGAAATCCTTGCTCTTGCAGTCAGACCCGATTGTGCAAGAAAAGGTGTGGGTACAAAGCTTGTCTCAGCCTGTCTTGAGGATGCGAAAAGCCTCGGTATGAAAGAAGTCTTTGCTCTTACCTACGTGCCTGAGTTTTTTGAGACCCTTGGCTTCAATATAGTGGATAAAAACAGTCTTCCCAGGAAAATCTGGTCTGGATGCATCAGGTGTCCCAAATTTCCGGATTGTAATGAGATTGCAGTTCTTAAATCCATTAAAGACTGAAAGATTCCAGGAGCATCTAGAGATTTTCTGGCTTCAAGCCTGCTGAATCTCTTTGTTTTTATCTTCTCCCTCGTGAATTCAGGTGATAAATCTGGATCTTTTCTATGTTTTCGTCCAGAGTTTATCTCTACAGGCAAAAAACATAAACTATTTATCCAGTGATCATGCTTTTTAGGTTGTCCTAATTATCCCGCCTGAATAATATCGGGCATTTGCTGGTGCGATTGTGGGATGGTGTTAATGCATACAGATCGGCTTGAAGAGTATCTCGAAACTATTCTTTACCTCGTTAAAAAAAACCAGAGTCCTGCAAAGACCAAACAAATTGCAGAAGAACTTAATGTATCTTCACCCAGTGTGACGGAAATGATAAAAAAGTTGCATTCGATGGGGTTTGTTGAGTATAAACCCTATCAGGGGGTTGAATTGACTGACAAAGGGGCTGAAGAAGCTGTCCGGATCAAAAGGAAACACCAGGTTCTTGAAACTTTCCTGGCTGAAGTCCTTGATTTTGACAGGAGGGAAGCTCACAGGGAAGCCTGTGAACTTGAGCACGCGGTATCAGACTCGGTGCTGGAAAGGCTTTATGATTTTATGGGGAACCCGGAATACTGCCCTGACGGGCACCCGATAAATGTTGATAAAAATAATTTGAAGCGAGAAGAGGGTTTCATCCCCCTCGATGAGATGAAAGAGGGGAGCTCAGGCACGATTGTCAGGGTAACCCTCCCAAGAGAAACAAAAGAGCGTTTAACCTCTCTTGGCATCATAACCGGAGAGGATATTGAAGTCAGGCGCAAGCAAAAACAGGGCTGTATATCAGTCATGGCTGTAGGGTCTGAAATTGCTCTTGGAAGAGACATAGCAAAGAAAATTTTCATCACTCCTAAAGACAAAAGCCAGTGAAAAATGAATCCTCCAGACTTGCGTGGAGCGAAGTTAACGGAGATGTGATTGAAATTTCCAGCTCATGCTGTAATTCTAGCGATAGAGATAAAAATAATTCCACTTACGATTTGACATTTGCTTTTATAGGCAATCCCAGCGTTGGAAAAAGTGTTTTTTTCAGCAGGCTTACAGGGGTCGGGGTTGAGGTTTCCAACTACCCGGGCACTACGGTTTCACTTAAAACAGGGAATGTGAACGTAAAAGACAGGACTATTGAGGTAGTTGACCTGCCCGGAATATATTCTCTGGGGGTTGCAAATGAAGATGAAAAGGTAACCAAGAGGTTCCTTATTGAAAATGCGCCGGATGTTATCATTAACGTCCTTGACGCAAGCAGGCTTGAGAGAAATCTTTATTTGACTCTTCAGCTGCTGGAACTCGATATCCCTATGGTTATTGCTCTGAATCAGGTAGATCTGGCAGCAGAGCTCGGAATCCTCATTGATACGGATAAACTCTCTGAACTCCTTGGCCTGCCTGTAGTCCCGACTGTTGCTACCTGGGGGGTAGGGCTTGATGAAGTAGTGCTTGTAGCTCTTGGAGAGGTAGGAAAAGTCCAGAAGCACCACAGGGTAAGATACAGCCAGTGGATTCGCCAGGCTCTTTCCAGTCTTGATTATACTTTTCCGAATACACCTCAAAGCGTTCAGACTGCAGCCCTGTTAAACGATGCCGAATTTGTAGAGCTGTGCTGCATGCCGCCTGAAGCCAGTGCAATTCTTTCTACTGCCCGGCGTCTCAGGCAGAACATTGAACTCGATCATGGGATATCGGTTCCGGATACCGTTGCAAGAGACCTGTACGGAGAAGCCGGGTTTATAGTGGACAGCGTGGTTTCAAGCTTTGAGCCAAAAAAAAGGTTTCGCGACAGGGTAGATAGGGTTCTCACGTCTCCGAACTTCGGAATTGCAGTTCTCATCTCGGCGCTTCTCGTTACGTTTCTTCTTGTCTTCAGGATAGGAGGATTCCTCGAAACCTGGATTGTGAACGACATTTTTGAGCCTTATATAATCCAGCCCGTAGAAGCAATGACCCTTGGCATGTCTCCTGTACTAAGAAACCTTATTCTTTATTCTCTGAGGGGCGTTGAAGCCGGGTTTGCAATTGCAATCCCTTACATTGCAGTTTTCTATGCTATCCTTTCCATATTCGAGGACTCAGGCTACCTGACAAGAGCAGCTTTTCTTCTGGACAACCTGACACATAAGCTAGGGCTTCACGGGAGAGCTGTCATTCCTCTGGTTCTGGGATTTGGCTGCAATGTCCCTGCAATAATGGCTGTACATGCCCTTGGAACAAGGAGGGAAAAGCGGATAGCTTCGCTTCTCATATCTCTTATTCCCTGCTCTGCAAGAACAGTCATCATCCTGGGGCTTGTAGGAACCTTTGTTGGCTTCTGGCCTGCAGTCTCTATCTATGTGTTTGAAATCATCATTATTGCGGCGATGGGCTGGATCCTGGGAAGAACCCTTCCGGGCCAGAGAAGCGGTTTCATTATGGAAATGACCCCTCTCAGGAAACCTGAACTTAAATCCACCCTCAGAAAGACCTGGATGAAAAGCCGTGAGTTTTTATTTATTGCTTTCCCGCTGCTGCTTGCAGGGAGCGCAGCCCTTGGAATTGCAGATGCCCTCGGCCTTCTTTCTGTCTTTCAGGACTTTGTGGAACCCGTATCTGTAGGACTTCTGGGGCTCCCGGCTTTTGCAGCAACAGCTCTTGTCTTTGGAATTCTCAGAAAGGAAATGGCGCTTCAGATCCTGGCAGTGCTTGCAGGGACAGCAAATTTTGCAGCTGTAATGACTCCGGTTCAGATGTATCAGTTTGCGGTTATAACAACCATTTATGTCCCATGCGTTGCAACGATTGCAGTACTGAAGCATGAGCTTGGTACAAAAGATACGGGTATGATTGTTACCTTCACAATATTTCTTTCTCTTGTGGCAGGCATTTTAATCAGGATTTTCGGTCCTCTTTTTCTATAATTTTTTACCTTTTCATAGCCCTTTTATTTCCTCATCTTTTTTCTTTTCCCTTTTTCGGGCTTATTCAAGGAATAAACACTTCTATTGATCAGGCACAATATTTATATATTAATCTCCTCTTTTATTCCTTTCTTTTTCATTCACTTATTAACGTTAATTATTAATACTTCATGCATCGTGTTTATTTCCGATGACCAGGATTACCCCTAACTTGCACAAAAACGTGTATAGTGTTATTATGGATATTTTCGAAATGGATCATTTCCGAGAGCCCGAAGTTGAAGAGGTTCAACTTTTTCTCGAAAGTACAGGAACCCACGGTTCTATTGTGAGCGAAACTGCTCTGGAAGTGGACTGCAGCACATCCCCTAAAGTACAGGCGAGGCAGAGTGTACTTCTTAATTTCGATGAACCTATTCCATCAATTCAGTAACATTCTCCTCTGAAATGTTTCCAACCCCCATTGAAATCCACCCCTTTAACTCCTTTTGTTTTAGAGTTAATTTTTGATTTTCTTTCTCTGTTTTGTAAAATATCTGATTTGAAGCTTCTTTTTTGCTCACATAATACTCTTAGCCGTTTTCCGCTTTCAGAACTCTGTCTCGCATCGCTGTCAATATCTAACTTTATCCAGTTTTCCGGAAATCGAGCCTGTACAGATACACCTATTTAATATTTTTTGTTTAAACTTTATCGAAAAATATTTATTCTGCATTCTGGCTTTCCTCTTCTCCAGGAAAGTTATTTTTCTATGGATTGCCCTTAATCACACCTTTAATGCCCTCTGTCCTGAAGCTGGATGTTCTAGTATGCATATAATTCTTCAAAGAAAAATCTAATGGAATCCATTTCCTGTTTTTCAGAGCTTTTCCGAGCTACCTCTCCTGTTTTTAGTTAAATCCTCAGATTTAACGTCTTCCTTCGGAAATTTAATATTTAATGCTCTTTTTTAGATTTTGCTTATGGTTTCTGTAATCGGTTTCAGAAAAGTTAATAAAGTTATCTTATTATAATATAATCTAAAGTAATTCTGGGCGAGCTGAATACTATCGATTACCATATATATATAAAGTAAGATTACATCTACTTTATACATATTATTTAAATTTGTCTGATTCAATCGATCTAATTATATTATAATGACGCTTCATGATAACAAAAACCTGCAGACATAAGGAACCCGGGACCCGAGTTTATTATTTGAGGTATTTTCATGAGACCTGGACAGAGAGATATGCACAATACACCGCTTAAAAGGCGACTGTCAATAACCTATGAGGAGCTCGAAACTCTCAAAAAATCTATAAAGGCTTCGGTTCTCAATGAGCTGCAGGCCGAAGCAGAAAGTAGTTCCGACCTTGATTCTTTTAAGGACCAAATTCTTTCTGAAATCAGAACAGAACTTCGTGGGCTTCCTGACTCTGCATCACTCAGGGCTTCAATCCTTGGTGAGCTGCGATCTGAATTGATTTCCGGTAAAAAAGACGAATCCGAAAACCTTGACCTGCGGGTGAAAGAACTTGCCGGAATTCAGGATGGGCTCGTAAGAGAACTGCTTGACCAGAAAATGATCATAAAGAAGCTGGAAACAGAAGTTGAAAGACTTTCAAGAGCATTGGGAAGCAGGCAGAACACTGAAAGTAAGCAGAATTCTATTACCTCTTCTTCTCTTCCTATCCTTGAAGATCCTCTTGATCTTCCCCCTCTTTCCAGAAAACCAAAGCGTAACCTTGAATTCAGGAAAGAAGGTCCTTCTGCACGTGAGCTGATTGATTTCAGAGAAGCTCCTGCATCCCTGCCAGGCACAAAAGCAAAAGTTCAACTGAAGATAAAAGAAGTTGAGCCCAGGGAGCTTGACGAGAAGGAACCTGTCGAAACAAAGTGTGAGTACATTATCGCCGAAAGCGGGGATCGAAGACGGTTTAGGGGTACTCTGAGGCAGTCAAATCCAGTAATAGAAGCTCCTCCGGGGCATTTATTCCCTCCAGGACCGCCGGTTTCTTCCAGATCCAGGCCCCCTGTTAAGGAAGATCCTGGAAGTGCCCGCCCTGATGAAGATTATAAATGTGAATACATAATCGCCGAAAAAGCTCCGAAAAAGCAGATAATTGATGAGTCAGTGGACATCAGAGATCACGAGGACGCGGAAATCATAACCTGCAGCCGGAGAGACCCCCGCGCGAAACGAGACTGAGAAAAACGAAAATTTCCTCAAAAACGCAAAACCTCAGAGGCATTCTGTGTACATAAAAGAGATTGAGTTCGTTAATTTCAAGTCCTTCGGAAAAAAAGTAAAGATTTCCTTTTACAATGACTTCACCACTATTTCCGGACCTAACGGGAGTGGAAAGTCAAACATCATAGATGGGATTCTCTTTGCACTCGGGCTCACGAGTTCCAGGACACTGAGGGCTGAAAAACTTACGGACCTTATTTACAATGGAGATGAGGCAAAAAAGCCTGATTTTGCCCAGGTTACGATCCGTTTTGATAATACCGACCGCAAGCTGCCTTTAGATCTCGATGAGGTAGAGATCTCAAGAAAGGTCAGGCGGACAAAAAATGCGTACTACAGCTATTTTTATTTTAACGGCAAAGCCGTAAGCCTGGGAGAGATCCATTCCCAGCTTGCAAAGGCGGGAGTAACGCCTGAAGGCTACAACGTTGTAATGCAGGGAGATGTCACACAGATCATTTCCATGAGCTCTGTGGAAAGGCGAAAGATTATTGATGAAATTGCCGGAGTTGCAGAGTTTGATGAGCGCAAGCAAAAAGCACTCGGAGAACTTGAAATTGTCAGGCAGCAGATTGAACGTGTGGACATCATCCTTGAAGAGGTGCGTACCCAGCTTGAAAAACTCTCAGGGGAACGCGACCAGGCTCTAAAATACCAGTCTCTGAAGGCTGAAAAGTTAAAATTTGAAGGTTATGTCCTTCTCTCCAAACTCAAGGATGCCAGAGCTGAACTGGAAAATGTCGATAAGGAACTCGCAGGGAAAGAAGAGCACTTCGAAAAAGTACAGGTTCTGCTGAATGAAAGAGTTCAGGAATTAGAAGCACTTGAACAGACTCTGGAAAATCTATCCCTTGAAATCCGGAAAAAAGGGGAAGATGAGCAGCTTCAGGTCAAGAGGGAAATAGAAGAGACAAAAGGAGAAATCTCCCGCTGCGTTGACAGCATTGAGGTTTCGGAATCCGAACTCGAAGAAGCTGATGCACGGCGCAGAAAAGCATTTGTTGACATTGATTCCACAAAGGGCAAGGTCAGAGAGCTTGAAGAGAAGATCGAAGCTGAAAACGTAAGGAAAGAAAGCATTTGTGCAGAGATTTCCGAAAGAAAAACTGAGCGCATGCTGCTTCAGAGCAGGATTGCCGATATTGATGCCAAATTTGCAGCAACAAGAGACGAGCTTATGGCTGCCCGCAAAAAGCTCGAGGATGTTAAAAACGAAAAGAACGAGCTTATCCGGAATGAGGACAGGCTTCTCGATGCTCTCAGGAGAAAGTCCTCAGAACTGCGGGAGATTGAAAACCAGATCAAGGATGCCCAGGCTGCAGTTACTGCATCGGACAGTGACACCCTTTCTGTCCAGTACGAAATCGAAAAACTTACGAATAACCTTGAATCTCTTATAAAAGATCGGGACGATATAGAGAGCAGCCGCTTCCGGATAAAAGAAGATATTAAAAAACTTGAAAGCAGGCTGCACACCCTGCAGCAGGAATATGCAATTGCCGAGGCAAGAGTCCGGGCTTCGGAACAGGGCGGCGGTTATTCCAGAGCCGTCGAGATGGTAATCGGGGCTTCCAGGCAGGAAGACCTCTTTGGTATTCACGGCACCATTGCCCAGCTAGGAAAAGTGGACCGCAGGTATGCGGCTGCACTTGAGGTTGCTGCAGGGAACAGGATGCAGGCAGTCGTTGTGGATACTGACGCAGATGCGGCAGAAGCAATTGAATTCCTTAAACGGAGAAAAGGCGGCAGGGCTACATTCCTTCCGCTTAATAAAATGAAGGATTCGAGAAGGCTTGAGAACCTCAATTATGAAAACGGAGTAATAGGTTACGCAATCGATCTCATTGAATTCGATCCGGATTTTGAGCCTGCTTTCTGGTATGTTTTTCAGGATACCCTTGTTATGGAAGACCTTGCCAGTGCCCGCCGCCTTATGGGAAAGGCGAGAATGGTAACTCTTGAGGGGGAACTCCTTGAAAAAAGCGGGGCAATGGTCGGAGGTTCTCTCTCTTCAAAATCAGGAATTTCTTTTGCAGCAGCGGAAAAAGACAAGCTCATGGAGCTTGCAGAAGAAATAAGGACCCTTGACGCAAGCCGGAATGCGGCGATCAGTAAACAGGACAGCATTGAAAGCCATGTGTTTGAGCTGAGCAGGAAGATCCGCGACTGTGAGGCTACCATCTCCAGAAAAGAGCTCGAGATCCAGGAAATTGCCGGCAGGGAAGCCAAACTCGCAGAACTCCTGGAAGCAAAACAGGCAGACCTGAAGGCGATCGAAGAATCAAGAAACGAATTCCGGGCTGAAATGGACAGGGTAATTGCGGAAAAGGCGGAAAAAGAAGGCATTGCGGCTGAACTTGAGGGTCAGGTTGCCGAACTTGAGGCAAAGCTTGCTGATTCTCCCCTCCCTGAAATCAACAAAAAAGCCGATTTTGTGGACGAGGAAATCCGCCGGCTTGACGGCAGGATCCGGGATACTGAAGCCAGCCTGAATGCTTTGCAGCTTGAAAAAGAGTATGCAGAACAGAAGATTAACGAAGCCAAGGAGCTTATAAAGGAACTTGATGAAAAGAAAGCTTCAAGACGTGAAAGAATAGATTCTCTTAAAGCAAAAATCACGGAACTTGAAACACAGCTTGAAGAGAAACAGAAACGTGAACTCCAGCTTTCCGATGAGCTTATAGGGCTCCAGAAAGAAAGGGAAAACGTTCAGGCAGAATACAGTGCGGTAAAGCGCAGGGTCAGCATAGCTGCAACAACCCTTGAAAAAGCAAAACAGCAGGTAATCACGCTCACAGCCACAAAAAGTGCGCTTTTTGACCAGGAAAAGCAGCTGCTTGAAGAGATACAGAGAAGGGGAATTGAAGAGAGCTCAGAGGTTCCGAGTTATGAAACTGTTTATATGCGGATACAGGCAATCGAAGAAGCCATGCGCAGGCTTGAACCTGTAAACATGCGGGCAATTGATGAATATAACGAGGTAGAATTCAGGCTCTCCGATCTTCAGGGCAAGCGCGATACACTCTTTTCCGAAAGAAAACAGCTCCTTGAGCGCATTGACCAGTATGAGCAGCTCAAACGAGATTCCTTTATGGAGGCTTATACAAGCATTAATACCAACTTTAAAGAGATCTTTTACGAGCTTTCCGACGGTATGGGAGAACTCCTGCTTGAAAACCCGGACGATCCCTTTGCCGGTGGAATGACTCTCAGAGCCCAGCCGAAAGAAAAAACCCTCCAGCGCATAGAAGCCATGTCAGGAGGAGAGAAGAGTCTTACCGCGCTTGCTTTCATCTTTGCAATTCAGCAGTACCGCCCTGCTCCGTTCTATGCTTTTGACGAGATTGACATGTTCCTTGACGGCTGGAATGTGGAGAGGGTCTCAAGGCGCGTTAAAACCTCGGGCTCAAAGGTTCAGTTTATTGTTGTTTCTTTAAGAAAACCCATGATTCAGGCTGCAAGCCGGACAATCGGGGTTACCATGCAGGAGAATAATATCACGAGTATTACCGGAGTGAAGCTTAATGGCTGAAATTATAGATAACTCGGCACTTGACATTTCCGGACTTCCTTCTCCCGAGATCTGCGATTCCGGGGAAAAGGATTCTCTTTTTTCAGATCCTGAAACATTTGGGCTTCCTACAACTCTTTCTTACCTCGGCATTGACTGGGCTCTTCTCGACCTCTCGGAATTTGACACCTATGAGCCCCTTGGAATTCTTGTCGAACTCGCAAAGGACGGAAAAATCGACCCCTGGGATATTGATGTAGTTCAGCTAACCGATACTTTTCTGAACAGGATAGAAGAACTCCAGAAAATGGACCTCAGGATTTCGTCCAGGACTCTCCTTTATTCGGCTATCCTCCTCCGCATGAAATCTTCATTAATCCTGGAACCTGAAGTAGAGGAAGAGGAGGATTTTGATCCTGGCTTTTTCGATGATGAAGAGCTTCCCGAGCCTGATGAATTTCCTGTCCCAAAACTTCCTGTCCGCCGCATTTCCACAAGACCCGTCACACTGAACGAACTTATTGTGGAGCTTAAAAAAGCCGAAAAGACGCTCTCAAGAAAAAAAGAAAAGAGAGCTCGTCTGGCTGCAGAAGAGGATGGTATCCCTGATGCTCCCCTGGCTACGGGAGATGTGCTCGGAATTGCCCACGACGAGGCTATCGGCTCAAGGCTGGCACTTATCTGGGCAAGGCTTGTTGAGCTTTTTATGAAGCAGCCTGTTGTGGAATTTTCTGCTTTGACTCATATGAGCGAAGACAAAATCATGGACTACCTTTCCCTTCTCTTTCTTGCTTCGAGCAGGAAAATCTGGCTCTTCCAGAGTGAACTTTTCGGGGAATTGCATATTTATCCAGGCGAAGAATCAGGTTTTTCCACGGAAAACAACCCCCCTCTTTTCCATCAAATGAAACAGGGCTTAACAGAAGAAGCAGAACCTGAAGAAGCCGGGCATCCTGAAGTACTTTCCTTTGAACCGGAATATATAAATTCGGACTCTTCTGAAGAACTAAGTTAACCTACCTGATGAATAACTTTATTCTCTTTTCTGGTCGTGAAATTTATGAGTGAGCTTGAAATTATCGAAGCGGCTCTTTTTGCTGCAGGCAGGGCTGTAAGCCTTGAAAAACTTATGAAAATTACAGGAAAGCCGAAAAAAAATGTTTCTTCGGCAGTGCAGGAGCTCATGGAGGCTTACTCTTCCAGGAGATCAGGTATTGAAATCCTGGACCTTGGGGACCGCTACGTTATGCAGGTAAAGCCGGAGTATTCCGAACTGATGAGAGAGGTCGCCCCAAAAGAACTCTCAGCCCCCAAACTCCGGACTCTGTCCATGATTGCCTATCATCAGCCCCTGCTTCAGTCAGATCTTATTGAAATGAGAGGCAGCGGAGCTTATGACCACATAAAAGACCTGATTGAAAGGGGTTTTGTCGAGTCTGTACCCTGCGGGAGGAGCAGGCAGCTTTCCACTACCCCGCTGTTTGCAGATTATTTCGGGCTCAAAAAGAATGACCCCAAAGCCATAAAAGAGAAAATCATTGAGCTTCTGAGGGCGCAGGGCGGGCAGAGTGAGATCAACCTCTGGGTAGGGAAAAAGACCATTGCTGTGACTCCGATGTACGAATCCCTTATGAAAATGTGCGGGATTAAAGACTATTTTGTTGCGAATGCTTACTGCCCTTCCAAGGAGGAAATTTCCCGCCTGCTTGAAGCCGATGTGCTTGTGGTTACTGCCGGTTACCTTGATACTGTGAAGCAACACTGCGATGGGGAGATCCTTGAGGTGCGTTCAACAACATTTGAAGACCTTCTCGAGGCAGTTTCTTTAATCTCCGAAGAACTTTCCGACGAAGTGGACCCTGAAGTGGTGGAAAATACTCTCAAGAAGATCAGGGAGACAAGGGAAAGGTATGTAGCTTCCGCCCTGCTTATTGAGAAAAAGGTAAAGCCTGCAACTGAAATGGTCTCAAAGATTGTTAATGATCTCAACATAAGGATCTCTGCAGACGGTATTCTTATCGCTCCTGATTATGGAACTTCAACTGAAGGCGTGAGTATAGGGAAAGGGGCTAAAATTCTGGTACCCACTCACCGCAATGTTGAGGGAGATCTTCTTGAAAGGGTCTGCAAAAAATATGATTCCATCCTTGAAGGTTTAAAAAATTATGAAGATTGATCCACTTTAAAGCCGATTCGGGTGCCTCTTTCTCTTCGAATTTTTTTTATTTCACTGGCGCCTCTAATTTAAGCTTTTCTGTCGCATTTATATTCTTTATATATAGCTTTTATATAGTATGCGAGGCATTTAACTATAGCTTTATATACCGGTTAGAGGATATTACTCTTGCTTTATATACTGAGGGTTGACTAATGAGCGAATCTACCATCAAAATCGAAAACGTGGTCGCATCCACCAAACTCGCTGAAGAGTTTGATTTAACTGTGATCGAATCCAAGTTCGAAGGGGCTGAATATAACAAACAGAAGTTCCCCGGGCTCGTCTATAGAGTTTCTGACCCTAAAGCTGCTTTTCTGGTATTCACCTCCGGAAAGGTTGTCTGCACAGGAGCAAAAAACGTTGCTGACGTGCACACAGTTATTGGCAATATGGCAAAAAAACTGAACAGTATCGATATCCAGACAATAGAAAACCCGCAGATTACTGTCCAGAATATAGTTGCCTCAGCAGATCTGCACACTATTCTTAACCTCAATGCAATTGCAATCGGGCTCGGGCTTGAGAATATCGAATACGAACCCGAACAGTTTCCGGGTCTTGTTTACAGGATCGATGATCCCAAGGTAGTTGTCCTTATTTTCAGCTCCGGAAAACTGGTTGTTACTGGCGGAAAAACCCCTGAAGACTGTGAGAGGGGCGTAGAAGTAGTTCGTCAGCAGCTCGACAACATGGGACTTTTATAAAACCCTCAAACCTTTTTATCTATTGTACCCATTTTATCTGTCTCCTGTGAAAATACATGGGGGAATACTAAAATAAAAACGGATTCTGCGATATGCGTAGAGGCTCCGGTAAAGGATATGTGTGAAACGTGAATAATGCAGATGTTTGCATCCTCATTCCTACCCTTAACGAAGCTGCAACTATAGGGGAGCTCATTAAGGATTTCAAGAAGGAAGGTTTTTCCAATATTCTGGTAATCGATGGAAACAGCAGGGACAGGACAGCGCAGATTGCAGAAGCAGAAGGCGCAAGAGTTGTCCTGCAGACCGGAAAGGGCAAAGGACAGGCAATGATTCAGGCTTTCGAACTTATTGAGAGCCCCTATATAATAATGGTTGATGGAGATGGGACATATCTTGCAAAAGAAGCTCCTTCTCTTCTTGAGCCTGTCCTGAAAGGAAAAGCCGACCATGTTATAGGCAACCGACTGGAGAAATATTCCCCCGGGGCTTTTACAAAACTGAACCTTGTAGGTAACCGCCTGATAAATACGCTATTTGATATCGTTTACGGGGTACAGTTAAGGGACATTCTTTCAGGGTACCGTGCTTTCACACTTGAGAGCATAAGGGAGCTTGAGCTTAACAAAACAGGCTTTGAGATTGAAACTGAAATCTCAGTGGAATGCATCCTGAAAAAACAGATAGTAGAAGAAATTCCAATTACTTACCTCCCCCGGAGTAAAAAAGGCGCAACCAAGCTAAACCCTGTAAAAGACGGAATAAGAATCGGGTCTACTATTTACAGGCTCGCAAAAGTGCACAATCCCATGTTTTATTTCGGGATCATAGGTTTTGTCTTTATTATCGCTGGTCTGTTTACAGGAACCTATGTGGTAATCGAGTGGTTCAAGAATATCACCCATGTTCTCCTTTCCAGTCTCACGACCCTGTTTATTATATTCGGGCTTCAGATGTTTATCTTCGGGATGCTCAGCGACCTTATAGTTACTCTTCACAGGCAGACTGTCAGCTTAATCCAGGAGAAAAATAACCGGAGAAAATGACCGTAGTTTCTAATCCGGTAGTTTCTAATGCGGAAGCTTCTCAGTTTTCTGGTCATCCTTCAATTTCTTTTATATAATTTTTAGATATTCTCAGGGGCTTCTTTTTCCTGATCTCGGCTTACTTTTTTCAGTCTATTTTTTTCATATCATTTTGTCGTCTAATTTTTCTTCATATTCTCAGAATCCTCCTATCCAAAACAAGTTTACTTGTTTAAAACTCAGCTTTATTTTCTAAATTCATTATAAAAAACTTATTTTAATCCAGAGCATTATATTTTCCGTATCAAATGGCAGTCAAGTAAAGTAAAGTTGTATTCGATTAAAGTTAGTTTTTTAAATAGTGTTATATATAATTACTTGCTTTTATGATCTAACTCATATTCCCTTTACTTACACATGCAATCTGACGATAATCTTACTGACGAATGAAAGTTTGAGGTAATAAAGATGACAATTGTGGAAGATGCACAGAAAGGAATTATCACTGAAGAGATGAAGATCGTAGCAAAGGATGAAGGACTTGACCCTGAATTCATCCGCCGCGGTGTTGCAGCCGGAAGAATCGTTATCCCAACCTCCCCTTACAGACAGGTTAAGATCTGCGGTATCGGAGAAGGTCTCAGGACCAAAGTCAACGCCTCCATCGGTGTATCCTCGGACATTGTTGATCCAGATATGGAAGTCAAGAAAGCCCAGGCCGCAGAAAAAGCAGGTGCTGACACTCTCATGGAGCTTGGAACCGGCGGAGACTTCCTTGCAATCAGGAAAAAAGTCATTGACAGCATCTCCCTTTCAGTCGGTTCAGTGCCTCTCTACCAGGCTTTCATTGAAGCTGCAAGGAAGTACGGATCAATCGTTCACATGACAGAGGACGAACTCTTCAATGCAACAGAAGCCCAGGCAAAGCTCGGAACCAACTTCATGGCAATCCACACCGGGATCAACAACATCACTCTTGACAGGCTTAAAGCCCACGGCAGGTACGGCGGTCTCTGCTCCCGCGGCGGCGCCTTCATGAGCTCCTGGATGCTCCACAACGAAAAGGAAAACCCGCTTTATGCAAACTTTGACTACCTCGTTGAGATCCTCAAGGAACACGAAGTTGTTCTCTCTACAGGAAACGGAATGCGTGCAGGTGCAGTCCACGACGCAACCGACCGCGCCCAGATCCAGGAATTGATCATTAACTCCGAAATGGCTGACAGGGCACACAAGCAGGGGCTGCAGGTCATTGTCGAAGGTCCTGGCCACGTCCCGCTTGACCAGATTGCAACCAACGTAAAACTCATGAAAGAAATGAGCGGTCACAAGCCCTTCTACATGCTCGGACCTCTCGTTACCGACATCGCTCCAGGATACGACCACATCGTAACCGCAATCGGTGCATCCGTCTCTGCCTCCTACGGCTGTGACTTCCTCTGCTATGTAACACCCGCAGAGCACCTCGCTCTCCCGAACCTCGAAGACGTCATCACCGGTGTCAAAACCTCCAGAATTGCAGCCCACGTCGGCGATATGATAAAATACCCTGACAGGGCAAGACAGTGGGACCTTGACATGGGCAGAGCCAGAAGAGAACTCGACTGGGAAAAGATGTACTCCCTTGCAATCGACCCAGAACACGCAAGAGCAGTCAGGAACAGCAGAGCACCAGAAGACACAGATGCATGCACAATGTGCGGTAACTTCTGCGCCCTCAAGATCGTCAACCAGAACTACAACCTTGCAAAATAAGCAGGTACTGGTTAACTGCGGTAAAGCCTTCGGGCTTTACTAATCTCATCTTTTTTAAGTCAATTTCTCGTGATTTTTCTTTCACTCAGGAATTTTATTTTTCTTTTTCCGCTTTCTTCTGCCCTGTGAGAATTTTTCTCTTTATATATCTCGCTTTTTCCAGACCTTGTGGACTGCCTGTTAAAGATTATTGAATAAACATTTCTACCATAAGTGATAGAACTACTTTCATCGGCAGGAGAAGACAGAAATGTACTATTGCATAGTTAAGTCACCAATCGGTCCCATACTTCTTGCGGGAGACGAAGAAGGGATGAAACACGTAAATTTCATGAAAGGTAAAAAGAAAATTGAGGTCTCGGATGACTGGGTAGAAAATGAAGAGTTTTTCAGGGAAATCTCCGGGCAGCTCGAAGCTTACTTTTCAGGAAAACTCAAGCCTTTTGATGTAAAGCTGGCTGCGGAAGGCACGGAATTTCAGAAATCTGTCTGGAAGGCTTTATGTGAAATCCCTTATGGTGAAACCAGGAGTTACAAAGACATAGCCGTATCCATCGGAAAACCAAAAGCTTACAGGGCTGTGGGGCTTGCAAATAACCGGAATCCGATTGCAATAATCGTGCCCTGCCACAGGGTTATCGGAGCAGATGGAAAGCTTACCGGCTATGCAGGTGGGCTGGACGTTAAGGAATTTTTATTGAAGCTTGAAGAAAACAATTTGAGCATGTCTTGGAAAGATTAATTCGCAGGAGAAATCAGCATGGAACTCAAAAATAAGATCGAGAATATTATTAAAAAAGCAGCCGTAAATCCTGGCACTGAGACTCGATATCGTGAACCTCTTATAGGCTATGCTTCAGCCAGCGACTCGATTTTTGATGAAATGAAGAAAATCATTGGTCCTCATCACCTGCACCCAAAAGAGATTTTTCCTGAAGCAAAAACTGTTGTTTCTTTTTTCCTGCCTTTTGAAAAAGAACTTGTGAGGCTAAACTGGAGGTCCAGTGAGCCTGTGAAGGAATGGATTCTGGCTAAAGGTGAAACAGACCTTTTGATAGGAGAAATCAGTGAAAAACTGACGGCTGAACTGGCAAAAGACGGCATAGAAGCATTTGTGCCTTCAATAGTTTTTGATTATAAGAATAAGGGGTTCGATATCACATGGTCCCACAAAAGTGCCGCTTATGCTGCGGGTCTGGGCACTTTCGGGGTCCACCAAATGCTGATAACTAAAGCAGGATGCTCCGGTCGCTTTGGGACAATACTGATCTCCGCTAAAATTCCCCCTACTCTGCGCCCGACCGAAGAATTCTGCCGCCACAAAAAAGGAGAGAAATGCCTTGTCTGTCTGGACAGGTGCCCGGCTGGCGCCGTTACTATAAAAGGGCTAGACAGGGAAAAATGTTTCAGGCTGCTTCAGGAAAATGAAAAAGCTTTTCCAGAGCTTAACCAGCACGCCTGCGGAAAATGTGCAACCGGACCCTGCTCCCTAAGGTCCTGTTAAAAAGTTTTTCTAAGAAATCAGATAAGCAGACAATTAATTGGTGTCTAATTGTAAATGGGCATGTCATCGAGACTGTATCTTTAAAAGGCTCATGAAACTGACTTATAGATGGAAAGACGAATTAAAATTGATCAATATGTCTATTATTTCCCTTACCACCGATTTCGGAGACCTCTATCCAGCAGCCATGAAAGCCGTGATTCTTGGAATTAATCCAAATGTGCAGATAATTGATGTAACTCATTCTATCCGGCAGGGGGGAATCAGGGAGGGAGCCTTTGCTCTGTACTCTCTTGTCCCTTATTTCCCGGCTAAAAGCGTGCACGTAGGAGTTGTAGATCCCGGTGTTGGAACTCTCCGCCGTGCACTTGCCCTGAAAGCAGGTCCTGAAGGAGAAGAGCAATTTTTTGTGGGTCCCGATAACGGGCTCATGATCCCTGCAGCCCGTAGCCTGGGAGATATGGAAGTGTATGAAATCACAAATAAGGAGCTAATGCTCAGGTCAGGAGTTTCTGCAACGTTTCACGGAAGGGATATTTTTGCACCTGTGGGAGCCAGGCTCTCAAAAGGCATGCCAATTGAGACCGTCGGACCTAAAATCTCGGACTTTGTAGATCTTGATTTCGAAAATTTCGGGATTGACGGGCAGTTTCTTGTAGGGGAAGTTGTTTATGCTGATAGTTTCGGAAACGTGATTACGAATATTCCTGAAGCTGCGGTCCTGAAGTTCCGCAATTTTGGCTCACAGGTGGAAGTAAACGGCAGGAAAGTCTCTTTTGTCCAGACCTATGGTTTTGTCAAGCAGGGAGATGCTCTGGCACTAATTGGAAGCCACGGCTTTCTGGAACTCGCGGTAAATAAAGGAAACGCAGCCCTGCAGTTCGGGCTCAAAAACGGGGATCCGGTGGCAGTTAAGGTTTTGTAAGTGGCTGGACTTCTCAGGCAGACGAATCTTTTATATAATACCCTTAATACTAACTGCCTTTTCAGTATGAAATTATTGCAATTTTTGCGCTGGCTCTGCAGAGGAACCTTGACAGCATCCATTCAATTGCAAACCGGCTAAAGCCTCCTCTGAAAATTGTTTCATACACGGCTGTCGGGAGCATTTATATCAACGGGCTGATGCTGATAATTTTCAGCCTTCATTCCCCCTCTATATTGAAGATAGAGTTCATGCTTTTTGCGTCCCTTCTTTCGTTAGTTTCCTCCCTCGTCGCCATAATTTATCTGTCCATGGAGATGCTGAGCGATGTTTCCGGCTTAAAAACCTCCTCTGAAAAATATGTCCACCTCTCGCAGCTCCTCAGTGAGCTTGAGGGCAGAGATTCCGGGCAAATGGAACTCAGTGCCGAAGATTCTGAGCTCTGCATCCTGTCCATTGATGACGAAAAACCTGAGGTCCGGATAGCTGCAGCCTCAGCTCTTGGAGTCCTCGAGAGCCGGAATGCTGTAAATCCCCTTCTTAAAAAGCTGGAAGAAACCCCGAGGAAAGACAGTTCTGTAGAACTCCAGAAACAGATCATTGTAGCTCTCGGGAAAATTGGGTATAATAAAGCTCTTTCTGCAATCCTGTCCCTGCTTGAATCTCTCTATCCTGATATCAGGAAATATGCTGCAGAAGCCCTTGGAAAACTCGGAGACAAGCGGGCAGTTGATCCTCTCCCCGGAATGCTTAAAGAAAAGAACCCAGAACTCAGGATTACTGCCGTATATGCTCTCGGAACCCTCAAAGCCCCTCAGGCTATTAGTCCTCTTATCAGCATGCTGGACGACGACAACCCCTGGGTAAGAAAGTGTGCCGCCGAAGCCCTCGGAAAAAGCGGAGATAAAAAAGCAATCGAAGTCCTTGTCAATAAACTGAACGACATAGACCCTGAAGTCAGAAAAATTGCAGCCGGAGCCCTGGGAATACTTTCTGAATATCAGGATTTCAGGTAAAAAAAGTTGTAAGATAGAGTTTATGCGGGTTTCATTTCAAGAGTCTTTGAGGTAACTTTTGAGGATTCATTTGTTATAACTGGCGTGAATATCGCAGCAAAATTTGAACGTCGTTGAACTGAACAATCCTCAACTCTCTTAATATTTTTCCTGTGCTGATCACTGTTTTTTCCTCATGTCAACCGTAGGTTTTTCTCCATTTCAGCTGTTTGAATTGGATCCCAAAATAAATCGATGAAGCCTCAGAGGATGTAAATCTAAGCTGCACTCTTTAAGTCTTCCGAAAATTTAACTAAATATTTATACGGCTTTCTCCTAAACGATTTGAAAACGTTTTATGGAGCTAAGTTCTTTTGGCAGGCGATAAGTCGAAACCAGAGTCTTACTGTATGTGTCGTGACACTGCAACAGGGGAAGATTCTCTAGGATTCCAGCCTTACGTTGAGGCTATCACAGAATTTCTTACCGCCGAGGGAACTTTAGCTCCGATTACTCTTTCTATTGAGGGGCAGTGGGGGTGCGGTAAATCTTCTTTCATGCAGCAATTGAGAAAGAGAATCGAAGAGGAAAATGGCTCCGATAAAGAGAAAAAGAAATATTTCGAAAAGAGAAAGAAATACTTTACAGTATGGTTTAATTGCTGGAGATACGAGAAAGAAGATGAGTTGTGGGCTGCTTTTGCCCTTAATTTAATGGAGCAGTTGTCAGAGCAGCTTTCCTGGTGGGGACTGCAAAGAGCTAGGATTAAATTAGTCTTGCTGAGGCTTAAGTTTAAGTGGAAAAAAGAAAGTTCAATTATCCTTCATATTCTTTCACGAGTAATTTTTATCATAATTATTTTGGCACTTTGGATTTTACTTATTCTATCCATTCCGAGTTTGATGGGGTTTTTGTTCTCACATTCTACAGGTACTTCATTCTCTAGCTTTTCTTTTACAGGTCCAATAGATTTTTTTTCAAATCTGGTAAATTCTCCAAATTCTACCTCTTCGATTGATGCCAGCCTGGAAAATAATTCGACTTCCGTCGGTTTAGTTGATGCGAAATTCAGGACCTCCGTTAATGTTTTGTTAATGTTGGCTGGAATTATTGGTCTTTTACTTCAATCATTTTATCTTATTAAAGAAATTAAAAATTTTGTTGGAAATCCTTTTGATTTCAGTAAATTTATATCCAATCCGAATTACACGGAGCATATCTCTTTCATAGAGCACTTCCATTCCGATTTTGACAAGATAATCGAATCATATGTAGGAAATTCAAGGGTCTATGTCTTCGTTGATGATCTTGACCGTTGCGAAGTCCCAAAAGCTGCAGAACTCATGCAGGCGTTAAACCTCATGATCTCGGATAAAGCAAATGTTTATTTTTCCATAGGTATAGACCGAAAAGTCATATCTGCAGGACTGGCGGCTAAAAACGAAAAAGTCCTAAAATTCTTAGGTGTCGATGGGCTTGAATACGGTTATGACTACATTGAATAATTTATACAGCTTCCTTTTAAAGTTCCAGGTCCCAAAAATGAGGATTTTAGGGAATTTATGAACCCTCAACCTGAAAAGAAAAGTCCCTCAAAAATTTCCTGGCTATCTGATAATCTATTGATTGAAAATTTAAAGAAATTGTTCCGTAAATTTAAGGCTACCACCCCAAGTTCACAGCCTGATAAAGACAGCATTCCGCTGAAAGGTTCTGAAAGTGCCAAACCTGGAGAAGAGGTTTCTGGAGAAGCTTCAAAGGAAGAATCGGAGAAAGAAGAGAAGATCACGAACGACAACGACTGTGATGACAAATCAGTGGAGTTGGATCACATTCTGGAAATGGTTGCTCCAGCTCTTGATAGAAATCCCTGCCGTATGAAACAGTTCTTTAACCTGTTCCGTTTTCAGAGAACGATTGGAAAAAGAACGGCTCTTTTTTCTTATGATCCGGGCACATCTCCTGAAAAGATGTGGAACTGCAGAAAGCTTGCAAAATTCGTGGCAATAAGCATGAGATGGCCTGAACTGGTTTCAGCTCTGGGTTCTAACAGTAAACTTCTCGACCAGTTACAGGAATATGCGTTAAAGCCGGAAAGTGAAAATAAAAACCTGGAAAAGTGGACCAAACATGAAAAGTTAATTGGCTTATTGAGATACGGCTGTGAGGGGAGCGATCCTCTAAAAAAACCAGAAGACTATACCCTTTCAGGTCTTGACTTTAGCAAGCTGTTGCAGATATCACCTGTTGTTCCGTCTTCTGAAGAAGGTACCGATTTTTCCTCCATTACTTTTGATGGAATCGAATTTGTGCGTATTCCTGCGGGAGATTTCATGATGGGGTCAAATGAGTATGAAGATGAACAGCCGGTTCATAATGTAAAAATCGGAACTCCTTTTTACCTTGGTAAATACCCGGTTACTCAGAAGCAGTGGGAAGAAGTTATGGGTAATAATCCTTCCAGTTTCAAAGGTGCTGATCTGCCTGTAGAATCTGTTTCCTGGGATGACGTTCAGGAGTTTATCAAAAGACTCAATGAAAGGGAAGGCACTGACAAGTACCGTTTGCCATCTGAAGCTGAATGGGAATATGCCTGCCGTGCAGGAACGAATACAAAGTATTCTTTCGGTGATGACGAGTCAAAACTCGGGGATTATGCTTGGTATAGTGGTTATTCAATTTATGAAGAATGGGTTAAAAATAATGACAAAATTTTAAAAGAAGGTAGAACTCATCCTGTTGGTCAGAAGAAGCCCAATGCTTGGGGTCTTTATGATATGCATGGTAATGTCTGGGAATGGGTTCAGGATAGGTGGCATGGTAACTATGAAGGTGCTCCTTCTGATGGTAGTGCCTGGGAAGATGGAGATAGCTCCTCCCGTGTGGTTCGGGGCGGTGGCTGGTACGATGGCGCCGGGGATTGCCGGTCGGCGGCCCGCGCCGGGTTCGACCCCGGCGCCCGCAGCAGCAACTTCGTTGGCTTTCGTCTTTTGAGGAAACTGTAACCACTTTCTACTTTACCACTTTACCACTCAAGTTAATAGTTAAAGTAAAGTTGAATTCTCCGGCGAAGCCCGAAGGCTCGAAGCGTGCGTAAGCCGCAGAGCCTGAGGTGCTGAGCCTGCCGGTGTGACACTTAATATAATATCTGGAAGATATGTTATGTTGAAAATATTCACAGTAAAGTATTCGGAGAAAAGTGAAAGTTTCCCTGATTCCGCAATGTCCGGTTTTCTGGCTGATAAGGAGATCTTGAGGTGGGAGAGCCATTTTTTTGAGAGGAAGGGAGAGTTTTTCTGGACGGTGCTTGCGGAATACCGGAATTCTTCCATGCCGGTGCAGGTAAATCATGGTGAAGAAAAGTTAGAGAAAAAGGAAGAAAGTTACAAGACAATTCTTAACGATGCTGACTGGCCTTTGTTTAAAATGCTTAAAGAGTGGAGAGGCGAGGAGAGCAAGAAAGAAGGGGTTCCGCCGTATATCATCTGCAATAATATGCAGCTTGCTCGGATTTCGGTTATGAGGCCGACTTCTTTAAATGCGCTTCAGGGTATCGATGGGATAGGGAAAGCTAAAATTGAAAAGTACGGGAAAGAGATTTTAAGAATTGTTTCTTCATGTGGGCGGCTTCCGACTTTTGATGGTGAGAGAGATCAAGGGGGCAATATGAGTGGCATAACTGAAGAAGACGTTGCTGGCGAGGGGATGCGTCATGAGTGAGGAACTTCAGCTTTTCGTGAAATGGACTGAATTTCTAAAGTGGCTCCTCAATACCACAGATAAATTCCCGAAAAAGGCCAGGTTTACGTTCACAACTAGGATTGACAACCTTGCTCTTGATATCCTTGAGGACATCATTGAATGCCGTTATGACAGGGATGCAAGGAAGGCAGGTTCCAGGAAAATCAATATTAAGTTTGAGAAACTTCGAATTCTCCTCCGCATTTGCCATGATATGCACTACCTTTCTACCAGGCAACTTGAGTATGCTTCAGCTTCCATAAACGAGGTTGGCAAAATGACAGGGACATGGTTGAAGGGTGGTGTGGGATCTTGAAGAGGTATGGGAACCTCTTTGAAGAAATTGTGTCTTTCGATAACCTGCTTCTGGCGTCCAAAAAAGCGTTCAGGGGGAAAAAGGCCAGGAGAAGGGTTGCAGAATTCTATTTTAATCTTGAAAAAGAGCTTTTGTGCATCAGGGAAGAACTTCTTGGCAAAACATACCGCCCTCTGCCCCTCCGCATTTTCCGCATTTATGAGCCAAAGGAAAGGGAAATCGGGGCTTCCGATTTTAGAGATCGGGTTGTGCACCATGCCATCTGCAATAAAATAGAACCTATTCTCGACCGGACGTTTATTTATCATAACTATGCCTGCCGCAAAGGGAAAGGGACTCACAGGGCCATTCTTCAGGTTCAGGCATTCAGCTAGAAA
Source organism: Methanosarcina sp. (assembly GCF_035390745.1). Lineage (GTDB taxonomy): Archaea > Halobacteriota > Methanosarcinia > Methanosarcinales > Methanosarcinaceae > Methanosarcina. The sequence goes on along the minus strand of NZ_DAOOUJ010000002.1, from coordinate 1,136 downwards.
TACCGTTACTTCCTGAAATGTGATATTAGCAAATACTTTGCAAGCATAGACCACGAGGTCTTAAAAAGAATGCTTGCCAGAAAATTCAAAGACCCTGACCTGCTCTGGCTCCTGTATCTTATCATTGACAGCCCTGAAATGGAATTTCCGCAAAAAGGAATTCCTATCGGAAGTCTGACTAGCCAGCTCTTTGCAAACCTGTATCTTGACAGGCTTGATCATTATATCAAGGATGTTCTTGAGGTCAAAGCGTATCTCAGGTACATGGATGATTTCATAATCTTTGCTAACGACAAATCAGAGCTTCACCTTCTGCATGCAAAAATAAAGGCTTTTCTCGGAAACGATCTAAGGCTGGAAATGAAAGAAAAGGAAACAATTATTTCTCCAGTGATGGAAGGAGTCCCTTTCCTCGGCTTCAGGGTCTTTCCAAAACTCATCCGGCTGAAACATGGAAACAAAAAGAGAATTTTGCAGAAAATGAAGTCAAAGTCAAAGGATTTTGAGCTTGGAAAACTTGATGAAAACAAATACTGCCAGTCCCTAATGAGCAGAACAGAGCATTTAAAAATAGGAAATACACACAGGCTAAGGAAGGACATCTTCTTTAAGATGTTTTTCAGGGCTAGCGGTCGTCAATAGCTCCAACCGTGTAATACGGGGCGGTAGCTGGAACAATAACGCCAGGAATTGCCGGTCAGCGAACCGCAACAGGAACGACCCCGGCAACCGCAACAACAACCTTGGCTTTCGTCTTTTGAGTTCACCGCCACTGCCAGAAGTTACAGTGTTTACGAATGCTGTGCCAGTGCCCGGTGGTGACCAGACTGCAGTCCTGCGCCGGTGTCTCGGACAAAGAGAAATTGAACCGCTACCTCTGGTAGGGCTAAATGCTGATAATGCTTAGGTCTCAAAGTCGGTAGCGGTTTTGTAAAGCTCTTATTTTGTTTTAGTTTCGTGTTTTTTTCTTGATGCTTCCCATTTTCAGTCTTCATTACGAAAAAGCCGTTTGCTTTGCAAACGTGACAAGACACGTTTGATACGGTATTACGATTGCCCTGTTTTTCGCTTCCCAAACTTTCCCACGCTGGTTTTAAGTCCTCTTGAGGGAGCGAAGCGACCGAAAAGGACACCGC
>NZ_DAOOUJ010000001.1:0-192496 GCF_035390745.1 Methanosarcina sp. | reverse complement strand
TGAAATGAAAAACACTATTGCAAGAGGAAAAGAAGGTCTTAACCGATGACCAATGGAAAGATTTCCACTCAATTTGAAGAAGATACTTTGAAATAAAATCGCAGAAAAAAAAACCAATATCACAAAGTTAACCAAACTTCAAGTGGATATAATAAAGATGGGGCGTTTTCCCATATCTTCCACTGCCTGTAAGAGCATGGAGAATATTATTGCGCTAAAATAAAAGATCTGGTTTTTGTTCAAAATAACCCCTCTCGAGGCTTTTTATTATTTCGTTTTTCTTTTTTCAGATCCCGACGAAGGCGAAAAATCTGTTTACCCATGTTCATCACATCTCTTCTTAAATTTACTTTAGTAGGACCTCCATGCCTCCATACCACAGAAAATTCTTTAACTTTATATCCATGATGCTGTGAGAGAACAAACAGTTCAGTATCCCAGAACCAGTGTGTATCCTTTACTTTATCAAGCATGTTAAACAATGGTTCTCTTTTGAAAGCTTTAAACCCACATTGATGATCGTATAATTTTGAGTGCAAAAACGTTCGTACTAAAAAGTTGAATCCCTGGCTCGCTATGCCTCTTTTTATCGGTCTTTTTACCTGACTCTGAGGCATCATTCTTGAGCCTGTTGCAAAATCATATCCTTCTACTGATATTGACTCAATAAGCTCCTTCAAATAACTCATGTCAGTTGAAAGATCCACGTCGATATAACAAAGCGTTTCTCCAGAAGCAGACTTGAAAGCTCTATTTAATGCTCTGCCACGGCCCTGACGCGAATCTGAATGAAGATGCTGTACGTAGCTATATTTCTCAGCAAGTCTACTGGCAATTTTATCAGTTCCATCGCTGCTTCCATCCTCTGCTATAATAATCTCAAAAGATGACGTAATTTTTTCAAGGGCTTTTGAAGCTTGATTCACCGTATCTTCTATTCTTACAGCTTCATTATAAGCTGGTAATATCAATGAAACTTCCATATGCTATCACCAAAACTGATTATCAAATCTCACCTGCCTGATAACGGTTTTTTCGCTGGACAAATAAGTAATGATATTAGCATCACGGTAGTCCCCATAAGCAGGAGTTAAATTTTAACCTTTCAAATATTCTATTAAGTCATATTGTTCTCTATCCGGTTGTTCATACCCTCCTTTTAAAAGTTCTGCATTTGAACCTGCATTTATAGTTATAATTGGAGGAATAAAGAAGAGATAAACTTTTTGAAATTTCATATTTTAATTGCAGGTTAGATCCGCTATGCTCAGGCCGGGATATATACAACACTAAAAAATGTACGCTACTTAAAAATTTCAGTGTTGTAGAATTCGTTACAAACCAGAGTTTTAAAAGTTTTGATATCAGGTTTAAATAGGATCTGCAGAGATCCGACTCCAGATATTTTTCAATTTACTTACTGGTTATATCTTCTTAAGGTTATATCTTCTCACTTTTCTTTTTCCAGAGTCTCTTCGACTCCTTCCCCTATCTTAACGTTCATGAGAAAATCATCAATGGTTGCAAGGAGAGAGCCAATTTTCTCAGAATGAAAACGCACAGCAACTTTATCATCGCTTATCTCACTTTCCATGCTCCTCAGATTATCCGGGGAAAGAGCTTTCAGGATCCTGGCTGCGGACTTTCTTGACTCGGGGTCAGGAAACTCAATTGTGCCTGTAATTTTCATAAATGAGCCTCTGCATTTTTGAACAAATTCTCTGCCTTCGTTCCTTTATTATTTAACTTCTTGGTTCGCTTTCACTGCTCGGTTTTCTGCCTTTTCAGTCTCACGCGGATTCTGTTTATCTCATTTACTTACTTTGCTTTCCGCTGTTGTTTTTTCTGAGCTGCTCCCCGATTATCCGGTCTGCGATGCTCAGAAACTCCTCCGCACTCCCAATAGGAATCGAAGCTCCGGACGCAACACTGTGACCGCCTCCATTTCCGCCTACTGCACCTGCAGCTTCTCTGAGGGCAAAGGCAAGGTCAAGCCCTTTGGAGACAAGTTCGCGTGTACCCCTGGCAGAAACCTTCAAAATTCCCTCGGACTCGTTCACACAGATAAAAGGAAGTTCAGGATGCAGGTATCTAACCACGGTTGTTGCAAGGCTTCCGGTAGAAAGAGCCTCAACCGTGCTGATATACCAGAGGTTTTCCCCTTTGTGAATTTTCTCCACATTTTTCCGAATATCAATAGCAAGGTTCTTTTCATGCTCTTTTGTAAGGGAAAGGGCTTCGTCAAGAATAGATGAGTCCTTCAGGCAGAGAGCCAGGGCAAGCCCGTAAACCTTTTGCTTCCCGCAGGCATCGAGTATCGAAATAAAATCATAGACATTGCGGACAAGCTCCCTGTTCAGAAGGAAAACTTCTCCTATAACAGCTTCAATTGCTTCAGGGCTGGCCTGTTTAACAAGTTTCAGGGCAACGGCACTGGCAAGTTTTGAGTTCTCTTCTTCAGAAAGGTTTTCAATGTTTCCGGAAAGCCCGAGTTGATTTATGAATCCTGCTGCCTTTTCAGGGTAGCCGGTTACATCAAGGAAAGGCTCTGTGCTGTATGCGAGCACATCTGCGAGGTTTCCGTCCCCTACTTTCAGCCCTTTTCTGATGGACACGACTCCTGCTTTTAAGGCTTCTTCCAGAATAAAGGCATTTGCAGTCCGGAAAAGCTGCCTGTCTCCGACTGCACCTGCAATTGCGAGCCCTGCAAGATCGACGTTTCCTGCCCCGAGCTCTCTGGCTACAAGATAGCAGGTGCCTGAGGCTGAGATGTCCGTTGCCCCGTCGATTCCTACCATATGAGCATTTACCACAGCTTTTGCGGGAGACTTGCCTACTGGCTGGTGGTGGTCGAGCACCACAACGTCAGCTGCCACCGTCCCAAGAAGTTCCGAGTGCCCGCTGCCCATGTCACAGAAAATAACAAGGTCTCTCGGAGAGATGCTCCTGTTCACGTCTTCGACTACAGCCTCATCGAGCTTTGCAGCTATTGAAAGCTGGAAAGGAATGCCTGCCCTCAGCAGGGCCTGGGCCATGATCCCGGCTGAAGTCAGCCCGTCAGCATCATTATGGGAGACTACACGTACAAAGTTATGCTTCCGTATTTTATCGGCTGCATTTTTTGCAAGGTTTATCAGTTTTTCAAGCTCGCTCAAAGCCCATCACTCATAAAATTCAATATCAAGTGTGAAGACAATACAGAGATCAATATATTACAGGGATCAATTAAAAATTTAGCTGCCAGCTCACAAAAGATGCCGTCTATACTGGCTTGATGATATAAAACACTTAATGCAGAGGCAACATATATTCCTCAGTGCTTCGGTAACGAGATGATTTTCCCCTCTTTGCTGAAATAAGAAGTTAAGAGAGCAGAGGGATTTAACACAGATATAGGGAAAGAGCCCTGGGAAAAGATAGTGAGAATTATGAAAATCAAGAAGCATAGTGGAAGTTCCGGGAATACCTGATTATTCGGCAGGTTTTTCGAAAAGTTCAGGATAATCTTTTTTTAGTTCTATGAGCAATTTTTTTGGGATCAGTCCCTCAGAACCCTTATTGTTTATTTTCCTGGCTGGAATCCCTGCAATCCCAATATTTGGTTCTGTAAATGACTTATTTACGACTGAATTAGCTCCTATAGCTATTCCATCCGCAATCTCTATATCTCCAAATATTTTTGCTCCGGGTCCAATGTAAACATTATTTCCTATTTTTGGTGTTACCGTTCCATTTGTCCCTGCTCTGGTTCCGATGACCGTACATACGTGTATTCTGCAATTCTCACCTACTCTTACGTTTCCATTGACAATAATCGTACCTACATGACTTATGGCTAATCCTGGGCCAAAAACATTTGGTCCAATATGAAAACCAAGGAATATTCTTAACAGATAAAACTTAAGATATAGATAATAATAATAGGGACGGTAAAAAATAGAATTTTTGCAATTTTTATAATACTCAACTTTTCTCAATAATCTTTGAAATAACCATATTTCATCATAAATTCCCAGCTTCTTTCTTTTTCTGCCTAAAGCAATCCTATCTGCTTCCAGATAGTATTTATATTCTTGCTTTGACCTTATCATGAATTATACTTTTAGTTATAGAATTTCAACTTTCCTTTATTGAATTTATTTTTCTTTAAATAGTCTAACTTCTCAAAAAATAAATATAAGCATCTGAAATAATTTCACCATAAAACCAAATCAAAAAGAGCGCCACAGAGCAAAATAAAACACATTGTAAACCACAAAAACAGATAAGAAAAAAACGAATTGAAAAAAGTAGATTCAAAACAGGTAGAAAATCCAGCCAGCTTAAAAATTAAAGTATATGTTTTTCTCTGACCACGTACGAAAAAAATCTCTCAGGGGTCAACTTAATTAATAAGAAATTCCATAATAAGAAAAGCGGCAGGGCGCCCTGCCAGCCCAGCACATCAGTAGTGTAGCGGTTATCACCGGGCGTTGCCAACGCTCGAACCCGGGTTCGAATCCCGGCTGGTGTATAATATTTATTATAAAACGGATGTATCAGTCCCTTAATTAAGGTCACTTTTTTCCTATTTTTGCTGGTCTTTTGTTTTTCTTTGAGATATAACAATAAAATAGTCCATTTAGGAGAATCTCACCGCTAAAACCCAAAAATTAGTCCTCTTGAGCGCAGTTTCCGATTTTTCCTGCAAATTAGTCTGCTTGAGCGAGCGAAGCGAGTGAAACGGACGGCGGGCTCCCGAATCGCAATTCGGGTGGCGCAACTCGGATAAAAGAGAAATAAGCAGCTTTAAAAGCTGCTTCAAACCGGAATTCATCCGTTATTAAAACTTCTTTCTCAGGACGCAATATGCGGCTCCTACCATTGCCAGAAAAGCAACAGATCCAAAGCCGGGCATAGAACGCCATGATCTTACACGCTTTTTAGGCTCGGACGATACATTGTCTTCCGGACCTTCATCATCAGCGGGCTCGATAGTTATTGAATCTGATCCAGCTGCAATAATCGCAAAGGACCCGAAGCCCGGAGTTTTTGCTTCATAATAGACGTAAGTGTTGTTGTTTTCATCCAGTTTAGTGGTATCGAGTTTTTTCCATGTCCTGTCATAATACCAGAGGTTCAACGAATCTTTGTCGTCCGTGTCAACCCCATTTTCCTCAAGCCATGTTTTTTCAACTCTAAATCCAACAACAGCGTTTTCGATATTATCGGAGTTTGCAATTCCTCCCGAACCTACCCAGATGTTCACGTTCCTGTAAACCTTACCTTCAGGAAGGCTCGAAACCAGCTTGGATTGACCTTTGAGCATCTCTACAATAGTAGTGATCTTTCCGAGAGTCTTTTTGGCGTCAAACTCCACATATCTTATGCAGGTTGCCCCATTGGGGAAATCGAACCTTACGTGTGTTCCATTACCAACGTACGACTGGGAAAGCTCTTTAGCTTCGACATTGCTTTGAGGCTCTGGTGAACCTCCAGCTCCGCCGCTTGACCCGCCGCCGCCTGACCTGCCGCTGCTTGAGCTGTCATCATCTGAATCCCCGCCAGAACCCCCGCCAGAACTTGATCCGACCTTAATGGAAGAACTGGAAGGCAGGACAGGAAACTCAGTTTTATTAATATCCCTTAAAATACCCGAAAACTGGTATGTGCCTGCAGACGAGGGGGCTTTAAGAGTATAGCTGAAACTCTTTTCAGTCATCAGAAGGAAGGAGACTTTACTGCCGTTTACAGTTACAGCTCTTTCCGGAAGGTTTGAACTGATATATGTGAAACCTGCAGGAAGTTTTTCAATTACCTGCCCGGCTGCGCCATAATCAGCTACTTTGACTGTTACCTGAAATACTTCATTTTTGTCAATAGAAGAAGGAAGAATCCTTTCTGCACTGCCTGCAGAAGCCGGAGCTGCACATAAAATCACGAGCAGAAACAGCATAAAAGCAAGTTTAAATCCAGGCTGTTTCATATTCGATCCCACCCGTCAGCATAGTAAATAGACAGAATTGCATATTTGACCCCGCTGGAGATTTTGCTGTCACTTACAATGCTTTTGATTTCTTCGGCAGAGAAGATCCTGTCAGCTCCTCCAAACTTTGTTGTAAGTTCACTTTCTTTGACTAAAGTAATCGAGATGTTATTAGAATCTGTAACTTTGTTTCCGAAGTAATCCGTAGCTGTAAGGGTAAACTTAAACTCTCCTGCCTGAGTGCTGTTCACGTTGCAGGTGTAAATGCCTCCGTTTCCAAGTGTCATTGATACCACACCTCCACCTATGGGGGTAAGATCGAGGGTTACTGACATAACTCCAGAAAGTTCATCCGAGACTTTTGCACTGACAGCAGAGTAATCCTTTCCGTCATTCAGGATATATACAGGGGATGCAGAGCAGCTTTCAATAACCGGGGGTACAAAATCTCCCTTAAAAGTAAGATCGAGTTTAACAGGTTCAGCTCCATGCTGGTACGTCACAGAAACAGGCTCTGATTCCACGAGACCCAGCTTGAAGACTATCTTTTTTCCGTTATCCTCTTCACTACCCGAGACATCCAGTTGATACTCTCCTGCCACCTCTATAACTTCAGAACCAGCAAGCTCTGAATCTATATAAGCCGAAATTACAGTCCCTGCCGGCACATTTGCGCCTCCTGTGATCAATTTTCCTTTGAATACGTTGGGAATCGAAGGAATATCGCTGGCAGATGCCACAGGAATAATGGATATACCCAGCACCAGAATAACCAGGCAAGTTAAAGCTCTTAAGTGTTTGTCCTTGATGGTCACCATATCACCTTGAGATTTTTCACATTACTGTAAAACCCTTCAAATCCTTCAGGGCTTCCTTCTTGATTCCCTCCAGAACTCTAATCCAAAAGTCAGCAGAATGATGCCTGAAATCGCATAAATAGCCTGAAAACCTGGGGCACTGCTTGTCCTGGAAGCTTCTTCCGAAGATTCTTCGCCCTTCTCAACCTCTGCCTCACCGCCTGTGCTTTCCGGTTCAGTCTTTTCCGTAACTTTTACTTCCGGTTGAGTGACTGTACTATTTTCAATGACCTCTCCACCGTCTTCGGAATCATCAGACACCTTCAATGATCCGGAGCCCGAACTAGAACTGTGTTTAGAACTCCCTGAGTCAGATGCATCACCGATAGAAAGTTCGACAGCCGAGATAATCCTTCCTGACTCCCAGGAAAAACTCTTGCCTGTATCCTTTCCATCAATTGTAAAAGTTACAGTTTTTCCTTCATCCTCAGCACTTCCAGCGATATGGAGAGTGAAATCTCCTGAGGAAGTATTTACGAGAAACTTTTCTACCTCTTCCCCATCAAGATGGGCTGCAATAACAGTGTCTACAGGAGCCGGAACGCCGTCAATCAGGGCAACTCCACTCACTATCATAGGGAGCGGAGGGACGTCCTCAGCCATAACCGGCTGGACAGCTATTAAAAAAAACAACACCAGTACAGCTGTTCCTAATAAACTATTTTTTAATATTTTGTTCATGATTTTCCTCCAATTGTTACGCAAACAAAAAAAGAAAAAAGACCTTTCAGCCATTTCAGGCTGAAAAGTTACTTGCTTTTGAAATTAGACCTTTCAGACGGATTTAAAACGGTATTATTGATGTAGAATTGATGTAGAAATTTACACTTTCTACGGATGCGTAAGTACCGTCTTCCTTCATGAAGATCCAGTATCCCTGTCCTGGAACCATAGCGCCGCTGGTCTCAAGCATTTGAACCGGATATGGGGTTTCGCCTGCATCTTCAAGCAGGGATATAAATCCAAGATTGATTGTACCGCCCCAACCTTCATTGTGAGAATACGTGATGAGGTTGGAGAACTTATAGTTTGCAAGGCTCTGATCGCTCTGCAATGAACCCAGAGTCTGTGACCAGTGCACAGGCAGTGTGGAAGTGTGCCCTATCATCTGCCAGCCGGCAGCAAGGTCAAGAGAAGCAGGCACATCAGGACTTGCACTGCTAACTGGCATTGGTTTGAATTTTACATTGGTCTGGCAGGCTTCTGGAGAGTAAACCCAGTAACCCTTACATGGTTCTATTGTCTTCGGGAATTCCCAGCAGCTGCCGTTCCAGTAAATTACTGTGCTGTCATCTCCAAAGGCTGAGCAGGTGTCTGCATCGAATGTGGCCAGCCTTTTGGGTACGGACTTAAGGTTCCAGCCTGCATTGAGTGTGATATTCATATCCTCATATGTCTGGACAGGCCCGCATATGTTACATTCATAGTTGCCAGCATTATCCAGGGCAATAACAGCGACCCAGTAATCTTTACCGTAGACAAGAGGTTTCCCTCCATACGTTCCAATGTTCATATACAGAGACTTGCCGTCCTCAGTTGGATAGATGGTACTTACAGGTAATGCTACTTGCATGTCTTCCACACAGGAGGGCTTTGAGTCGCTGATGAAAACTACATATGGAAGTCCAAGGTAAGCTTCTTCTCCAGGCAATCCAAAGTAAGGTACTATTCCGTCGTAAAGGTCTTCTTCAGTGTTTTTGTCCCAGCGGACGTAGATCCCGGGCTCATCGTATGTATAGTACCATGTGGTATCACTCAGAGCATCAGTTACAGTCAGGTTTGCTACAGGAGCAGGTGCCTTTGTATCAACAGAGAAGAAAAGTGGCTCAGGTTGCTTGGTTCTGCCTGCATTGTCAGTGACTTTTACGGTCCAGGGTATGTTCACTCCGTCAGCTACTGTTGCCTCCAGAGAAAGGTCAGTAACCCCGTCTTCTTCAATAACTGAATTTCCGTTCTCTACTTTCGTGCCGTTGATGAGCAGTTCGTAATCAAAAGGCAGCCCTGCTCCTCCTGAAATACTGAAGTTAAAGGTAGAGTCTGCAGGAGCAAAACCACCATTCGGAGAAATGAGCTGGACTTCAAGACCGAACTGGTTCACATAGAAGTTTCTAACTTCACCTGTACAGTTGTTCCCGGCTTCATCTTCGACTAAAACGGACCAGTTGTGAGCGCCGTCCTCAAGGACAAATTCAGGAATTTCGACATATTCACCTGAAGCCATACGCCCGGAACCTGATATATCAGCAGGTATTCCATCGAGATACAGCTGATAATACAGGTCAAGGCTGTAGTTTGCAGATAGACTGTCCTGGCATGTGAAATTGAAGTTAATAAGACCTGTTGTGTTGACGAAATTGTTTTCAGGAGAAACAAGAGTTACGATCGGGTCTCTGGTGTCCACATACAGATCTTGGAGACCACTGGTACCATTATTCCCTGCATCATCCTGAAGTTTGACTTCCCACTGGTAATAGCCATCGGGCTTTTCAATTTCGCATTTTACACTTCCATTAGAATTTAAGGTCCCTGTTTTCACTTCAGTACCGTTGATACAGATGGCATAGTCAATTGTATTGTCCAGTTTATCGAAAGCACTGAACTCAAAGACTATACAGTCGGTATTGATATACGTGGAATTTGGCTGAACCCCATGAAATCTTGGAGCTTCGTTGTCAATCACAAAAGCATCGATATCAATTTTCTCAATGAAGTCTCCAGTCGTGTTCACCCCGGAAACTGTGACATTCACAGCATCGTTTACATCGTCTGGAATCGTATAGTTGTAACACCAGACAGTGCCACTTAAGTTATCCATCTCAGTGACAAACAGGAGCATACCCCCCGAATCAATAGTTAAGTCCGCAGACAAAACAGATTCGCTGAAGGTTGCAGTTATCTTTACAATATCTCCCATCTTGAAGGGACCAGATTCGTTGTAGGCGATATTAACACTTGGACCGGCCACTGAAGTCGATACAGTATCCGTATTTTCTGTTTCTCCAATTGCACTTGCTGTCCCTGCTAAAAGGAATATGATTAGCAGCGAACTGAATAATATTAATTTTTGTTTCATATTCTGCACCTAGATTCCGCACGTGTTCAATTTTAATATTGAATTTTATCATATTCTAAAGAATATTACAAAGTTAGCGAGTTGTAGCAGATTCCAGTTAATTAAAATACAACCGAATGAACAGTCTAGAAATTTTAAAAAATAAAGTGCGATCAAAACTAAATAAAATAAGACTGTAAGGGATTTGCAATTTCTTTATCGCTAAACTGCTTTTCCTTCACCCCCTTTACTGAACCGATCTGATTGACGTTATCTTAAATTAGTAGATAAGAAAACCATCACTTCTCTGAACCCTTACGGGAAGGAGTGAGGTAGCTTTTCCTCTGGAGCAGCAAGAATTGACCCCGTTAATTCTCGCACAGCAGGGGAATAATGAATCAACCCCGTTTTCATTACCAGGCTGGCGTTTCAGCCCGGTATGTCAGACATATACCTGTTAATCCTGAAAAGTAAATTTGCTAATAGCAAATTACTGGAGACAAGAAATCCATATTTAAAGCAGTACATGTCTTTTTATATTATCATGTGACGATAATATAACATAACTTACGCAAATATTTGATATAAATCTTTCTAAAAAAATTCCGGATAGTATATAAAATAGATATAAAATTTACGATAAATAATAATGATTTTTAAAAATTTAGGTAATTATAAGTACGAAATTTTTTCATAGAAAAATAGGAAAAAATATGAAAAGATGATAATATGAAAATTTAAGAACTTACTCAAATTCGTGACTTCTCCCCACATTAAAATGACTGGGATTGGTCCTTATTTGCTCCGTAAAAAGTACATGCTCACACATTTAAACATGGAAAACATATTTTCCAGAAGACTTTATTATCACAGGGGAGGAACTGTAAATGAAATATACCTTTCAGGACTCAACAGAACTTCCTGTTCAACGGGACTTTATTCAGGATCTGCAGGACTTCATAAGGATTTCAAAAGAAGTAATCCCTCTCGAAAAGTCGATTATAGGGATAAAGAGGGTAAACATAGAAGAGACGGAAATCTCTCAGAAAGGAATCGAAGAAATAGACAGATTCCAGAAAGAAGTTACTGATTGTATAGAAGAATATTCAAGGGGAATTGAATCCAGGGAAATTCTTGAAATTAAATCCAGGACTATGGAGGCCTGTACAAACATCTCTCTGTTGAAAAAGAATGAAAAACTTGAAGACATCGACAGGCAAAACAGGCTGACACTTATAGAGGTACGGCAACTTGAAGAGAGAATACTCTCAATCCTCAGCCCTTTTTTTGAAACCAGTATTTATGACGCCGAACATACCTTTTATGCTTCAATAGAAGACAGAAAACTCAAAGGATCTCAGGTAAGCTCGGTTGATGGCATGAGGTACGAATTTGAACTGAATTTCGAACAGGACGTATTAAAAGTTGAGGATCTTCAAAAACTTACCCTGCCTGTGCGGTCAAAAAGCGGATTTCTCTCCAGGGAAGAAAAAGTAAAAAAACTTGATGTATCAGGTTTCTATGTTACAAACATCGAGTACGGAAGGAACAATACAAAAGCCGTTATTGAAGATAAGGATGCAGAGCACAGGTTCATAATTTCTTCAGATGGCAGGACATTCCTGATCATGCATGGAGACCATGAAATAACAGGTGATGAAAAACTTGCTTCTGCCATAGATAAAGATGCCCTCTCTGCATTTATGATGAAAATTAAAGAGTTCGTTACAGAGTCAGTGGCATCAAGAAAGCTCAGGCTGATCCTGCTGGACGGCAAAAATGCTGTTGAAGAGAATATTATTTTTGACTGTCTGAAACTCATAGCCGATATATATGGTAAGCTCGTAAAGGAATGTATTGAAAAAGGGTATACCAAAGGGGAAATTACAATTAAGATGGTGGAGTCTGGGAGTATCCGGACCGAAAAATACATTTCAAAATCCGAAGCTTCAGGTGAACTTTCATCCACAGGACCTGAAGGCATGGAACTTGCCGGCATACTGGGGGTTGCCGAAGCCTGAGAAACTAAACAGGAAATAAGGAGCCGTAAGGTTGGCGCATGAGGAGAGAAAGCTCACTTTCTGGAGTGTTCCCGTATCTGAGATGCTGCAGGAACTCCAGACAGGAACCGAAGGTCTGAAAAGTTCCGAATGCAGTGAACGCCTTAAAAGTTATGGATCTAATGTTCTAAAATCAAAAAAAAGGTCAGGTAGTCTGAAGATTCTTTTTTCTCAGTTCAGGAGTCCGATCACCCTTCTTCTATTATTTGCAGCCGGAATTTCCATTCTCCTGCATGACCCTACAGATGCAGTAATTATTGTATCAATAGTACTTATCAGCAGCGTGCTCGGGTTCTGGCAGGAAAAGGGAGCTGCGGATGCTTTTGAGAAGTTATTGGCCACGGTACAGATAAAAACATCAGTACTGAGAGATGGCAAAGAAAAGGAAATCTCTGTAGAAGAGGTCGTCCCGGGAGATATAATAATTCTGAATTCAGGAGATATTATTCCTGCAGACTGCCTGATTCTTGATTCAAAGGATCTTTTTGTAAGCGAAGCCACTCTCACAGGAGAGACCTATCCGGTTGAAAAAATATCCGGTGTGTTGAAAGCAGAAACCCCGCCTGGAAAACGTACAAATTCCCTCTGGATGGGTACAAGTGTGGTTAGCGGCACTGGAAAAGCAGTGGCAGTTTTTACCGGAAAAGAAACCGTATTCGGGAAAGTATCGGCAAAATTAAAACTCGGGCCGCAGGAAACCGAATTTGAGAAAGGAATTGCAAATTTCGGGCATTTCCTGATGGAGGTCACCATGCTGATGGTGACAGCAATTTTTTTAATAAACATATACCTCCAGCGTCCGATCCTTGACTCCGTTCTCTTTTCCCTTGCTCTTGCCGTCGGGCTGACCCCTCAGTTATTGCCTGCAATCATAAGTGTTAACCTTTCCCACGGTGCAAGAGATATGGCACAGAAGAGAGTGATTGTCAAACGGCTCGCTTCCATTGAAAACCTGGGCAGCATGAACATGTTCTGCTCTGATAAAACCGGCACTCTAACCGAAGGGGAACTGCAGCTCCATTCATATCAGGATCTCGAAGGAAAACAAAGTGAAAAAGTCCTCCTTTACGCCTGCCTCAATGCTCATTACCAGAAAGGTTTTGAAAATCCTATAGACAGGGCAATACTTGCACAGAACAGGTTTGAACTCTCCGAATACAGTAAGCTTGACGAAATACCTTATGATTTTGTGCGCAAGAAATTGAGCATTCTGGTCTCAAATAAGAACCGGAACCTGATGATCACCAAAGGTGCCTTATCCAGCATCCTTGCAGTCTGTTCTTCGGCTGAAACAGCAGAAGAAAAATTAGTGAATATCTCCGATATAAAAGAGAGAATCGAGAAGCAATTTGAAGAGTTTAGTGAAAAAGGGTTTCGCACTCTTGGAATTGCATACAGGGAAACTGGACAGCAAACAGCCATCAATAAGGAACATGAAACCGATATGACCTTTCTCGGGTTTCTCTTCTTTTTTGACCCTCCAAAAAAGGGGATTTCCGAAACAATAGGAAATATGGAATATCTGGGAATTTCCCTGAAAGTCATCACAGGAGATAACAGGCTGGTAGCTGCAAGCATCAGCCGGGAGATAGGGATAAAGAACATATCAGTCATTACCGGAGAAGAACTCAACCGGGTGAGTGATGAAGCCCTGATAAAGAAAGTAAACGATGCGGATATCTTTGCTGAGGTAGAGCCGAACCAGAAAGAGAGAATTATTCTTGCACTCAGGAAAAGCGGAAATGTTGTAGGGTATATCGGTGACGGCATCAATGATACCTCAGCCCTTCATGCTGCAGATGTGGGAGTTTCTGTTGACACTGCTGTCGACGTTGCCAAAGAGGCGGCAGATATTGTTTTACTTGAAAAAGACCTTAATGCACTTGTAGAAGGAGTAAAAGAAGGGAGAAGAACGTTTGCCAATACTTTGAAATATATCTTCATGGCTACAAGTGCAAATTTCGGGAACATGTTCAGCATGGCAGGAGCATCTCTTTTTCTTCCTTTCCTCCCTCTCCTGCCAAAGCAAATCCTGCTGACGAATTTGTTGACGGATTTTCCTGAGATGACAATAGCTACAGATACCGTGGACAAAGAGATGGTAGAAAAACCGCACAGATGGGATATAGGTTTTATCCGCAGGTTTATGGTAGTATTTGGGATCACAAGTTCGGTATTCGACTACCTCACTTTTGGTACTCTTCTCCTGATTCTGCCTGGAATGACAGAAGAGTTCAGGACAGGCTGGTTTATGGAGTCTGTAATCTCGGCATCAATGATAGTTCTGGTAGTCCGAAGCAGGAAGCCTTTCTTCAAGAGCATCCCAGGAAAATACCTGCTGGCAGCTACCCTGCTTATTGGAATCTTTACTCTCATTTTCCCTCTTACTCCATTTGCAACCCCTTTTGGTTTCAAACCTCTCCCTGTTTCGGTCATTATAATTATTGGAGCCATTGTGGGGCTTTACGTCCTTACAGCTGAAGCAGTAAAAAGGATCTTTTATAAAAGAGTAAAGCTCTAAAATATTTTCAGATAGAACTTTCTGTTTGCAGAAATAACTTATATTTTTTCAAATTGTTCTTCTTTACAGCCTTCCGGATTCTTAATTTCATTATAATCTGCCCCTTCAGGCAGATCTTTTCCGTCTGGAAGAAAGGGAGTGAAAAGGATAACCGAACAGAGGAGCAAAAATGTCCCGAGCATTCTGGACTGCTCTTCAAAGTTAGCATAAAAAATTAAAATGCCAAGCATGACCCACAAAATAAAACTCAACTGAAGAGCAAGCTTCACTCTATATAAATATTCAGTATTTTCACTCAAGAAAATTCCCCACAAATATCCCATTTAGAATGATTTGGGATTGAATAAATAGCTATTTATTTGAAAGATTCTGACATTTTAGATGAAGAAACTGAAGATGTTATCCGCCAGAGATGAATATCCTGAAAAAATTCAAGTTTATGGTAAAGATGTAAAAATACTTCAGATATACAAAGCCAGGAACTGGTAAAATCAGGAAAAAAAGGAAAAAGTATTAAATCAAATTTGGAGTCCCGGATTTGGAGTCACAAATCAAAACCCGAATTTAAAGCATTGGATTTAAAGCATTATTCTTCTTTGGAGCATTAAATCTCGATAAAACCTATTACCTTTTCTCCCTCGCTTACCCTTCTAAGAAAATCATCTTTATCTGTATAGGGGACTCCTGTAACTATAGAGGCAGCTGCTTTTTTGCCGACTCCCGGAAGTTCCCGTATAAGAGCGGGGGAAGCTGTATTGATATGCAGGGGATAAGGAATTCCGGTAATAGAACGCATGCCGTACCCTGTGACAGTAATGTCTGTGAATTTTCGCAGTGGCAGGAGAGAAGGTATCCCTGCAAGCAGAGGATAAGAGCCGATCTGCCTTCCAAAAGTGATTTCTTTGTCGTGCAGCTCGCACATCACATCTCTGAGCACTGTTCCTTCCGGCACGACCCGCCTGAGCATTGGAAGGTCAATATTCTTTCGGACCTGTTCTTTATAGTCCAGGAAGAGTTTCTTATGCTTTTTTGCAGCTTCGTCTCTGCCATACATTGGAGTTCCGGGAAAAGCCATAACCTGCCGGATATTAATCCTTCTGAGAAGCAGCCCTGAATCAAGAACCTTTTGCAGAAAATCATAGTTCAACTGAAAAGTCTTTTTTGTTTCACCCATAAGCCCGTGAACAAAATTAATGCCCGGAAGAATTTCAGGAAGCCCGTTTGCCCCACGTGCGGCTCCGAGCCTGTTTACCAGCGTGACAGCCTCAAAAACCTCTTCAGAGGTTGCCTTGAGTGAGTTTGCTGCAACTACTTTAGGGTCAGCAGTCTCCATGCCAAAAGCTGCTACATCTCCCGGGGTGTGATATTTAACAATCGTCTTCAGAATCCGCTCTGATTCTTCAGGGTATGTTGCAAGCGTTATGGGGTTTGCATTGTCCATGTGAAGCACGGAAAGTTCAGGTGCGGAGTTCCGTATTCCGCGGTAAAGCCTTTCAAGAACCTCAGGCACAGGCTTTGGAACAGGCCCTCCTGCATCGGTTCCGTGATAGGAGAAAAGGTCGGGCTGCCGCCCTATTCTGAAATAGCGGACTCCATGAGAATAGAGTGCAGAGACTTCGGAGACAACATCTTCTACAGGCCTGTAGTCCGAAGCCCCGTAAAATGGCTCTGTGCAGAAAGAACAGTGAACCTGCCTGCCGCAGCCCCTGTAGGTTTCAAGTTCGCACATGCAGTAAGGGTAGTCCGGGTGCTGCCTTATCAAAAAAGCCCCTTTTCTTCCCCAGCCCCCTATCTCGGCTGTTGTCCTGAAACGGTGATCAACTGATTCCGGGGATTTCAACCTGACAGGAAAGCTTCCAAGGTTTCCTTCCCCTCCGATCCCGTCCACAAAAAGGTCGTAAACAAAAGCCTCGATATCCATTTTTGCAAGTACGGCATCTCCGAGGTTTATCCCGCTTTCAGTCCCTTTAGCAGCCCTTCCGCCTTCGTTGCTGAAACCGAGCCTTATAGGACCGCCTATGACCTTTACCCCATGAGCAACCCGGAAGATAGTTTCGATCTCTCCGGGCGTGATAGGGGATGCCCGTAAATATTTTCCAGGCACGGTCATGCCGGCAATAACAATCAGCAGGTCTGCTTTGCTTATAAGCTCGCCGGCTCCGGGAGGATTTTCCCTCAGGGCGTCAATAGTCAGGTAATGGATGTCCTTTTCGGAAAGCCCGCGCTCTCTTAGAGCTCCTGCTATGTACCTGGGATAAGGGGAAAGGTATGGAGGAACCCCAAGGCATGCGGGTTCGTCCACGTAGCCGTCTATAATAAGTGCTTTCATATCAGTTTCTCTTTTCCATTTGCTTGAGGGTCGAAAGTGGAATATGGATTGTAGATTAAGTGAAATTATCTGTAAAATAGTCTTCAAGATTAAAACAATGCTGCAAAAATCATAAAGCAAAATAAGCGAAAAATAATAGAAAAATAATTTAGGGCCGGGACCGAGAATCGAACTCGGGTCGTAGCCTCCACAGGGCCACAGGATGGACCTCTACCCTACCCCGGCCACAGGGTCTGGTACTTCAGGTTTGAAGCAAGCTATAGAAGGAGTTTTTTTATATAAAGTTTTTGCCGGAAAAAGAAGGAGACCTTTTTAAGAGGAGGGAAATTTTCTGTTTTCCGCCACTAAAAAGCACCAGAAAACAGGAAAAATCCGGTTCTGGACAGGTTCAGGCACGGATCAGAGTCCTTTGAGCCTGGAAAGAGCAAGTTTCGCAGCTTTTTCTCCAGAAAGGAGCATGCCTCCAAAAACAGGACCCATTCTAGGGGCGCGGGTTGCGGCATTTGCAGCCATTCCTGCAACAATCAGGCCGGGATAGATTTCCTGAGTTGCATCCACAGCCAGGCGCTCGCCGACCTCAGACCACATTGGTTTTTCTCCAAGCATGCCGAGTTCTCCTATCCTTGCATTCGGGATTTTCCGGAGAATCGTGTTGCAGACAACAGCATCGTGTCCTGTCCCGTCGATCACGAGTTTTGTGCGGATCATGAGAGGATCTACATGCAGGCGCTGAGTTGTAACCGGCCCCCAGTTGATGACTATGCCGGTAACCCTGTCATTCTCCCGGATCATGACGTCTTCAAAGCTCACAAGGTTAAAGACCTCAGCCCCTGCCGAAGTTGCCCCTGCGATCAGTTTTCCAACGGATTCCACAGAGTTTGCCACGTAATACCCGGACTCATATTCCTTATACCTGATCCCGAAGTCGTCAAGGACATGGCAGGCCTCTTCCTGCACAACTATACGCGGAAACATCATGCCTCCAGCCCACATGCCGCCCCCTAGAGAAAGCTTTTGCTCATAAATGGCGACCTTTGCCCCGGCTTCAGCCAGATA
Organism: Methanosarcina sp.; assembly: GCF_035390745.1. Taxonomy (GTDB): domain Archaea; phylum Halobacteriota; class Methanosarcinia; order Methanosarcinales; family Methanosarcinaceae; genus Methanosarcina. The sequence continues at coordinate 174,656 of NZ_DAOOUJ010000001.1, read as the reverse complement.
CTTTGCAGCCACAAGGTTTGCAGGTCCCCCTCCTACGAGTGCCACGTCGATATCCGTGTAGTCAAGGAAGGTTTTTGAGTACTCTTCAAAAATTGCCCGTGTGATTATGACTTCGTCGAGTTCCATTTTAATCTCTCATAAAGCTTCTACGGTTGAAAGTCCGGTTAAAATCCCGACTTTTCAGAACTAGATCAGGAATTGTTAACCCTTGATCATAAGTATTTAAATTCACATTTTGATACAGGGCATTGCTTTTAAAGTTGTTGGAATCAGACGTGGAAGGAAAAAATTGGAAAAAGATCTAAGAAGTTATGTAAAGTTTGCAAAACGAATTAGGGAGAATAATTTCCATGATAAGAAGCAAAGAAAAATAAGTCTTTAATATTTTTGAACATAAAGTCAGTTGAATAAGTAATTCTCAGAAAATTGTGGATAACTAATTTTTTCTGTTTTTTATTATTAACTCATTTGCCTTATTTACAAAATTCAGAATTTCATCTTTTGAATCTGCATTTGTGAAAAAAAGAAGTGATATTTCAGTTTTAGTTAAAGAAGCAGAATCATTTACTAAACCCCCCCGCCTGGAGATTAGTTTCTTGTATCCGTCCTTTGTTAGAAATATTCTCACACTCCTATCATTAGATAGGTCAAAATTCGCAACAACGTTAAGTATTTCATCGAAGTTTAACTTTGAATATAATTCACCTCTAAGATTTTTATTCCCAAAAATCATATTAAAAATCGACATTTTTGATTTGTATATAGTGATTCCACTCTCGTGTAGAGAGATAATTCCAATTTTGATATTATCACGAGTTGTCCAGTATATCCTGTCATATTCATTTATATTGTATTGACCTGTTTCTCTCATAAACTAGAAATGTACTTAAGAATACATAAAACTTTGTAAATATCATCACAATGATATAATAATTAATGCCTCCTCTGCCACCAATAAACTATTATATACACATCTTGAAATAAATGAGAAGGAGAAAAAAAGATGAAGAACTTACTGTTTATCAATGCAGTAATTTTTGTTATTGCTGCTGTTGCAGCATTCCTGAAAGGAGATATTGCGTTCATTATAAATATAACAGGCTTTGCTGGTTTGATTTTCATTGTTACAGCGGGAATTTTGACAGGCTCTTTTGTGAGTGGAGACAGGGTAAGGGCAAATTATAATGCTGAAGATAAAGAACGCAGGGAGAAAAATAGATTGTCAAAAAATTTCTTTTTTATCGGGCTCATCAATATTGCTATATCAGTATTTGCTTACGAACTCACAAAGCAGGGATTCTCTTTGATACATTGAAAAATCTCAATCTCTTAAAAAAATAGAATAATAACCCTGAAACCTGAGAAATGACTCATATATTCCCTGTGAGACAAAAATTTCCCTCAACCTCACCAGGGGAATAAACGAATTCGTTTTTTCAAATCACTCTGGCTTCTTCGGCGACTTTATGCAAGCATCCAAAAAGTAATAAAAGAGACTCTAAAATACTCGAGCCTCTGTCTGCCAGATTCAAAAACAGATCTTTACTGTTCAGCCTCTCCCCCGTTGACAAAGAACATTTTGTCAGCTTCATTTCCGGGGTAAAGGACAAGCTGTCCATCTTCAAGGGCTACTGCTTCTACAGTGGGTAAAAGCGACATATATTCACCATCCATTGACTCGGGACCGCAATCAACAAGAGTGGAGACGGGCAGATCAATGATAAGGCGGTTTCCATCAAGGGTATAAGTCCCGCTGCCGCTGTTGCAGTCGGATTTGAAATAATATGTGCCGTCAGCAAAGAAGGAAAGCGTATAATTTTCAGGACTGGAAACTGTTATCGGGTTATCAGGGCTGTCAGAATCCTGGAAGCTGGTCCACTGCCATTCGATATTTGTAATATTGTCAGCAGAAATTGGTTCGAGTTCCTCTATAATGCTGTCTGTGCTTTCTGAGCTTTCCGAGTTATCTGCGCTTCCAGAGCTTACTGAACTTCCAGAAGGTCCGGCAGGAATGGTATCTGCGGATTCAGCAGGAGTGCTCTCTGTGGATTCAGCAGAGGTGTTTTCTGCAGGTTCGACAGAAGTATTTCCTGCAGGCTCAGCAGGAGTGATTTCTGCAGGTTCAACGGAAGTATTATTTGCAGGCTCAGCAGGAGCTTCTTCCTGCTCAGTACATCCGAGCGAGAAGGAGACTGCAGTTATAACTCCTATAGTAAGGAGTAAAACCAGAGTTATAGATGCACTTCTAGTTTTCATCGTATGCCTCATAAATTAATTGCATGGAAAGATGCGTCACTTCGATATAACCTTTGTTTAAACTGCAATTCGATTTGCAGTAATATAAATAACTCTTTCAATTGTTTTTGGAGCTATTGTATAAAACGGATGCTTACCTCAGGTTCCCTTTTCAGTTAAAAGGTTTTTTGAAGAAATTTTTCGGAGGCAAAGAACCGTTGCATCAATGAAGGTTTGAATTTGTAGATAAAGAACTAAGGCGTAAAATTCAGAATTTAAGTTCAGAAACTAAGATTCCTATGCATCTATAATTTACAACACTAACTTTATTGATGAATAAATAAAAATTAACAAATAAAAACCATGAGTGGGATAAGGATGAAGATAAGTGCACGCAATGTCCTTAAAGGCAAGTCAAGAGCATAACACACGGAGCAGTTAACTCGGAGGTCGTTGTCGAAATCCCGGGAGGCACCGAAATTACGTCGATCATCACAAAAAGTCTGAAAATCCGGGTTTGAAAGAAGGGCATGAGATCTAGGAGTAATTAAGGCCTCAAGCGTCATGTTAGCCTCTGACTGAACCGGATGTATTTGGGACTGCAAATACAGGGGGTTTGACAGGAAAGTCATGTTATTTATAGAGGAAAAATTATATTATTGAGATAGAGGGGGAATTATTTTGCCAGAAGAAGAAAGAGAACCATCTTTTCAGCCTGAACCTATACCATATCCTGAACCGCAGCCAGTTCCTTCACCCGAACCGATACCCGAACCTGAACCAGAAACTGAGCCTGAGCATACGCCCGGAAAAAAAGATAATACAGGTCAAATACAGCAGGCATGATCACAAAGGTTTACATTTCTCATTGCGAACAGGACGAACTGCTCGCCCAGGAACTGGCAAGGGCTTTATGGGCAGTGGAAATAGAGAGCTTTTCATCTCTGTACAGGAAGGCTCGTATTCTTTCTCTTGCTGAAAGAATACGATTTGGAATCCGCCAGTCAGACTGCGTTATCCCGATTATCACACAGGACGGAGTACTATCCCCGGAAGTAAATCAGGAGATCGGGCTGGCTGCAGGTGCTGACCAGTTAATTATTCCGCTGGTAGAGTCAGGGATTGAGCTACCTGTCCTCATACGCCATCTTCAGCCGATTAATTTTTACCCTGAAGCCTATGAGGACGCTCTGGGAAAACTTATACGGAACATGAGGCAGCTTACAAAACTGGACTGGCTGAAAATAAAGTGCCCTTATTGCGGAGAGGAGATGACGCAGTATATCTCTCCGGAAGAAGATGTGGAGAGGGCTCTTCTTGCAGGGAAACACCTCGAGACCATCTGCAGTTACTGCCAGAGGAATATTTACCTTGATCCCAGAACCTTCAGACCCACGCCCTGATAAGCCATGACACAGGAAAGAGAGGTGAATTCATGGAAGAAGAAGGCGAATTCATGAAAGAAAGAGCCAGAGATAAACATGAAGAACCGATGGTAGTCAAGTCCAGATCAGGGGAAGCTTCTGTCAGCGAGACTGAAGTAAAAGGTATAGAAGATCTTACTCCTGTAGAAAAAAAACACCTGCTATTGCAGCTTTTGAGGGACAGAGTAAAAGACAGTTCTGCCGGTCCCTGGGAAATTGTTGATATCCGCAGGGAGGAATGGAGAGCAGTTAAAGATGCACTGGTTGAACCTGTAGAAATTGACGTCAGGGACACCGGAAGAGATGAGCTGTACAGGGTATGGTTTGATATAACAAAACTGGAAAGGGAACTCGAGTCAATAACTTGAAGAAAAAGGACTGAAACCAATAAGCTGAGCAGATCTGAGTACTTATGCTGGAGTACAGGAACCGATAGTAGGAGTATAACCGTTTTATTCCTGTTTGCCCTTTTCCAGGGCTTCAATGAGCAAATAATACAGGAAAAGCTGGAAAATACGAGAAAAACCGAAAAATAACGCTAAAAAACGGAAATTTTTTTAAAAAAATGGTTTTAATCCTGGCAGAATTACTTGCCTGAGAACTCCCTGCTGACATCTGTAGCATTGTTGTATTCATGATCGGGAAGCTCCTCAAGAACTTCCATTACTTCCTTACCGGCTTTATGCTTCTTAGCATGCTCAATAAGATCTTTCTTCTTTGCAGGATAATCCATACCCTTTAAAGCCTTCTGAACTTCAATAGGACTGGTTTGCATAATTTCCCCCCATTATAGTTTATTGATCTCGAACCCTCGAACGCTCCTGGACCTTTACCTGATTTGCTGTTTTGAATTCTTCTGCAAATTCAGTGTTTAGTTCGGTTGCCTTCGCTCCATTCAGTATTATGCGATAAATAATATAAAAAATAATTCAACTAAAACGTTTGTTAGAAGATGATAATTTTGCTTCAGAAGTTCTTTTTATTATTGATATGCTGGGCTGGCAGTAAAGAAAAAGCTGGGGAGATAACGAGCAGCCCCAATTCGAGTTTTAGCTCTCTATAGAGAGATTGGAATAAAGCCTGATGCATATAAGTACCTTCAAAAAGGCTGTTGAACTGGAAAAAGCACTTTATCATGAAACAGCTTTACAACTTATGAAGAAAACTTTCTTTGAGGCCCCCATATTTCAATTTTCGGGATAAACAGAGGTATTAATTTTCCTTTTAACTGAAAACCTTTAATAAGAGTTCTGCAAATTAAAGTCCAGATCCGCAAGAAGAATAAACACAAAAAAAATAGATAAGACGTTATTATATGGTCATAACAAATTTTCTCACCCTTTTACTTGGCCTTGTTTTCCTGGTCAAGGGGTCAGACTATTTCGTGAAGTCTGCCTCAGCGATTGCAGAGAAGCTTGGAGTTTCAGAATTTGTTATAGGGCTGACCCTTGTGGCAGTAGGGACATCAATTCCGGAACTTGCTTCGTCGATAGTAGCTTCTATTCAGCATGCAAGTGGTATAGTAGTAGGAAACGTTGTAGGCTCAAACATTGTAAACATAGGTTTGATTGTCGGGCTTGCTGCATTTCTGTCTCCGATGAAAACCGAAGTTGAGATGCTCAAAAGAGATGGCTATATAATGCTCTTTGCAGCTGTGCTTTTCTTTGTTTTTGCATTCAACGGGGAATTGTCGAAAATAGAATCAGGCATATTTATACTGCTGTACATTGCTTACTCGTTTTTCTTGTTTGAAGAAGCAGAAAAATATGAGGGAAAACTCCATTTCAAAGAGTTTATAATTTACTTTTTCAAATTCCAGTATATAAACAGTGCAAAGCAAAAAATCAATGGTATAAGCAGCGGTGTAAATCCTACTAACGGAGATTCAGGTAACAAAACGAATCAAAAAGAGGGTTTTTCAAAAGATATCCTTACCCTTGTGTTAAGCTGTGCAGCGATTATAATAGGTGCAGAATATTTTGTTGATGAATCAATCTTTTTTGCAGAACTTATAGGAATATCGGATACCATCATAGGTACAACTCTTGTTGCAGTAGGGACTTCTCTTCCGGAGCTTGCAGTAACTGTATCCGCAGCAAAGCAGGGTTACGGAAATATTGCCCTTGGTAATATAATAGGTTCAAACATCACAAACGTACTTATGATCCTGGGGGTTTCCGGGCTTCTCTTCCCAATAGCCGTTGCAAAGATAAGCCTCTTCTTTTCAACTCCTGTCATGATACTCATAAGCGTGATTCTGCTTATCTTTATCAGCACAGACTGGGAAATAAAAAGATGGGAAGGAGTAGCATTGATGGCGTTTTATGCAGCTTTTCTTCTTGTACTCTTCAGGGTTAGCTAAAAAATATGATATAAATCTGAAAGATATTCGGAAAAATATTTGAGTCAATGAAGACTCGTTGAACTCTGGATCTTAGGGGAAACTATTAAAAATTTATTTATATGTTGAAATCCATTCTAGCTATTGCGTACAGGAATTTTATCAACCAATAGACGCAGGAGAACAACATGCCAGAGAAAGCAAGCAAACCACTGATAAAGCCAGATAATTGCGCAAAAGCTGCAACACAAAAACCACCAGAAAATAAACCAAAGAAAGCCGAGAAAAAAGGGAAGTAAAACTTCTGAACCACTGCGAAGGTCACAGACGAATAATGATTATCTTAAGCATATTTTTTGTCTGTGACCTGTCCAGATACCTTTAAAGAGAGAAAACATTTTTAACTGTGTTATCAGAAAAATGAGCACAAAAAACGTTCATTCTCTTTTTTATTACAGGATAGAATCAGATTCCCGTGCAGTCTCAGTCCAGAAGCGTGAAGTACATTCTTCTGTTGCTTTTTCCTTTGTTCTGAAGTTTCTCAATCTTTATTCCCTTTATCTCTCCAGTATTTTTCAGATGTGTCCCGCCACAGGCTTCAATTGTGACACCTTCAATTTCTACGAGGCGGACTTCAGTTATCTCTTCGGAGAAACCTTTGGCAAGCGTTGTAAGCCTTGAGAGTTTTTCTTCAGCTTCCCTGCGGCTGACCAGGTAAAGGTTTACAGGATGGTTTTCGGCTATTACCTTGTTTGCTATCCTTTCGTATTCGGAAAATTTATCCCTGTCAAAAGCTTCAAGGCTGAAATCAACCCTGCTCTGATCAAGCCCGAGCTGGTTTCCTGTAATCTGGGCTCCTGCTTCTTTTTCGATCACATTTGCAATCACATGGGTTGCAGTATGCATGCGCATGTGCCTGTAGCGGCGTTCCCAGTCAATGACCCCCTTTACCTTATCTCCGGCTTTCAGGCTTTCAAATCCGATTTCGCCTGCTGAAGCGATCTCGTGGCTTATGTCCCCATTGAACTTGCCAACATAAACAACCTCAAATTCAGCGCCATCTCTCTCCCGAATCAGCTTTCCGGCATCACTGGGCTGTCCGCCGCTCTCGGGGTAAAAAGCCGTGCGGTCAAGGACAACATACCTGCCATCCGTCACTTTTTCAACGGTTGCTTCGAATTCTTTCAGGTAACAGTCAAGAAAGTAAAGCACTTCTGTCATTGTCAAACTTCTCCAATCAAGAACCTATTACAAATTCACATTTAAAGTCGGCATTCAAAACTGCCGGCAGATCTTAAAGTTACGAAAAATCAAAACATAATACTGCACAGGAATCAAAAATATACTATCAGGTAACTTGATGCTCCTTTAAAAGAGTTTCCAAATAATACTTTCACATTTCCGAAAACCATTTTTCAATTCACAACTTAATTAGATTACTATTTTTCGGATCTGCTCACCACTTCCTTTTAATCCACACTGCGACCGTAAGTAAAAGGATAATACACATTCCAACACTGAGGGACGGAACATTCCTGTTATCTTCGCTGTTCTCTTCTGTCGAATTGCTTTCATTTTCGCGAGTAATCCAGATTTCCGGAGCCCCGTCCGGAACTGTTGCAGGCGAGACATTCTGCACATCTGTATGAGAAGAAAACTCCAGAGGCTCACCCTGCTTCTGGCCTGCAACTGAAAAAGATTCGAAGCCCGGAGTTTCGGATTCAAAATAGAAGAATAACTCATCTTCCCCGGTGATCTGGGAAGGAAGTTCTGTCCAGTTTGAGTCCAGGTACCTGTAAAGAGAAACTGAAGCAGGGTCAATTCCATTTTTGGAAATCCAGTCTTTTTCGACCCTGAAGCTGACTGTCAGGTTCCGAATATTTTCCGGGAATACAAAACCGCTACTGCCAGCCCAGATATTGAAATGCCTGTAAACATCGCCTTCCGGCAGGCTTGAAACCAGAACTGACCGATTCTTCAGCATTTCCACGCTGACTGTAACTTTTCCAGCGTTTTTCCTCGCATCGAATTCTACGGCTGTTACAGGTGTTGCATTCCCGGGAAAATCAAACCGGATATGGTTTCCGCTGCTGACAAAACTCTGTGCCAGCTCTCTGCTTTCAATATTACTTGAGGGCTCAGGAGAACTGGCAATTCCACCGCTTCCTCCGCTTCCTCCGCTCCCATCCCCAGAACTTATTTCATTACCTTCTTCTGAACTGCTGCCCCTGACCACATTATCTTCGCTGATGTTTTCAGATGTATCCGTTTTTTCTTCTGCGGGGTAGACAGCCCAGTTCCAGCTATTTTGCAGGGTTGAAGAGCCGTTTGCTGCAATAACTGTCAGGTTGTATTCAGTCCTGAGAGGAGGATTATTGCTGCCTTCTGTAATGCTGCCTGTCAATTCTCCGGTATTAATCGAAAGAACCGCAGAAGAAGCAGACTCGTTTGTCTGCAACAGAATTCCATTTATCAGCCAGCTGAAAGTGCAGTTTCTCGTGGACCGGACACTGAATTCCAGAGAATCCCCTTCATACGAGACCGTACCAGGAGCAGGAATTATACTCCCGATTTCAAACCCTGTGGAGTATGACGCCAATCTGGAAATAAGTGGAAATGAATCACTGCCATAAGGAATGTCTCCTATCCCACTGCCGTCGGTGTCCTGCCCCCGATAGTCCGAGTAAAAATTTCCAAACCGGCTTTCGTAGACCCCGCCGTTATAGAGATAGCTTACGTCTTCAGCCGTGTTCCAGATATTTGAAAGCCCTTCTTCGCCTGAGTTTTGACTGGAACTTTCATTGACATTTATACCGTTATCAAATTCATTTTCAAGGACAGTGTTCAGGAAAGAATCCATTAACCTGAGCCCTTCCATATTATTTGAGATATTATTCCCTGCAAGAGTGTTATTGAACGATTCTTCAAGAAAGACTCCCTGACCGCAGCCTGATACTTTGTTATTCGTAAGCTTACATTTACCTGCACTTTCGAGATAAATACCAGCTCTGGAAGAGCCTTTAATGCTGAACCCGCTGATGTTTGCAGAACTGGCAGTAATATGAAAAACAGGTTCCTCTGTGTTTTCAGCTTCGAGGATAGTGTCCTCTGGCTTTCCGGAAACAGAACTTAAGTTAAGGGACCAGGGAACATCCACATTTTCCCTGTATGTTCCCGGATATACAAGAATGGAATCTCCGGGTCTGCTCTCGTTTACCGCCTCGGAGATTGAAGAAAAATCCCCGCTCCCGTCAGTCTTCACAGTCAGAATAGAAGGAGCTCCTGATGCCTGTTCATACATCCTGGAAGCATTCACAAGCCCGTATCCGAAAGTGGTATCATATCCGGGATCTCCGAGGTCTGTTGAAGAAGTATAGAGCAGCCTCCTGATATCCATAGCCGACTTTTCCGGAAAAGCGCTCCAGACAAGGGCTGCAATAGCTGCAACATGCGGAGAAGAGGCGCTCGTACCGTAAAACTGCTCCGAAACGCCGTCCTTACCTGTAACACTCACACCGTCAAGCCCCGAAATGTCAGCTTTCGTACGAACTTCCGGAGAAGGATAGAAAATCGTAGACGGACCGACAGAAGAGAAGTACTCAAGCTCATAGTCTCCGGAGTCGCCGGCTCTTACTGCCCCTACAGCTACTGCTTCAGGCAGGGCAGGATGCCCGAAAATAGAATCTTCGGCAACGATATTTTCAGGATTAACGGTTACTCCAGGCCAGTAATAGATATAGAGCTCGAGTTCTTTTGTTTCCCCTGAGGTCTTTTTAACCTCGATAGAAGCGTTAAGGGTGCTGTTTCCTTCATTGCTGTACATTATATATTCGAGGGGCAGATTATCTCCGTCCTGGTAGACTTCACTGGACGCCATGGTCTCTGAAGTATCCCGGTTTTTGAGGAAAAGGTCATAATTATTTCCCGACTGTTCCCATCTGTCATTCCACTGGAGAAACACCCACACCTCTCCCGAGGGCTGGATCTCAAGCTGCAGATTCTTTACCTCTCCCTTCCCGCTGCTGAAATCATGCCAGCCGCTCCCGTTGTCGTGGAAAAGACCCTGGTAATGGCTGTCGCCAGAGTTTCCTGCAGAACTTACGTAAAGGAGGTCGTGCTTTTTTATGACCTCTTTCACATGGTCTGCCACTATCCCGTCTTCAAAGAAAGGCTCGGAAAGCCAGCCTATGTCATCGCAGATGACAGTGCACCCTTCATTAACAAGGGCATCGACCGCTTTATTGAACTCGAGCCTGCTGGAACCGCAGTCGTGGAAATACAGTTCCGCCCCGGGAGCTATGTCCTGAACGATTTCAAGCATAGAAGTACCTTCATTCCCGCCGATCTTGTTGCTCAGGATATGCACATCATAAGAAACATCACCCGTAGCCTGTGCGTCCTCAAGGCTGTCCACGCCGTCAGATATTATTCCGATTTTTACTCCTGTCCCGTTCACGCCATTAGACTCCCTTAGGCTGGAAGACTTAAGAATGAAGTCTCCCTCCGAAACCGTGCTTCCCTGCCTGACAAAAGGAGGGAGGACCGTCTGGATATTTCTCACTTCAGTAAGAGAAGCCACGGACTCAAGGGATTCAAGCGGGATCCATGCCACAGCGATATGGTTTTCTTCATCCCTTTCCACAAGCTCACAGTATCCTTCAAGTATGCTGCTGTTTGCAGAAGGCTCCAGATAAATGTACACATAAACCATTTCAGCCGAAGAAAAAGAGGACTTGCTGGCATTCTCCCCTGAACCGGCAGGGCTTTCAGAGTATTCTGCTGAACTGGCTACCCTTCCAGAAACGGGATCTGTTTGGCTTAACTGCCCCAGCTTTACCATACGGGCTTTCAGAGTCTCTGAGGACTCTTCTCCTGAAAGGCATCGTTCGTCACAGAGCTGCAGCAGGTCCCCTGAAAGCTTTTTCTGAGCAGAATTTAAAGGCTCCCCGGAAGAAAAGGCGGCTTGACCACTCTCTTCTGTCAGAGAAATACTGCTGTTTACACTGCTGTTCACGCTCTCATTTTGAGCAAGAATGAATTCAGCCGCAGAAGCCGTCTGTATATCTAAAAAACAGGAAACTGTGGCTCCTGATAGAAAAACAGAAACCAGACATAAATTAACAAATAAACGCAACAATATTCTATCCATAGTGACCAGCGCATCAGCTTTTTTAAATTTTCCTAAAAGCTTCCAGCGGTTACACAAAATAAGGTAACAGATAATGATCTGAAAAGCTTTCAGTACCCCGCAAAATTAAGTTCCCAGAATAAATTAAAGAGCTGATGAATTATAAATTCATAAGATAGAAAAATAAGATAAACTGTTAAGAGTGAATGATAAGACAGCTGTTATGCGAACGGTCTTTCATGCAAAGGAAAAGTAGAATACAGGGGAAAAGCAGGGAGAAAAACAGAGAGTAATAACAACTCAGGCTTTCCTGACTGGAAGCTGCTTACAGCTCCATCAGGTGCGCATGTTCAGGGATTTCAGTGCAGGAATTTCAGGACAGAAATCGGATTTTTACGCTGCTGTTAATTGAGGCAACGCTTGCCTGAAGTTTTTCTTCTCTGGTTTTGAGGTCTTCATTTAAGGCAGCCAGTTTCTTTTCGGAACTTTCGATTTCTTCTTCAAGCAGGCGGGCTCTTGCGAGAAGTTCTGCTTCCTTATGCTCAAGTCCGGAAAGTTCTCCGGTATCCGATCTCGCGAGCTCGGATTTTTTGGCTTCAAAGGCTTTCCTGGATTCAAGATATTCTTTTTTCTTCTCTTCAAAACCTGAGGCTGCGGACCTTACCTGTGCAAGAGCTTTTTCTTTCTTCTGTGCCTGTATATCAAGAGCAGGGTCTTCGAAAACTTTCTGGAGCTCCAGGAAAAAGGAAGGATCAAGGTTAGCAGGGGCTTCAAGGCAGATGTCAAGCTGCTTTTTTACCTCAGGCTTTAAGGTGTATTTGCCGCTTTCATGGAGTTTCTTTATTCTGGAGAGATTGCCTGAAAAAGGCAGAATAAGGGAATTCAAACCTGTTTCAGCTTTTTTAAGCCTGTCTCCTGCCAGAGTAAATTCTTCCTGAAGTCTCTGCAGTTTTTGCCAGGCTTCTCCCTGTTTGAACTCTTCGAGAGCTTTACCGGTTCTGGACGCTTCGTCTTTTAATGCCAGAATCTTCTGATTTTTAGATTTGAGTTCACTGTCTTCAGCTTTTATTAAGGCAGAAAATTCCCTGACCTCTTCTATGCTTCTGGAAGCTGCTTCAATAGATTCCATTTCATGCCTATGGTTCAGGATTGTTTCCCTGAGCTGATTAAGAACATATCCAAGCCTTCCAAGGCTGTCAGTAACTTCTTTTGACTCCTGAGGAAAGACTGGTCTTGTGTACCGGAAGCTCCGGTTCATATGTTCAAGACAGGTGTTCAGGTTCTGCATGGCTGCTTCATGAAACCCTTTGAGAGCCCTGAAATCCATATTTGCCGGAGTTCCGAGCTTATCTACAAATACCCCAACCTGTTTTGTCACATTTTCGCGGTTGCTCTTCGCCCGCTTTACAGCTCTTATATCAAAATTCCCTTCAACTTTTGCATCCAGAAGCCTGTTATTGCTTTCCTTGAGCTCGGAAATCGCAGCTTCAAGCTCCTTAAAAAGTCCTGAGACATCCTTTTCTATTTCAGAAGATATTTTTTGAGAACTTTCATCCAGCCATGCAGGCAGTTCGTCAAAACTGATTTCGCTGGAAATACTCTTTTCGTGTGAGCTTTCTGGCTTTCCGAAGAGCTTTTTAATCCATTTCAATTTGGGCCTTCCCTGAGTTTGATAAGATAGATACTGAAAACAATGGATTTACAGGCTTATAACTTTATGAGATTTAGAGTTCAGTAAGGTTTAATACAGGAAAATAATAAATAATTTAAGGAAGTCGAGCGTCTGGTAAAAGCTGGTCATTTAATGCAATTATTCAGGGCATATTTCTTTATTCCCTGTATATGTTAAAGTTTACCTGTATATGTTAAAGTTTACTCTACATTCCTGTTCCTTATTATGTTCCTGATTAAGAAGGAGATACACTGGGCAGGAGAATAGAAAATCTTCCTGATTTGTCTTTATCCGGGAAAAAGAACTCGAAAACGAAAATAGGAGATAAAAAATTGGGTGGCGAAATAAGCAGTGAAATATTAGAAAAGGTAATTCCTTATACCGATATATCGGTGTCCAGACTGATTTTTGCAACAGCAGTACTGATTGCAGGGTTAATTTTAGCAAAACTTCTTATACGTATTCTCAGGAAAGGAATCGAGAAAACAAAATTACCTGACCTCACCACAAAGTTTCTTACAAATTTCCTGAGCGTCTTTCTGTATGTCGTAGTTTTCCTGATCTTTTTGAAGTGCCTCGGTTTTGATGTAGACAGTTACGTGGTAGGGCTTTCTGCAGTGATAGGTCTGGTCCTGGGTCTTGGAATGCAGGATACCTTTACAAACATAGCATCTGGTGTGTGGGTTGCTGCGGTAAGACCAATTGACATGGGAGAAACAGTCACTTTAAACGGACAGACGGGAAAAGTAAAATCAGTAGGAATTATGTCAACAGAACTCCTGACTCCTGACAACCAGTTAATAACAATCCCAAACAAGCTTGTCTGGGGAAGTTCAATTGTCAATATGACCCGCATGCCTACAAGAAGGGTTTCCGTGGACGTTGGTATTAGCTATTCTTCAGATGTCGAACAGGCTATCAAAATAGCTCTTGACCTTATGAAGAGTCACCCTCTTGTGCTTCAGGATCCTCAGCCTTCAGTAGTTACTACCGAACTTGCCAGTTCTTCCGTAAATCTTCAGCTCAGAGCCTGGGCAAAGACTGGAGACCTTATGGCTGTAAAAAATAACCTTACCGCCGGAATCTTTGAGGCTTACAGGAGAGAAGGAATTGAAATTCCCTTCCCGCAGATGGATATACATATAAAGGAAACAAAGGAAAAGAAAAAGGAAATAATGGAAATTCAAGCCGAAAGCCCTCTATTAGCAGCATTTGATTAAAAAATCTGAGATGCCCTGGAAAAGAAACAGCCGGACAAAAACAAATGGAAAATATAGCTGGACAAAAAAGGAAAAAATAAGCTATTGAATTAATCGCAGGGTGGATCTTTTTCAGCAGGTTATATGAAACATTGCAGAAACCCTGCCTTCGATTTCATTCCAGCGCTCAATTGCCCAGGGAGTGGGAAAAAGTTCTATCCCACACCTTTTTCCCCTGAAGAAGTCTTCAGCTTCCTCGGAAAGTTCCACAAAACCTGTCTGTCCGGTCCCTATGATTATTTTTTCTGTCCCTTCCTCGTAAACATGTTCCGCTTCTTCAAGAGAGATTTTGTGGGAAGTCCCGTACTTTTCTTTTGAGAGCATTTTCTCCCGTTTTTCTACCCTTCCGTCAAGCCGGATAAGGATATCGTAATCAAAAGTCTCTCCTTCTACAGTGATTGAACCAAAACTTGTGGAGTCGATCTTTGGTTTCATGGTTTACCTCTTGAAACTAAAACTGAAAAGCGAGATCTGATATTACTTCAATTGTTTTGCATGCATTATATAAATAACAGGAAGTTTGCCCGGAATTAACAGATGGTTACTATTCAAAGAACTGCAGGAATACTTATTTATATTTATTTAAATATATTAAACATTAAAACAGTGTAAAAAAATAAACTATACCCAGAGGTAAAAAATGGGCAGCTATTTGTTAGAAGATTTTATCAGAAGCAATGGAGAAAGAGCCCCTGGGCAGGGAGTTTTTGAACTGGAAAAAGAACACCTGCTGGGAGTAAATCTCAGAGGTGTGGTATGGACCAAAATGGGCTCCATGGCGGCATACACGGGGAACATAAGGTTTACACGAGAAGGAACTCTCGAACACGGGCTTGGAAAGATGGTAAAGATATCCATGGGAGGAGAAGGAGTCAACCTTATAAAAGCAGAAGGAGTGGGAAAACTTTACCTTGCAGACAAAGGAAAGAAAGTCTCAGTTCTGAAACTTGAAAAAGACTCCATCTGCGTAAATTTCAATGATATACTTGCCATCGAAGACTCTATCAGCTGGGACATAAGAATGATGAGAAAGTTTTCCGGGGTAACGGAAAATGACATTTACAACGTAAAACTTGAAGGAACAGGCATAGTTGCTATCACTACCAACCATGAGCCTCTTACCTTCAGAGTAACAAGAGAGCGCCCGATCTTCACAGACCCCAATACCACAGTTGCCTGGACAGGAAGTCTGGAGCCGGAAGTAAAAAGTGACCTCTCACTGAAAACTAGCGTTGGAAGAAGCACAGGAGAATCTGTCCAGATGGTTTTCAGAGGAGAAGGATTCGTAATAGTACAGCCCTATGAAGAAATTAATTCCCAGACGCAGACAAGAAAAGGAGTTTCAACCGTAAACGTTTATACTTAACCCGGCAAGTACGTTTTTTGTCAGGTAAAAGAAAGAAAGGCACGGAAAAAAATTGTGCCTTCGTTATTTACTCTTTTTAAGTTTCAAAAGTCAGAGCCTGAGCTTCATCTCTGCAGGTTACCGAAAACTTTTCCTTCTCCTTTTTTGCACATTCCATTCCGTCTTCCACAGCCTCTCTGATAATATATCCGGCTTTGTGCAGGATGGTATCTCCTATCTGCGGGTCTTTATCCATGCTTCCCGTACAGGGGTAAGAATGGTGAGCACCTGAGATGGTTTCCTTATAACCGGAGACATCGGTCCAGCCGAGTTTCTTTGCGACAAACCAGGTTGAGCCGCATGGGGCATCCCTTAGTACGCCTGCTCCTATGAACATTTTTCCATCAGGGCTCATCTCGATCCTGAGCACCGGCTTTCCGAAGCCCATGTCCACAAAAGCGTCTATAATTGGCTTTCCGGTCTTTTCAAGGGCACAGAAAGGTTTTGGAGCCTCGAATTCTACACCTGTGGCTTCGAGTTCTTTTCTGAGCTGTTCAAGGACACCAGCAGGAGTTTTCTTTGAGTCCTCAGAAGGCGCGATTACAGCCTTTGCGCCAGTTTTCTGCACAACTTCGGGAATGGCTGAATAGAGGTCGGCATGGATGCCTATAGCAAGGATCAGGTCACACTCCGGAAGGTTTGGAGGCATATACTGGGAGGGCTCTTCGATAAATGTCGGCAGGTCGTCAGGAAACTCATGGATTCCCACTATCAGGTTTGCATAAGATTTCCTTGCCTGGCGGCAGTGGTTGCAGAGCTCACCGCACGACACGCAGAAATTTGATGAGTTTACCAGATTCTGGATAACTTTTCTTCCCAGTTCACCTGTATAAAGTACGAGGATTTTCATTTTTATATTCCCCCTTTTCAAGGATTTCAAAGCCACTTTACAAATTAAATTTGTAGTAAAGATTCCCTCACCTGTTTAATCTCCAACAATGAAAAAATACAGAGAAAAATCTGTTTTTGCGGAGGTCGCTGATAAGCTTTTAAAACACAGTACTGCCAGGAAGGGTTCTGGACCTGAGACACCTCTGGCAGAGATGGCTTTTGTCGGTTAGCATCTTACTATACATTATAATTATTTGTTTCAATCTATAAATAATGAGAGTTTCAAAACAGAAATCGGTATCCACTCAGATACTCAATTTGTACGCCAGAACAGGAATAGAAAGCTGAAAAAAGGGAGAAAAGCGAAAACAAGGGAATAAAGAGAAAAATTAAATGAAGGAAAAAACAGGGAGAGAAAAAAGGAGAAAAAATAAGGTTCAGTTTCTTCATTCTCCCAGCTTTAAAGCTCCGTGCGGGCACATCTTGATACACATACCGCACTGGATGCATTTCTTTTCATCTACGCAGAGGCTCCAGTTCTCATCAAAGGAGTAAACATTCATAGGGCAGACTGAGATACAGGCCCCACATTCAACACACTCTTCCTCGTCCCTGTGAATGGGACGGTCCAGAATTGCAACTATTGCACCTCTTGACTCGAGAGCATTTTTAATCCTATCAAATCTGGAGTCCATTACGTCTGCAATCAGTTCTCCGTAAGTCGAGTCAATGTTTGCGACCATAATATTAAGCAGGATTCCTGTTTCGATAATAGAGTCGGAGATAATGGGGTTATGTATCCTTTCTGTGGGGATGCAGATCTTTATTTTCATGCTCAGTACCTCCTTGCAAGGAGCTTGCTTATATTGTCGCTTGTGATAATTCCAAGTACTCTTCTCTGGGAGTCAATTACCGGCATTGCCGAAACGCCGTAGCGGTCAAGCCTGCGTGCTGCAAGGTCCACAGGTTCGTTAGGGGCACAGGTAAGGACTTTTTTAGTCATAACACTTTCCACAGAATCGAAATTACTTTGCGCAACGGCTTTTGAAATGTCCCAGGCGGTGAGGATTCCCACAAGTTCACCTGTATCCGAAACTACTGCAAGGTGGTTGAAAGAATTCTCCCAGATCTTCTTGGCAGCGTCCTGAACAGTCTGGTTCTTTTTAATTGTGACAATGAAATCGGACATGACGTCTTTTACAAGAGGTACTGCCTGAGTCTGTTTCATGGGTTTTGCCGAACCTTCACTGCAAAGCTTCTCCACAGGCATGCTGACAAAGAATTTCCCGTGCTTTACCCAGTCTTTAAGTTCATTTGCAATTTTTCTTGCGTTCTTGAAGCTTGACAGGGAAGAGGTTGGAACATCCTTTCCTTCAATCTGCACAGAACCTGACTTGAGTTCGGCATAGTTTACCTTCCTGATCACAGGCTTATCCCTGCTGCCCACAGCATAATCAAGTACACTGGTAGTTATATCCTCGTCACGCACTGCAGTTGCAGCTGCCAGCTTTTCATTCAGAATAGGGATAGGTATACCGATTCCCATGTAAAGAGTTGTCCCGTAACCTGTAAAAGAAGCAGCTCTTAAATAATCAGGGCTCATCTCCTTCAGGTTTCCTTTAACCATAAGAGTTCCAAACCCGCTCGAAGGAGAATGCTGGGTCCCGTTTCCTATAACATAACCCTGTGCACCTCCAAGGAAAATCCTTGTACCTGTCCCTATAGTTTCATAACTGGGGTCGTTTGATAGGGGGGAAAGCACTCCTGCGCCGGAGTAAGTGACGTTTCCGAAGTTGGGCAGAAGCTCGCCCATATAAGTATTGAGTATCCTTTTAGAACTGTTTGTTGCAGCGTTGTATTTCTGGTATGCATTCCTGGGGTTCAGAAGAACAGCTTCATTCAGGTCGTCAAGGGTGATTGTCGTATCAAGTACTTTCCTTGGATAGCAGTCCGTTCCGTAAGAAGTTGCGTGCACATTAATTTCTTTTCCCCTTAACAGGTCTTCAATAACATGTGCCCCGCCGTATTGAATCCCGCGCGTGTTTGAGATCTGCGCAGCTCCTAGGTAAGCATCAACCGCAGCAAGCCCGCTATATGCCTCCACATTATTGAACCAGACTCTCTGAATCTTAATAGGGGGTTCCGAATGACCCAGATTGAGCATTAAACCTGAAGAGCACATTGCTCCGAAAGTGCCTGTAGTTACCACATCTACTTCCTTTGCAGCACCTTCCACGCCAAGGTTTTCAACAATTCCGACCATTTCCTCGGCTGTGACTACATTGACACTCCCATCTTCAATTTTTTTATTAATCTCATGAATCGATTTTTTAACCATACGGGTTTCCTCTTGCTATAAACTTATCTAGATGGTAATTTTTGCCAGAATTATATATTACTTGTGATAATCCCTGGGGTAACAGCCAGCTCTATGAAGACTCAAAAATTCCGGCTTTACATTATCTGGCTTCAAACTGCTGATCTCGGGTTTCCATTTCAATAATTATTAGTCATATTTGCGAGTCATATATATTACTTGTGATAATCAGAAGCTCGTTAACATAAATGCCACTTATGAAATACTCAGTGACTGTTTACACGATTTACAGGCTGCATAAATAGAATTTTCAGGGCTAAGAAAATAAGGCTATTTTCAGTAAGTTTCTTATGCTTGCAGGATATTACCCGAGACAAGGTGATTTATTGACACGTGTACTAGCTACCGGAACTTTTGATATTCTCCATCCGGGACATGTTTATTTCCTGACCCAGGCGAGGGCTCTTGGAGACGAGCTCTTCGTCATTGTTGCCAGGGATTCAAATGTGATCCATAAGCCAAAGCCAGTAATTCCTGAGGAACAGAGGCTTGAGATGGTAGGTGCACTCGGAGCGGTAGACAAAGCCATTCTTGGCAGTGAAAAAGACATGTTTGAACCCCTGAAAGAGATAAGACCGGACATTATTGCTCTGGGCTATGACCAGCGTTTTGACATAGAGGTTCTGGAAAAAGAACTTATTAAGAGAGGGCTTCCTGCAAAAGTAGTCAGGATCCCGCTTTCAAAAAAATGCCCGCTTTGCAGTACAGGTACAATTATAAAAGAAGTCCTTAAACGGTACGGGTAAATTTACCCCTACCGTCATATACTGTTTTACGAAAATACTTTTTCAAGCCTGTCAAGAGCTTCACGAATTCTATCAATGGACGTTGCATAAGAAATACGGATAAAGTCCTCGCCGGAAGCCCCAAAAGCGATTCCCGGGGTTACTGCCACGTGAGCTTCTTTCAGGAGCTTTTCGGCAACTTCGGTCCCGTTGCCATAATCGCTCACATTGGCAAAGGCATAAAAAGCCCCATCCGGCTTTTTACACTCAAGACCCATTTTATTCAGCCCGTCAATGAGAATGTCCCTGCGCATTTTAAAGCGGTCTACCATTGCTTTGACCCCATCCTGTGGGCCCTGAAGGGCTTCAAGCCCGCCGTACTGGACAAAGGTAGTGGCACTGCTTACTGAATGTGACTGGATCTTCTGCAGAAGCTTGAAGATCTCAGGAGGAGCGGTAAGGTATCCAAGCCTCCAGCCGGTCATTGCATATGCCTTGGAAAAGCCATTAACAGTAACGGTTCTCTCCTGCATGCCGTCGAAACTGCCAATACTGATATGTTCCCGGTCATAGATGATTTTCTCATAGATCTCGTCCGAGACTACCAGAAGGTCGTGGTCAATTGCAAGATCAGCAATGCACTGCAGGGTCTTTTTCCCAAATACGCCTCCTGTTGGATTCCCCGGAGTGTTTACAACAATAAGCTTTGTCTTGCTGTTAATGTACTCGGCGAAATTGTCAGGCAGGAAGCCTTTCTCAGGAACCGTAGGAACCCATACGGTATCTGCCCCTGCAAAACGGATGCAGGCATCATAAGTTACCCAGGCAGGATCAAAGAGAAGTGCCTGATCACCGTCGTCGAGGGCAGCCATCATAATTTCGAAAATCCCCTGCTTTGCACCCGGAGTGACCAGCACATCTTTTTCGGTCACATCCAGGCGATTTTCGGTCCTCATTTTTTCGGCAATGGCTGCTCTCAGCTCCGGAATTCCGGCCGAGGGGGCATAGTGAGTCTTTCCCTCATACATAGCCTTTGCCGCTGCATCGCAGATATTTTTCGGGGTATCGAAATCAGGTTCGCCAAGGCTAAAGTTGATAACATCTGTACCCTCTTTAATCATTCTGGTTGCAATATTGGAGATCCTGATCGTTGCGGATTCTTCTACACGCTTAAGCCTTGCGGATGACATAGGGATGGTCCTGGTTTATTGCATTTTGCTAGCCTATTGAGGCAATTTCACAGCCGCCTCACCAGCTTTACTGCAGCTTCTACTGCTCTTTTGGCATAGTCAACACGTTCATGAGCAGCCATCCGGCTCATACCCGGACCCGGAATTCCAAGCGTTACCGGCTTGTTGAACTCAAGGGAAAGATCCATAATCTTTCTTGCGGCATGCTGCATAACAACCTGGTCATGGTCGGTCTCGCCTTCGATTACCGACCCTATGGTAACAACTGCATCAATATCTTCCCTCTGGCAGAGCTTTTTGATTGCAAGAGGCATATCAAAGACCCCGGGCACGAGAATAGTCTCTTTAACTGTTGCCCCCAGGAACTCTGCATGCTCTCTTCCAAGCAGCTCCATCTGATAGGTAAGATCCCTGTTAAATTCAGCTACAACAAATCCTAGGCTGATAGTCATCGAATAAGGTCTCCAGTCTTGTTTTTAATTTAAAGTTATTAAAGTCGCTTCACATTCTCAATGGGCCTGCATCCTCAAAACCCTGCCTCTGACCAGTACCGGCTTCCTTCACAAGTTTCTCAGGCTTGAAGAGCAGCTTTATCACGTTTAAGGCATGTTCCCGGGTCCGCCTGTCCATGAGAAAAGCGAGTTCTTTCTCGTCTTTTCCTTCATCCTCATGGACAAAGACCTCGATAATATGGGTATTGGTCATGAGCTGGGCCATAATCAGACCCTGAGAAGCTTCATGAGCGCACATTTTGTCTTTTTCCTTACCGCCTGGCATACCAAGAGCCATTACGATATCACAGCCCTCTTCTTCAATTAGCTTTTTGGCTGCTACCGGAAGGTCCTTTATGCCGGGTACGGTTACCCTTTTAATCTGTACGGATACGTTTTTCTGTATCTCGTCGATTGCTGCACGCCCCATATTATAGCGTGCAAACGTTGTATCTGCAATTCCTATTATAGGCATGTAAATCCGATCGGAATTTAATTATGTATTATTTTTAAAGTTTCAACTCACTTTTGTTTCTCATTTATTAATGGAATTTGTGTAAACTTTATAATTTGAATCACTCAACCCGGAAATAATTCAGGGTTATATTTTACATAGATGCATTGTGCCAGGAAAGCTGCGCAACATTTCATACCTGATCATTTCGACAACAATCGACACGTTTATTAGAGAATTTCTGACATGTTAAATACGGAATCAACTTAAGGATTCAGGTTTAAATGAATCCTAGTATATAATTCATGTGCTTTCCACGCCCGGTCACAAATTCCTGCACTCAGGAAAAAGGGCTTAATTCACTGGCCCTGGAGGAGCTTCATCACGTCGTGTTTTGTTACAACGCCCACGACTGTACCTTTTTCTACAACAAGTACAGCAGGATTTCCTTCGAGTATATGAGAAACTACTGAGATTGATATTCCGGGAGATACTGTCGGGAATGATTCCCCCATTATCCCTGAGACTTTCAACTGAGAGATAGATTTTTTCTTGCTCTCGCCCATCAGTCTTACAATCATATCCTCCGAAACACTTCCAACCGGGACACCCTTATCAAGCACGGGAATCTGTGAAAAACCATGAACATGCATGAGGTTTACCACCTCTTCGACTGAATCTTCAGGAGAAACATGCAGAACAGGAGAATGCATCAGGTCCCTTATGATAATCTGCCTTTCCTTTTCAGCTTCCTCAAAAGCATCAAGGATTTTCCTGACAGTTGAGAGCCTCGGATCTACATCTCCCGATTCTATGCGGGCTATCAGCGGCTGGCTCACACCTGCTCTTTTAGCCAGATCGCTCTGGGTAAGCCCGAGTTCATTTCTTCTTTTTTTAAGATCTTCGGGTGTTGGAAGCTGCATATATATTACCGATAGTAATTATGATATTTAATGCCATTGGTTAACATAATTGGGAAAGTTTATATATAAATGACTTTCGGAGCCGCTTAATTTGATTCCATAATTGTCCTTTAAAATAGGTTGTCAATAAGTAATTATATTTAAAAATAATCGCTTTTTAAGAGATACAGTGAAATGACAGTAATAAAAAATTAGATTTCAATAGATAAAAAAGAACATGATAGTTAAAAAAAGGAGAATAGATGATAAAAATAAGGAGCTGAAAAATAAATAGGAACTTTAAGGGCAAAAAAAAGTCAAATGAGATTAGAGAAATTAATAGATTAAAGACAGTAGGGAAGAAATAGAAAAATAGAAAAAATAGAAAAAAACCGGGTCCTTCTAACGGTTTTTCATCTGATTCTCAGATATAGTAAGGGCTCTCTATTTCTTTGGACTTCCTTTTTCTCAATTCGCCTCTGATTGCCTCGTAGTATTTCATGGTATCCGGGGTAACTGAAGGACCTGTTTCCTCAATCGCCTTCAAGAAGTGCTGCTGATTAACGCTTTTTGCGTGGATGTCTTCCCGAAGCGCAAACCTACCTGCTTTTTTGCACACAGCTGCTATATCGGCACCTGTGTACTGGTCGGTAAGAGATACGAGTTTTTCGATGTCCACATCTTTTCCGAGGGCCATCTTCCTTGTGTGCACCTTGAAAATTTCCCTCCGTGCTCCCTCATCCGGAACAGGCACCAGAATGAGTTCGTCAAAGCGTCCTGGCCGGATAAGGGCAGGGTCAATGATATCAGGGCGGTTGGTGGCGCCCAGCACCACGACATTCCGAAGTTCTTCGAGTCCGTCCATTTCGGAAAGGAGCTGGTTTAAGATCCTGGCTGTCACATGGGGCTCTCCTGCGGAAATCCCGCGTACAGGTGCGAGGGAATCCAGTTCGTCCAGAAAGATTATGGCAGGAGCAACCTGCCGTGCACGCATGAAAACTTCCGCAATCCGCTTTTCAGATTCTCCATACCACTTGGAGAGCAGGTCGCTTCCTTTGGCTGTGATGAAGTTGGCGTCGGACTCATGTGCAATGGCTTTTGCAATAAGGGTCTTTCCAGTACCCGGAGGCCCATAGAGTAGCACGCCTTTTGGAGCTTCTACACCTATGTCCCTGTAAGATTCCGGGTTTTTAAGCGGCCATTCTATGGCTTCTTTAAGGAGTGATTTTACATTTTCCAGACCCCCCACATCATCCCAGCTCACATTGGGAACCTCTATAAGGATTTCTCTTATGGCAGAGGGCTGGACATCTTTCATGGCTTCTTCAAAGTCCTTTCTTGTGACCTGAAGGGAATCCAGAATTTCTGTCGGGATCTGGGGCTCTTTCAGATTGATTTTCGGGAGAATTGCCCTGAGGGCGCTCATGGCAGCTTCCCGGCAGAGAGCAGCAATGTCAGCTCCCACAAATCCGTAGGTGACCTGGGCAAGATCCCTGAGGTTCACGTCCTCAGCAAGAGGCATACCCCTGGTATGGATCTGAAAAATCTCGAGCCTGCCCTCAGTGTCCGGGACCCGGAGTTCAATTTCCCTGTCAAACCTGCCTGGGCGTCGCAGCGCCAGGTCCAGGGCTTCGGGTCGGTTGGTGGCTCCGATCACGATCACGTTTTTGCGGCTTTTGAGCCCGTCCATAAGGGAAAGAAGCTGGGCTACCACCCTTCTTTCGACTTCTCCGGTGACTTCAGCCCTTTTAGGGGCAATGGAGTCAATCTCGTCCAGAAAAATGATTGCAGGAGCGTTCTTTTCAGCCTCTTCGAAGATGTCACGGATAGCTTTTTCGGATTCCCCATAGTATTTGGACATGATTTCCGGGCCGTTTATGCAAATAAAATAAGCATCAGACTCGTTTGCAACCGCTTTTGCAAGCATGGTCTTGCCCGTCCCGGGCGGACCGTGGAGCAGCACACCCTTGGGGGCATCGATCCCCAGACGGTCAAAGAGCTCCGGATGTTTCAGGGGAAGTTCTATCATTTCCCTTACCTTGCCAATGGCATCCTTAATCCCACCAAGGTCTTCGTACATTACAGTAGGAACGGTCTGTTCAGGAGGGATTTCCACGGCTTCGGGAAGGAGTTCTATCTCGGTCATATCCGTGATCTTTACAATCCCGGAAGGGGAGGTAGAAACCACCTGAAGCTTTATTTCCCCAAGCCCAAAGGAAGGCCCAAAACCCTGCCCAAAAAAGTCCTGGAAAAAGTCCTCAAACATGAGCCCCTTGCTGAACATGTCCCTGTCACTGGACCTCCTTAAGCTGGTGGTGGAAATAAAATCCCCTTTTAAAACCGTGCGGTTCATGAATACGGCTTTGAGAGTCTCACTCGGAGCATAGATCTGCATACCCTTGGTCACGGGAGCTAGAGTCACATGCTTTGCTTCTTTCCATTCAGCTTTCCGGATTTCCACATACTCGCCTATACTGGTCTTTGCATTCGTGCGGATAAGCCCGTCCATTCGGATAATGTCAAGCCCTTCATCAGTGGGATAAGGACGACCTATTAGGGCAGACGTTGACTTTCCACCTTTGATCTCCACAACGTCAAAGGGCTTGAGGCCAAGTATCTCCCTGAAACTTTCGTCGATTCGTACAATCCCTTTTCCAACATCCCTCTGGTCAGCTTCCGCAACCTTGAGTTTTATGATAGATTTATCCCCCTCAGTCAAATTATTCCCTCCATCAGTAAAATGTCCCCCTAATCTAAAGGACGCATTTAAAAAAGCAATAAAAACAATAAACGCTTTTCAGCCAGTTATGTCATCAACTATTTGCCTTATTTGCCTCCTGTAAAGCTGTATAAATTGGCAGGAATAGAGTCATCTTTGGTTAGTATGCAGATTACATATCATGTGTAAGATATGTATCATGTATATGACTATCATATTTGTATAAAGCCCCTTCTCCTCTTTCTTTAATATAACTTTTAGTCTAAACCTGCCCCTATCTTCTCTATAGAGAACTATAGAGAAAACTCCAGCAATTATATTGCGGTTAATCTTTGTTACCCCACTCCCAATACCAGGCTCTTAAGAACACCGCAGGCACTCAACGAAAGGAAAAAATATTCAATAGACAGGCAATTTTTTCGGTATGCAGTTCAAAAAAATGCCGTTATCGCCACTGTATATATGTTTCCAAAAGCCGTTATTTATATGGAAGGGGACGAATGTTCAGAAAGAGTATTACTGAATCAAATTACTTCACTAAACCTTATCCTGATTTACTACTTGAAAGGGCTGAAGATGAAAAAATAGAATAGATGGCGGATAAAAGAAAGGATTAAAAAAGAATGAGATTAAATAATAAAAAAATGTAATAGTAAGAAAAAAGAAACTTAAAGTTTAAGTTCCTTAGCCATTTCCTGAAAAACTTTTCCTTTATCGGTTGTGATGAAAACACCGTTCTCGTGTCTGATAAGCTCTTTTTCTTTTAACATTTCCAGATACTTCTGAGCAATATTAAAGTTGAGATTTACTTCGTAAACGATATGGGTTTTCTTTGCCCCATTCATCGCCACCCTCAAAATATCCACTGCTATATCTGTCCTGCTTCTTCTCTTCAATACTAACTCCTCCCCCACTGATATGAATGATCTTTGTAAAGATAAACGCTTTCAAAATATATTAAAGCGTATCTTTTTGTAGGTAACAAAGATTCTAAGTCTTTATCGTTCTCCTTTCTATATAACAATATCAGTATAATATAAAGTGCGAAGTTTAAAAGGAAATTTTGACCTGCAAAAGAGAAAACTGAGCCTCAAAAAGAAGTAAATCTGCTCTCAATCTGCCAAGCTCAAAATCAGAATGTTATTGTTAGAAGGAATTAGTATTGATTCCGGACAGAGCTCCATTTTAATCGATGTTAAAAGTTAAGATTTATACTCAAAAAGATGCTTAAGCATAAAAAGAAAGTACTGAATGCCAGAGTATTTTTAAAAAATCAGAAAAAAGCTTAAAGAAGAGTGGGCCCGCTGAGATTCGAACTCAGGATCCCCGCCGTGTAAAGGCGATGTCATAACCGACTAGACCACGAGCCCAGTTTGCAATTAGTAACATTTTTGTGCTTGCTTACAAGCAGTTGCTTGAAATGTAAATCCAACATGTCACTAGTTATATATATGTCTTTTGTTCGGAGCAGATTTCAGAAATCATCAACAATTAGAAATCATTATATACCCCATAATTTTCACGCACCATTTTAATAAAAGGTTTTTAAGGAATAAGACAAAAGTAGAAAAATTACAAGAGTATTACTGTAGTGTGAAAAGTCCTTCTTTTGCAGAAAAACTCTGATTATTTTTAGATACAGCCATAATACAAGCAAAATATATTTATATGAGATTAGCATGATGTATACATGTGAGCGGGTCTCTCTTTTGTAAGATAACCCCAACCCCCCAACACCCCCAATTCATACTCCCCAGCCCGCTCATACTAACTCTTATACGAACTTTTCTGTAACCTGTTTACCTTTACAATTCCGGTTGCTGCCAGCTAATTTGTTCTCAAGCCAGTTTACAGCTTACTCAGATGTGTCGAAGTGACACGGGGTAATACTGAATCAAATGCCGGATACGATCCTTGAATAAAGACAATAAATAGACTGTGCCTGAATAGACTGTGCCATCAATTCGTCAGTAAATTCTATCAGGATATACCAAAGAGAACTAAGATTAATATCATCATTTCTTAACTATGTTTCTTTCAGTGTGATTAAAAGTTCTGATCTACTCAGCAGGACGGTACATATTCCAAAAAACGCCATTAAATGAGACTGTATTAGAAAATAAAAACTATAAGACTGTAAATATAAATTATGTGGAATATAATGGAAAGCTATTTATAGGATGCAATGATTACTCATGCTAAGTGAGCGGGTCTCTTTTCCATAGTATAACCCCAAACCCATATCCCCCAACTATTCCCCCCAACTATTCCCCAAACTCCCCAAGCCCGCTCACAACTTTTCTAATGAGCTTTTTCTCAACTCAGTTTTACAGGATCCAGTTTTATCCCCACCAGTTACTAACATTAACCAGTTTTTTCTTAACTTGAATTGTTCAGGTATCACTCGCCCTTATCTTATCCCATCACAGCAAGCCCAAACTGTAAAAAATACTTTAACTTTATGAAGTAAAATAAAGAATTATCCCTCCCGGAAATCTTAAGAAGGATCTGTAAGAAGAGAATAGAAAGACAGGAAATCGATAAAAGATTCATGTCAGAAAAATAAAAGACTAATCAGACAAAATAAGATAGAAAGAGACATGTGCTAAATATATTAAAAAAGTATTTATAACTGAAGTTACATAGTAATATTTGTGAGCGGATTCCAGTCCAAACTTCCCAAACACACCAGCAACTTCTTCTTTCATAAAAAATCAACCCCGTCGTTCCGCTCACACATAAAATCATCTTCTACATAACTCGTATTTTTTTACACAGCAGTAAGTTATTCATAATATCCAGATGCTTACTCTAAAAACCTCAGAAGCTTACCCCTACAGTCAAAAAAACTAAAAAAGAAGAAATAGTCTATTCTCCAATCAAAAAAGGAAAAGAGAGTTATTAGCGTTTAAGAAAAATTAAAAGTCGAAAAGTGTTTTCTGGTTCTTAGGTTCGACTTTTTTAGGAACATCTCCTGAATTATCCTGAAGAGCTGCGGCAGACAAACCTTTATCAAATATCCCTTTTTTTGAAGGCTCTTTATTATCCAGTTCTTTCTTTTTTGACGATACAAGAGAGGCTTTCTTTCCTGCGGCTTCAGAGAGAGGTTTTTCTTCAGATAGGAGCTCAGTAAAAGAGAAGAAATTACTCTTTGCAGGTTCAGGATTTACTTCAGGTCTCTTCCCTGAGGGACCTTTCCTCTCATGAAGATCTTTCAGTGCGTCAAATCCCATGCCAGGGGTTTTTTGCTTTCTCTCCGAAGGTTGAGGTTCAGGAGTTTCGGGCTTTCCAACAGGATCTTCCGGTTCGTTCTCTGGAATAATAACAGGACTGTGGAGAGTTGTCTGTTTATCATCTATTTCAGGAACATGAACCTTAAAAAAATCCTGTTCTTCGGCTTTATCCTTTTTCTTCTCCAGAAGTTTCTGCGCATCATCGTAAATTTTCTGGAGTTTTTTACTCGCTTTTGCACTTCCTGAAAGGTACATCAACTCCTCAAGCTCAAGCCCGAGATTTGCGGTAACTTCAACAGCAGACGCTTCGTCCTTCAACATTAGAGCGTAAAAACCCGAAAGGTTATTTCTTGAGTAGTGCATCGATTCAAAGCTGTGTTCCCCTATCTTTGAAGCAATATTATCCCGCATGTCCCTCCTGGAACGTGTCTGCCCGAGTCTTCTCCAGAGTGAAGGCTGCTGATATTTAATAAAGCCATGATACGGCCTTGTCTTTGAAATGGCAACCCCGCAGACCATGAGCATGCTGGCATACCTCCACATTCTGTAGTTCTGGCGCTTCTTTACACGCCCGAGATAAAGGTCAGCCTTTGAGAGATATTCAAAACCCGTCCTTATATCTTCGAGGTCGCCGTCTTTCCGCGCATACTGGATAGGCAGGTTTTCATCAATCCAGTGAACAAGATCTTCAGGACTTTCATCCAGCCCGTATGCTGATTCAAGAGCCTTTTTACAGTCAGTGCCTTTAAAAATCTTCTGCATAGCTTTAAAGATATTCTCTTTAACATCCCTGCCTGAAGTGCTTATATCCTCAACATCCAGAGCGACCTTCCCGCTCGCGGCAGCCTGAAGGTCATTCATAGCGCTTCTGAAATCTCCTCCCGCATTTTCTGCAATCTGCAGAATAACTTCCTGGCTGCAAGAAATCCCCTCGGCTTCGCAGACCTTTTTCAAAGCAGGAACCATAGAACGGCTCTGCACTGACCCAAACTTAATTTCCAGACAAATATTCCTGACTGTCGGTGTTAACCCATATATGTCATTTGCAATAAGAATTATCGGCTGAAGTGTGGATTTTATGATCCCGGCAATGGCTCTCATCCCACCCCTGTCCGCAGTCCCGTGGAGATTATCTGCCTCATCAAGGATAATAAGCCGCTTGCCCCCAAAAAGAGTGTTCATTGACGCTGCAGATCCTGCAACTTTCTCAATAACACCTGCAGTCCTCTGGTCGCTTGCATTGAGCTCAATTACTTCCCAGTCCATATCCCTTGCCAGCGCGTGAGCACTTGAAGTCTTCCCTATCCCTGCAGGTCCATAAAGAACCACAGCCCTCTTCTCAGGAATCCCGGACTGCCATTCCTCAGCCCATGCCCTCAAATCCTGCACTGCCTTCTTGTTCCCCACGACATCTCCAAGGGTCCGGGGCCGGTATTTTTCAGCCCATTCAATTGACGATATCATCTTAAACCATAACAATAAAAAAAGAACTCATTATTAACTTTATATGTTTTAATTTTTTTAATATGTTCGCAGCACTTAATTTTCCAGCACCCAGCCTATTCTGAATAAAATCATAACTTATAATTCAGTCCTCCGACGTAAATGACGTTAATTAACTAAAAAGTAGTCCTCTTGAGGGAGCAAGGCGACCGAAAAGGACACCGCCCTCCCGAGGCGGAACTCGGGAGGGGCAAAATTAATTAATGTGTGTGTTTGTTTTTCTTAGAACTACTTCAAATCTTAAATAAAAGTTTTGATAGATATGGAAAAGAACGGCATGTATGCCCTCCTTGAGGCTATCGAAGCACGAGCCCGGGCAAACAGAGCAAGAGTGGCTATGGGAATAAGAGACCCAAATCCCAAAACTCTTGAGAGTGCATGGAAAGCTCAGGAACTTGGGTATGCACAGGTAGTCCTTGTAGGAAGTAAAAAAGAAATAGATAAAATAGGGACCGAGCTTGAGGTTATAGATACCGGGGACCCCGAAAAAACCCTTTCAGAGCTCCTTGTTTCAAGAGAAGTGGATGCAGTTATAAGAGGCACTGCTAAAGCATCCGGAACTCTTTCAAACCTGAAAGAAGCCCTTGGCATGAAAAGAATTTGCAGGCTTGCCCTTCTCCTGACAGCAGATGGAACACCTTTTTTCCTCGCCCCTGTAGGAATAGATGAAGGAAACACGATTTCAGACAAGCTTCGTATGATAACCCTTGGTGCAGAACACATAAGGAGACTGGGGGTTGAGCCTGCCGTAGGAGTGCTTTCCGGAGGCAGGATGGGAGATATCGGAAGAGACAGGCGTGTGGACAGGACGCTTGCAGATGGGGAGTTCGTAGCAGGAAGGGCTCAGGAACTCGGGATTAAAACCAAACATTATACAATTCTTATTGAAGATGCAATAAAGGAATCAAACTTTATCGTTGCCCCTGACGGAATTTCAGGCAACCTTATTTTCCGGACCGTTGCCTTCCTTGGCGGAGGCGATGGGCTCGGAGCGCCAGTACTGATGGATGATTATGTGTTCGTGGACACATCAAGAGTAGGCGGGCATTTTACGAAAGCCATCATGCTTGCAAGTGCACTATCATATCTGAACAAAGAAAGAAAAAAGGTGATTCATTGAAGCTTATTGCAGAAAACTGGCCCCCTGTAAAAGGAGACTATGTTACAGGAAACCCTGATTCAAGAATTGCAGTAGTAACCCTTGCAAGTCACCTTGATGCCTGCCCTGAGGCTGCTATCTGGGGCAGTTCAAAAACCGAAAACCTCGGAGTTGAAAAGATAATAGTAAATGTCATTTCGAACTCCAATATCAGGTACGTGCTGGTCTGCGGAACCGAGTCAAGGGGACATCTTGCAGGGCATTCCCTGCTCGCAATCCATGCAAACGGAATTGATGAACAGGGAAGAATTAAAGGTTCACATGGCGCAATTCCCTTTATAGAAAACATATCCAGGACTGCAGTCGAACGCTTCCAGCAGCAGGTTACACTCCTCAACAGAATTGGGCTGAACGACCCGGAAAAGATCCGAAAGCTTGTTGAAGAATATAAGGAAAAAGGGGAAGCATACCCTGAAGAGCCCATGGTCGTCTGTGCTCCGAAAAAAAGACAGCCTTCTTTTGCAGTTCCCACTTCAGGAGACATAATTATTTCAGAAGAATTCGTAATGGATTCAAAAGCAGGAATCATCTGCCTGGCAGAAAACCTCTGATTCTATGATTTTTTGAACCGAAATAAGTTTTTATTTTGATAAATGTGGATTTCAAGGGTGTAGAGATGTTTAAGTTCCAGAAAGAACAGGAAATTGCCAATATTGCAGGAGTAAAAGTAGGCGGACAACCTGGAGAACTCCCTACCGTACTTGCAGGGACCATTTTTTATAGCAAACATGAGATAGTCGAAAATGCCGCAAAAGGCCTTTTTGACAGGGCTGCTGCCGAAAAGCTCGTAAATCTGCAGGAATCGGGTTCTGATACTACCGGAAATCCTCATATGGTCCATATCTTCGGCACAACCGCTGAGAGTATCACACACTATATTGATTTTATTGCAGATGTTTCCGATTCTCCTTTTCTGATAGATTCTCCCGAAGGAGCTGTACGTTCTCATGCAGCCAGATACGTAAGCGAAATAGGGCTTGCAGACAGGGCAGTGTATAACTCCATAAACATGAGCATAAACGCATCAGAAATAGAAGCCCTTGAACAGTCCGATATTGACAGTTCGATTATTCTGGGCTTCAATGCCAAGGACTCTACCCTTCAGGGAAGGATGGAACTGCTCGAGACAGGAGCAGGTCTGCTAGAAGAAGGTCTCCTATCAATTGCAGAGAGGTGCGGTATAGTAAACAAGCTTATTGACCCGAGCATCACACCTATGGGAAACGGAGCCGGGATAGCCCTCAGAATGACAATTACCGCAAAAGCAAAATGGGGCTACCCTACAGGTTCCGGAATACATAATGCTCCCTCAGCCTGGAACTGGCTGAACCGGCAGAAAGAAAAAGATCCTGTCATGTATAAGATCTGCGACGTAGGCTCTACATGCCTCCAGCAGGCCGCAGCCGGAGACTTCATCCTTTACGGCCCCATAGAATACGCAGAATATATTTTCCCCATGGCTGCAATGAGCGACATAATGATTGCCGAAGCCGTGGCGGATCTCGATATAGAGCCTGCAAACAGGCACCCTATTAACCTGCTGGTTTAATTTGCTTGAATAAAGAGATATAAGTAGTTGTAGATACCAGAAGAAAAAGAGGATTGTGGAAGTTATATTAACTTCGCATTCTCTGATTTAATAATTCATTGCTTCTATTCTCTTAATTAAGTTAGAAATATTAAACTTTGGACTGTATGGCAGAACGCTTACAAGCTCGCCAAACCGGGAGATGTACATATCTAAGCCATGCGAGGTGTTAACTTTTCTAACTGTATATCCATTTTCAAATATCATTTTAGACCTCCAACCAGTAATATGGCGGTTGAAATATATAAAAATTTTTTCAAGGATCAATCATTACATATAATATTTATGAATGCTGAGAAATAATTAGAAAACATGATGTATAAAAGACAAACGTATTTAGAGAATAGCAATGACTTTACGCAGATTTATAATATAACTTATTGTTTTTTTACATTAAGTTTGAGGAACTATTGGCTGTCTGCTTCTGACCGGCTTACTTAAATGTTCCAGATCTCCTCAATCGAATGCAGAAAGTTCCCTTCCACCTGCACATTTGATACAGACGCCTATTCTATGGCTCATGCACTGGCCGCATACAAGCCTCCCGCATAAATGGCAGGTATGAAGCTTAGACGGCCGCCCGCAGATTGAACACAACCCCTCTACTTCCAGAACTTCCTTCCCCCTGAATTTCGTAGTGAATTCTCAATAAAGAATGGTTTTGCACGAATGGCTCTGAATAAAAAGGCAAATAAAAGATCGTTCTGAGGCGCTATAAACGTTTCCAGAAAAAGAACAGCGGAGGAGAAACCCGCTGAAAAATAAAGTTTAAGACATTTTCAGTCCACTATTCCGCCAGTGTTTGCGGAATGGACGGCGCGCTGATATCTGGCAAGGTAACCTGTGATTTCCGTTTTACGGGGAACAAAGGCAGCTTTGCGCTTCTCGAGTTCCTCTTCAGAGATTTTCAGGTTCAGGATTCTTTCAGGAATATTGATTTCTATAAGGTCTCCATCTTTTACAAGACCAATCGGGCCTCCTTCACTGGCTTCGGGAGAGACATGCCCTATACATGGACCGCGGGTTCCTCCGGAAAAGCGCCCGTCAGTTATCAGAGCCACGGACTCGAGCAGGCCCATTCCTCCGATTGCGGCTGTTGCTGCAAGCATTTCGCGCATTCCTGGACCTCCTTTGGGACCTTCATAGCGGATAATAATAACATCACCGGGCTTAATATCACCTGCAAGAATGCTTTTCATGGCATCCTCCTCACAATCATAAACTCTTGCAGGACCTGTGTGGACGCGCATCTTCGGGTCAACCGCAGCCTGTTTGACAACCGATCCATCCGGAGCAAGGCTGCCTTTGAGGACTGCGATCCCACCTTCGGCATGGACTGGCTTTTCAAGGGTTGCAATGATCTCTTTGTTCAGCTTCGGGTTAACGATTTCAAACTCTTTCAGGTTTTCTTCGATAGTTTTGCCGTTGACTGTAAGCTGGTCAAGGTGAAGTTTTGATGCCAGCCTCTGCATGACTGCTTCGACTCCGCCTGCCCTGTCAAAGTGAAGCATGAAATTCGGACCGCCGGGCCGGAGAGAGATCAGATGCGGAGTTGTCCTGCTCAGTTTGTCAAAGGTTTCAAGAGGCAGCTCAATCCCGAACTCATGGGCAAGGGCAGGAAGGTGCAGAGTGGTATTTGTACTTCCTCCGACTGCCATATCGACCATTATGGCGTTTTCAAAGGACCTGTAAGTGACAATCTTCCGCGGAGTTATATTCTGCTTTACAAGCTCCACAATTCGTTCTCCGGACTCTTTAGCAATACGCATCTTTTTTGCGTCAACAGCATGGGCAGTTGCACAGCCGGGAAGGCTCAATCCGAGGGCTTCGGTCATGCATGCCATTGTATTTGCAGTAAACATGCCGGCACAGGAACCTGCTCCTGCACAGGAAAGGTTTTCCAGCCTTCTGAGCTCGGCTTCGGAAAGTTTGCCTGCCTTATAGGCACCGACACCTTCAAAGACAGAAATAAGGTCGGTATATTTGTCGTCCACGTATCCAGGAAGCATTGGCCCTCCGGTCACAACAATAGCAGGTATATCAAGCCTGCCTGCTGCCATAAGGTGCCCGGGGACGATCTTATCGCATGTGGGGATAAGAACCATACCGTCAAACTGGTGGGCTTTAACCATGATTTCTATTGTGTCCTCTATAACTTCCCTGCTCGGGAGAGAATATTTCATACCCTCATGCCCCATTGCAATCCCATCGCAAACCGCTATAGTATGGAACTCAAAAGGAACTCCCCCAGCGTTCCTGATCCCTGCCTTTACAGCTTCAGCGAGCTTATTCAGGTGGGTATGACCAGGAACGATATCATTCCAGGAATTGACAACCGCGATGAACGGCCTCTTCATTTCCGCATCCGTAACTCCTGTTGCTTTCAGAAGGGAACGGTTAGCGGCACGTTCAGGCCCCTCTTTGATGATGGCGCTTCTCATTGTAAATCTCCTAGATCTTCTTTTTTAATTTTTACATTGAAAACTATGAATTCAATCCGTTATAATGTGTAGATAGGAAAAAAAACTTCATAGTATAAACAGGTTGGGGAAGAAAAACTGTAAAAACGCTAAAGAAAAATATGAAAAAAGTAAACTGAAGAAAAAAGTAAAACATTGAATAAAAAAGGAAATCGGAAAAAAGAAAGTTGAAGAGAATATTAATAAAAGACTTTGTAAAGTGCTTCTGAATAGAATAATGCTTTATATTAACAATAGAAGGACAAAATCCGGACAAAAAATCCCAAATTAAGTCTCAAAATTGACATTAGCTGTCACAAAAAGGAAATTTAATATAATAGTATCCAAATATTTATATAGCCAGTCATGGATCTTGGTTTTAGCATAGTGAACGGGCCTGCCCGAGACTACACATCTACAAGATCACACCCAACCACCACACCACAACATCTAACCACAAAAGGGTAGTATCCGTTCACCAGATTTATTCATTTACTGCTTTTTTATTTCCCTGATTTTTAAGGCATTATTTTAAGGCATCAGATACATTCAGGGTTCTTTTCCACAAATTCTTAATTTCGAATTTTACACTTCCGGCACTTTAGTCAGGAAAAACAGGAGGTGAAACTTTCATAAAACCATCATTTGATTATATCATTCAAAGAGAAAGACAGCTCTGTTTTATCCTGTTTTAGAAATAAACTTAGACAGAAATGATAAATAGCGTATCTTAAAGTCCAGGAGAAATGTAAGAAAGCTGATAGACAAAATAGTTTTAAAGCAAAGGAAAAGCAGCAGGTTTTCCCTCAAAACCTTACTGCAGATCCTTTATGGAGGTTTTATGTGTTTGGACTTTTTTCACTCTATCCTGTTTAGACTTTAGCCATTTTTTAGATTTTTTGCCATTTATTTTTGCCATTTTTTGTATTCCGTATTCGCGATTTTTCACTGTGCATATTTCCTGAAACCCGCTTTGCTTCATGTTTGGTCGGTTAGTATCCAGGTTGGGTACTGATATTCTTCATATGGGTTCTTGAAGGGGTTCATGATAGATTGTGCGGTTGCACAGTTTTTCCAGTCTGTTGTTTTTGGTGGTATGGTAATGGAATTCTTCCGACTGGCAGATCCGTATCACATATAAGGAATACGGAATCTTATTACCTCTTTTATAATATAAATAGTTTTTCCAGAAGATTTCAAAAAAGAATACAGCAAGTAAAGACAGCATGAGGAGAGCCAGAGGATTGGAACATAAATATTTTTCGTATCCACAGAACAGAGGTATGGAAAAAGAGATTCCAGACCAATAAAACTGATATTTGATAAAAGCACAATTATATAAACGGCAGGGAAAAAATGAACGGTAAGCATGCAGAAAATAGAGAAGAACTGAACACTTATCCCAAAGTAGCAGATGCGGGAGGTGAGAGGGGAAAAGCTCTCCACGCAGCCCTGGAAAAGGAAGAAGCCCTGAAAACTATAATCAACCATAGTCAGGTAGTGGTATTTCTCTGGAAAAACGAAGAAAAATGGCCTGCAGAATTTGTTTCCGAAAACGTGGTAAATTTTGGCTATACGGTAGAGGATTTTATCTCAGGCAGGGTGCTGTACGGAGACATTATACACCCTGAGGACCTCAATAAAGTTGAAGAAGGGCTCAATAAAAGAATCCAAACAGGAGCTCCGGACTTCAATATGGAATACAGGATTTTTTCTAAAGCCGGAAAGATACGCTGGGTAAACGAAAGGACCTTCATTCAGAGAGATCCGGAAGGAAAGGTAACCCACTTTCAGGGTGTGGTACTCGATATTACCGAGAAGAAGAGAAGTGAAGAAAAACTGGAAAAAGCCCTCAAAATGCAGAAAGTGCTGACTGCAGTAATCAACAACAGCCCGGCTGTCGTCTTCCTGTGGAAGAATGAAAAATACTGGCCTGCAACTTTTGTCTCAGAAAACGTAGTACAATTTGGGTATACAGCTGACGATTTTATATCACAGGAAGTTCTGTACGGAAAGATAATACATCCCGATGACCTGAAAAGGGTAGAAGAAGAACTCGAGAGAAATATTCAAAAAGGAGATGTAAGCTTCAATTCGGAATACAGGATTTTTACAAAAGCCGGAGACCTGCGATGGGTAAATGAAAGAACTTTTATCCAGAGGGAAGAAGATGGAAATGTGACCTGTTTTCAGGGAATAGTGCTTGATATAACCTCCAGGAAAAAAATCGAAGAAGCCCTGAGAAAATCCCTTGAAATGCAGAACTTGCTGAAAACTATAATCAACAAAAGTTCAGCAGTAGCTTTTCTCTGGAAAAATACGGAAAACTGGCCTGTAGAATTCGTTTCGGAAAATGTAACTCAGCTCGGATACACTGTTGAAGATTTCATGTCGGGAAGAATCCTTTATGGAGATATAGTTCATAAAGAAGACATCAATTCGGTCCATGAAAACCTTGCACGCTCTATTAGAGAGGGGTACGACTCCTTTGAGATGGAGTACCGAATCCTCACAGGAGATGGCAATGTTCGCTGGGTTGAAGAGAGGACATACATTCAGCGGGACAATGAAGGCAATGCTACTTACTTCCAGGGAATAATAGTTGATATAACCGAAAGAAAAGAAGCACAGGAAATGCTCGAAATCCAGAGGGAGCTCGGGATAGCCCTGAGCACCACATGGAACCTCCAGACTATGCTTAATCTTGTCCTTGATGCCTGCCTTAAGGTAAAAGGAATAGACTCCGGAGGCATATACCTCAAAGACGAACTTCTTGACCAGATCAACCTCGTGGCGCACAGAGGGCTTTCTTCCGAATTTGTGAAAAAAATTTATACATACAGGGCAGACTCTCCGGAAGCAAAGCAGGTCTGGACTGAGAAGCCAGTATATAGACTGAGTTTTTTTTCGGAAGATATGGCAGATCTGCTAATGAAAGAAAAGATCACTGCAGTTGCAGTGATTCCTATGAAACACAGGGGAGAGGTGATAGGCAGCCTTAATTTTGCTTCCCATACCCTGGACAGAATTCCGCAGAATGTCCGCAATTTTCTTGAAAGCATTGCTCTTCAGGTAGTAAACTATATAGCCCCTATCCGAATAGAGGCAGACTTTATATGAAGACAGGACTCTAAAACTTGAACTTTTTCGGATACGAAACCCTTATTTAAAACAAATTTTATAAATAATGTTGAATTGGGGAGCGAGAAAACCAGGGTTATGCCTTCTAACTCTGAGTTTTAGATACGCAAGTGCCGGTTTTTGCTCTCGTTGTCCGGACTGCCTTGATATCAGATTCATCATATCGCTGGAGGGGATAGAGGTTGAAAGCAATAGTAGTTTATCTGAGTACCTCAGGGAATACAAAAGCCATGGCAGAAGCAATAGGGAATGGGATTGAATCAAAGAATGTTGACGTAAAGGTTGTCAGTTTCTATGATGTAAAGCCCGAAGAACTCAAAGAAGCAGAAGCAATTGCAGTTGGCTC
Source organism: Methanosarcina sp. (assembly GCF_035390745.1). Classification (GTDB taxonomy): domain Archaea; phylum Halobacteriota; class Methanosarcinia; order Methanosarcinales; family Methanosarcinaceae; genus Methanosarcina. The sequence goes on along the minus strand of NZ_DAOOUJ010000001.1, from coordinate 136,074 downwards.
TTCGACTTTTTACTACAAAATGCTGCTACCAATGGAGAAATTTATGAATGAGACCCTTGTTTCTACAAATCCGCAGGGCAAGCTGGGAGCTGCATTCGGGTCTTATGGATGGAGCGGGGAAGCGCCCATAATGATAGCTGAAAAGATGCGTGAGCTGGGAATGACCGTTGTAGACCCCGTGCTCAGAATCCTTCACATGCCAACAGACAAGGACCTGCAGGAATGCAAGCGGCTCGGCATTGACATTGCCGAAAAGATGAAACAGAGGGCAAAAAAAGCGGTGTCAGAAAAATAAGCAATAAAATGAAAATAAAACATAAGCCTGAATGAAATAATAAGAAGCAAAAACTCACACAAGAAATAAGAAAAGTACTTAGCATAAGGAAAAATCTGGCCATATATAGTTCAGTTTAATAATGGGAACCTGGCAGCTGAAAGAAAATCAGCTCAGGCTCTCAAAAAAATCGGCAGCCTGAAGAGTATCTGGTAGCCGTCTCCACCTCCCTTCTGAATTCATCAGAGTTTTCCAAAACAAGGATAACAGTCCTGAAAAAACCCTTTTCTTTCCTGATTGTTATAGCTTTTGCATGCTTTCCAGCAAAAACTAATTTGCGACCCCATATACCCCACCCCATATGCAGGGGGAACTCGTTAACGGTCTCTACAGAGCTAATATTGGAAAAAGGGATGCTATACCTGAAGGGTGGGAAAACTGCAACCACACTGTCAGAAGTTATCAGAAACCTTACACTAAAGAAACTCCTCATTGCAGCAAGATAAATGAGAAGAACAAGAAGCAGAACATACCTTTCCTCAGAATCCTCACCAAAGCCGAAAAGTCCGGTAAGAGAAAAGACATAAAAAGCCAGGATAGGCAGCATTCCAGCACCCATCAGCAATTTGAGCTGGTTACTGTAAGCTGCTTTCTGTTCGTAAAAAGCTGGAATAAGACTTCCTCCATTTATGTAAATTTACAATTTTCTGCTAAAAATCATTCTATTACCGGAATTTTCGATACACTGCCGGAACTTCAGTTATTTAGGAGAAATTTCAGTGGCCTGTGTTGAATCAAGCTGCAACTCATTGAAAAGCTCGGAACCCAGTTTCAGAGCAGAAGGTTCGTAGCATATAAGGCTCTCCCGATCAAAATGTCTTTGATTCTTCGGGAAAAGTGAAATCATAAAGAATTTATCAGTAACTGTAAGACTTGCAATCCTCAGTTCACCCGAATACCGGAAAAACCTTACATTTTTGAGAGCCAGCATTTTCAGGAAATCTTCTGTATAGTCTTTACAATACCGTTCGTAGACAGATTCAGACATCAGGAGAGAGAACTCAACTCCTTTTTTTGCAAGATCCTGGCAGAGTGAAATCATAGGGGGATGGAAATAGGCTATGGCTTCGAAAATGTAACTTGAACCTGAAAGGTTTTCCACAACTTCCTGATCGAGTTCAAACATGCGGTCAAGGTCAGGCTGAATCAGTTTGCATTTACCGAGTTCTCCAAGCCTTTTCTTGAAAGACAGAGGAATGCCCTGAAGGTCCTTTTCCGACCAGTAATCAAAGTTATCTTCAAAAAGCTCTATAGTACTGACAAGGGGCTGCATTTTTTCAACGAGAACTTTTCCTATGAGCGAAAGTGTATATGACCTGTCCTCCTGAACGACCAGAGACATATCTTTTAATTTTTTAATCTGGGGCAGGATGGAAGTGGAAGTTACCTGGAGGGCTTCCGTAATTTCATCCATGTTCCTGGGCCCGTTTCTGAGAAAAAGAAGTAACTGCTTCCGCTTATCGGAAAGAAAAATCAACTCTATAAGTTCCAGCTTCACCCTTCAGTCTCCTATTAGTGCTAAAGTTAAAAGGATTGCAAATAAGACTAAAAAGATTACAGCCGCCAAAAATATATAAGTTATTACTCTCTCACAGTTCTTAACCAGGTAAAGGCATCTATTAATAATACAGGATTGACCAGATTAAACGCTAAAAAAGTCCGGAGTTGAAACCCCGAATACTGCTAAAATTGGGAATAAAAATATCTATAGTATTTCAAAAAAGAAAGCTTCGAAAATTAAATGTTAAACTAATACCGTTTCCCAGACTTCATGGCTTCCGCTGGATAAATGCTGTGATTACCATAAGTAAGGAGTACCTTCCAACCCTAAGCTGAAAGTTTTAGCGGGATAGAAAACAAATGAGGATACTTGAAAGATTTAGAATCTTTCAATATTATCCTGTATACATTGAGAAATGTGCATCGAGAAATGAAGAAAAAATCCTGAATTGCAAGATCTTCAAACAGAAGCTTCCTTGGTCAGAATATAGGCAACCATTTCAGGGTTCAGCTTACTTTCTCTTGCAACCTTTTCTTCGATTCTCTCAGCAGGTGTGCCTTCCATCTTCAGTTCTCTGATCTTTTCGATCACAGAGGATGGAATGCTGTAATATTCATTAATGTCTTTCCTGTGCCCCCAGACATCTCCTTCAATAAGCTGGATTCTCTGCATCTCAAGGAACATCTCTATGGACTTTGAAACTGTACGCCTGTAAGATTTGGGCAACTGAATTACCTCAATCTTTGGGCAGGTTTCCACCAGCGCAAAAATGTCCTTGTTCGAAGGCCTGAAGGCCAGATGAACAACACGCTCATTAGGATTAAGCGTGAAAATTTCTTCCCTGGAACTAACTACTCTAATTTTCATTATGTCTTCCCCCACTGTAAAGTTTTATGTTTTTACTTCAATATAAACTACTTATACTTATTATAAATATTTGTCTACCACGCCCGTTAATTTTGAAAAAGTAGACTGCATTTTCAGCCCTTTTGCAGAACTTCAGGAGTGGCATGAAAAAATCTAAAGAAAGAAACAAAAGTAAGAGTCACGTGTTCGAAATCGATAACTCTTCAGTCCTGCAGCGGGCCTCCCTAAGAAAAAAGAAAAATACGGCCACGACCTTCAAAGAAATAATAATAAAGTTTACAGGTAACTATCAGTCGTATAAGGGAACTATCCTTTAATAAAAAGGGAACTGTCCTTTAATAAAAGACATATAACAGCTCCCCTGACCTTAAAATTTAAAGGATAAACGGCAAGGAACTTTATGGAAGTCTCTTACAGGGCACAGAATCCGGAAAATTAAGAATTTCTCTGCCTTTGTGCAGGCATCCTCCAGGATTTCAGGTTCAGGACCGACCCTCTTCCTGGTAGAACAACACAAACTTTCAGCGTAAACAGGACTTAAGAAAAACTCAAAGAAATGAAACTTAGAATAAAAAAATACAAAAACAAGGTTGAGACAGAGCTGCTCTTAAAAAAAGAGATCTGGATATACCCGAACATATCCGGATATACACCAATACTCAGGGCAGGCCAGGAAAATCCAGAGATCACCTGAGAATCCTGCTCGAGATAAAAAATAAATGATTAAGGTCTCTGCCGGATTTCAGTCTGAATATGCCGGGTAAAACCTTAAGCAGTTTGCCTTATGCGAATGGATGTTTTGCTGAATCCTTTTTAGCCAGTGCCTCTTTAACTGTTGGTTTGCTCTCCATTGCACGGGCTATTGCAAGCTTTGTAGCTTCATAATTGAATTCGTAGACCTTATCTTTATCTTTTGCATCCCATTCAATGAAGACAGATACGATAATGAAAATATCATCTGCCTGTTCTTCAGGGAGCACTCCGGCAGCCACCGAGTCCATAACCGCTTTTGCAACTGCAGCCTGAGCCGGTCCGAACATCAGAGCAGCCTGCGCCACATTTTTGATTGTTACCTTGTTTACAATCAGAGTTACAGGTTTTGGCTGGACATTAGGCTCAAGGACAGCAAGAAGCGGAGTATGACCCTGCCTGGGCATTGCAAGGGAATTCATGAATGCTGTTTCTACCGGCCCTCCTCTAGGCCCGATAACCAGATCTATATGGGCAATCTCCGGACCTGAACCAATAAGAGCTTCTCCAACCATGCTTTTTATAACGGTTTTTGTCAAGTTTAACACCTCAATTTACATCTACAAAAGAAAAGTTTATCCTCCCCTATTCGAAAGAAAATTGTGGATATCAAAATAATTCTAAAAAGATACGGGACAATAATATTTTCATTTGTAGAAAGTAAACAAGCCTGTAATACTTTAAAACGCACATAAATAATTTATCAATTATTTGGCCTGGAGAACAGAAAAACTTGCCTTTCCAGCAAAAACCTTCAGACGGATTCATGATTGGGATGAACTTCCTTCAGCGCAGGCTGCAAAAGCTCAGAAATAAAATACGATCCCGTATAGAATATCAGATTTCAAACCTCTTTCCATGAATAATAAAAGTAATGTTTCTGGAAAATGGATACATTAAACGGTTTTTACAGAGAAATCCCGGAAAGGATCTCAAGCTTTTTATTCCAGTGATCAAGTTCTCTTTTCGCCGAATACCAGTCGAGGAAATCAATATCTTCCCCCACATTTCCGGCTTCAAATCTCGACCTGAGCTCACCTGAGCTGTACCCAAACTTCTCCTCGAAACCTTTACAGATAATGGAATATCGCTCGATCTTGTACTTTGCAACATGCTTTTCATGTTTAAGAGCAGAGCGGATAGCCTCACATACTTCCTGAGGTGAGAAACCAGTTTCTATATTCAGCGTGAAACTCATGTCTATCCCGAGAAAAGAAGTTTTTACTTTATGATTGTTTGCTTCATATAAAGCAATTATGAAAATAAACAACTGGACAGATTTCTATCCGAAAATCTGTCCCAGACCTTCATTTTACGAGCTTATTTTCACAATTATCTTATTTCTTTTTACCAGAATTTCTTTTTATCGATTTTTTTTCTCCATTATAGCAATCCCTATCAAAAGTACTACCATTAGCCCGACAATAACCTTGATGGCCAGGGAGACTTCTGACCAGTCTTTGTATTCAGTCGTTTGCATGGGCCAGGGATTAGACTCAGTCTGCCTGTTCTTTGGTGAAAGCCCAGAGGACTCCGGCACCACAGTCTCATTTTCTATTAACTCGATAGCTTTCTTGCCGGTTATGATTGCAAACGGAGAGAAGCCAGGGGTCCTGGATTCAAAATACGTATACTGACCGTCTTCTCCTATTTCACGTGTGGGGAGTGCATTCCATTTCCCATCCGAATACCTGTACATGAAAACTGAAGGAGCATCAGTCTCGTTTGTCTCATTCACTGAAATTTCAGAGCTCTTTACCCTGAACCCTATAATGGCATTGGCAATATTCTCTGGGCTTGCAAAGCCCTCATTCCCTACCCAGATATTCAGGTACTTATAGACCTTCCCTGAGGGTTCTTTTGGGGTCAGAACGGACCTGTTGATAAGCTGTTCGACTATGGCTGTTGTTTTCCCAAATGTCCTTTTGGAATCAAATTTCACATACATGACAGCAGTGGCATTTTTGGTGAACTCGAACTTTACACGGTCCCCTGTTGTAACAAACTCCTGGGCGAGTTCCCTGACTTCAACATTGCTTGCAGGCTCAGGAGAACCGCCACCTCCGCCTGATGATGACCCGCCAGAACCTCCTGACCCGCCGCTGTCTTCTTCTTCCTCGCCGACTGTAATGTAGTCGGTCCATGTAACGGTGCTATACTCATAGCCATTACTGACATTGAGGGTTACGGAATAACTTCCGGTTTCGGAATACACGTGGCTCGGGTTCTGCTCGGTAGATGTGTTGCTGTCTCCAAAGTCCCAGAGCCAGGAGGTTACATTGCCTGTCGAAGTATCGTTAAACTGTACGGTCAGAGGGGCAGCCCCTGTGCGTGTAGAGACAGTAAATGAAGCATGGACCCCGTCTCCAACCATAATATAGTCAGATTTGGTAATATTACCCCATGCAGTACCATTACCCGCCCTCAGAGTAACCGCATAGAGCCCGTTGCTTGTAAACTGATAAACAGGATTCTGCTCAGTAGAATCTATGGTCCCGTCCGAGTTAAAGTCCCATTCCCATGCAGTCGGACCTCCGGTAGAGGTATCGTTAAATTGAACAGTAAGAGGAGCCTGACCTGAAGTTACATTCGATATGAAATCAGGAACAGGAGCAATTGTTGAGGACACATTTACATAAGAAGGGGCACTGGTGTTAGACCCAAAAGCATTTGTTACGGTCAATTTTACGGTATAATTTCCGGCGCTGAAATAGATGTGAGACGGGCTCTGAGATGCTGAAGTATTACCATCACCAAAGTCCCATATCCAGGAAGTTGCGTTTCCGGAAGAAGTATCGTTAAACTGAACAGTAAGCGGAGCACTGCCTTCACGCGGAGATGCGGTAAAAGAAGCTAGAAGTGAATTTCCTACTGTAATAAAGTTAGATTTTGTTTTACTGCCCGCGGCAGTGCCGTTGATCGCATTAAGGGTAACAGAATAGGTACCCTGAGACGTATATACATGAACAGGGTTTTGCTCAGTCGAATCTATGGTCCCGTCTGAGTTAAAGTCCCATTCCCAGGCTGCAGGACCGTTGGTACTCAGGTCCGTGAACTGGACGGAAAGCGGAGATGAGCCTGATGTGACATTGGCTGAAAAATCAGCCACCGGCGCAGTGACCGATGATGCACGGATCGACAGAGAAGCCGCACTGGACCCGTATGAATTTGTTGCGGTTAATTTCACAGTATATGTCCCTGCACTGTAATATGTGTGAGAAGGACTCTGGACAGTTGATGTGTTTCCGTCTCCGAAGTCCCATGTCCATGCTGTCGGGCTGCCGGTTGAGGTATCAGTAAATTGAACGGTAAGAGGAGTTACTCCCTCAGCCGGAGAAGCGGTAAAGCTGGCATCTGGCCCATTTCCATCAACAGTAATGTAATTTGACTTTGTGATATCATCGCTTGCAGTACCGTTAGTTGCTATAAGGGTTACCGAGTATGTTCCGGCAGTCGAATAGGTATGAACCGGATTCTGGGATGTTGAGCTCTTTCCGTCACCAAAGTCCCATTTCCATGAGGTAGGACCGCCGCTAGAGCTGTCCGTAAATTTGACAGTAAGAGGCACTTTGCCTGAAGTTACGTTAGATGTAAAGTTTGCTGTCACAACAACAGGAACTACAGTCTTTTCTTCAACAGTAATATAATTGATCTTGACCTCGCTGTCCGAGCTAACGCCATCGCTTACATTCAGTGTTACGGTGTAAGTTCCCGCTTTGGAATATATATGGGAAGGGCTTTTGGTACTGGAGGTACCACCATCTCCAAAGTCCCATTTCCAGCTTGTCGGACTCCCGGTTGAGCCGTCAGTAAACTGTACTGTTAGCGGAGCTTCTCCCTCAGTCGGGGAAGCTGAAAAGCCCGCACTGATTGATTCATTTTCGACGTCTGCGGCAGAGGCAAGATCAGAACCCACAACCACCGCCAATGACGAAGATATTAAGAATATAAACATTAACACCGTTATTTGTTTCAATTCACGCACCCTTTTTTCTTTTTGCGTTTCTGGTGACATCCCACTGCCCCCTCCATACCCCGTATATAATTCACCAAATAATTTTAACCAGTTTTTGACCCAGGTTTACAACTTTCCAGCGGCACTACTCTTGTTTTATGAGTCCAGCACCAGATCTTCTGTGCGGGAATTAATGCCTTTGTTGTAATTAAGTCACCCAATCATTAAATTAAAGTAGAATTGTTTTATTTTTTTGAAGATTATTACTATTCCTGTTCCTTCTGAATAAGCAAATCCTGTAAACTGTTAAGCTGGTCTTAAGTTCGAAAAGCTCTAAGGTTTACTGAGAAGATTAGAGCATTGTCTTTTACGATATATTATCAATATTTCCTTGCATAAATAAACTAACATTATAAATGGAAATTGCTATCCGAAATATTAAGCTTTTGATTCAAAACCATCCTGACAGCTTTTTTCTTTGAGCAGAAACATAGATTTTGATAAAGCTACCATTATATAAAGAACCTGATCATAAACAGTTGTTCTCTGGAGATTTACATACAAAAAAACTCAGTCCATTAAGGAGCTGAAAAAGAGATAACGTAGAAGTTATTTAAGGTAGTTTTTTGTTTTTACTGCGAAACTGTGCCTGAAAGAAAACTGAAAGTGAGAAAAGGCAACAGGAGAAATTAATAATATAAATGTGAAGAAAAATTTTCAAGAAGAAGAGAAATTGATGAAAAAGAAAGAAAATAATGTAGAGAAATAGAGATTTGCATTTAATGCTTTAGAGCATTGCATTCAAACTTCTTTTACCTGAACTGCTTCTTTTTTCATATGTAAGAAAAGGTCGGTGCCCCATTTAAGAGCTTCAGGCTCGGAACTGAGCAGGCTTTCATGTTCAAAAATTTTCTCCTTTGAGAAAAGGGTAAGCAAGAAAAACTTGTCCGTTACTGTAAAATCTGCAATTCTGGCATCATGGGGAAAGGCAAATACTCTGACGTTTTCGAGATTCAGAAAGGCGCATAGTTCCTCCCTATAATCCTTTTTGAACCTCTGAATTACTGGCTCAGTAAGTATCAAAGAAATCTCCACTCCTTTTTTTGCAAGTTCAGGGTAAAGTGAAGCAAAAGAAGGGTGAAAATAGGAAGCAAAACCGGAAATATGTGTGGAGAGGTGGAGCTTTTCTACAAATTCAGGATTGAGCTCGAACATATGGCTTATATCCGGAAGGATGAGCTTGCAGTTCTTCAGCTCAAAAATTCTTTTTCGTAAAAAGGGAGGGATGCCTTCAAGGTTTCTTTTTGTCCAGTAGTCAAAATTTGCTTCCAGGACCTCAAGGGTACCCAGGAAAGGAGGCATTTTGTCAACAATTACGACTCCAATTAAAGAGAGTTCGTACATATGCTCTTTCTGTACTACAAGTTTACCTTCTTTCAACTTTTTGATCTGAGGAAGGATAGAAACAGGATCTGCGGAAAGATGCTCCTGAATTTCAGCCATGGTTCTGGGCTTATCTTTAAGGAAAAGAAGAATTTTCTTCCTTTTTTCAGATAGGAACATCAGCTCTGTTAATTTAATTTGATCCTTCATCAAAACACCATTAAAAAAATATTACTGATAAAAAAGATAGAAGCCTAACTATTTAACAGTATCGTTAAATTTATACACTTTATCGGTATGCCGGAAAAATGAAAAACTAACGAAATAGAAGTAGAAAAGAGATAAAAGTAAGAAAAGAAACAGGAATTAAAAAAAATAAAAGAAAGTAAAGAATAATAAAGTGATGAAACAGAATATAAAGATAGATCAGGTTAAAGTAGAATTTTGCAGGCGGGAAGCGTTCTGCAACTTAAAACTTGACAGAATTAAGGACCTTCAGCTTTTTCTTCCAGTGGTCAAGCCCTTTTTTTGCGGCGTACCAGTCAAAAAACCTTTCGTCATCGAAAATTTCTCCAGCTTCAATTTTTTGGATAAGTTCTGTAGATATCAGGTCATACTGGTCTTCAAATTCATCGCAGATCATGGAATAGCGCTGTACCTTGTATTTCGCAAGATGCTTCTCGTGTTCCAGAGCCGAGCGGACAACTTCGCTTGCTTCCTGCAGCGAGTAATCAGTATCAATCTGCAATGTAAGGTCCATGTTTATCCCACAATAATTATTATTTGATACTAAAAATTGATCCTATATATCTCTTTTTCTATTTATTAATGAGTTATATTTTCTGAAACCCTGAAAAATATAAGAAGCCTGAGACTATAGCAAAAAAATGGAAGTATTTTAATCACTGCACAAAATTCTAAAAATTGTAAGACAGACGCTCTCCCTTTGTTTTCGGCTTCTGAAGAAACACAATAGAAAAAAGGCTTCATTAAAAGGTACATTTAAAAGTAAGCAGATGCGGCTGAAACGAAAAGAAATCCGGAAAAGGATATGAAAAACAGGTAAAAAATGAAACAGGACAGAAGGTATAGATATAAAAAGTGTGGATCCTGGTTAAATCCACACAGTCATCAGTTCCTTGTTACAAGCTGCATTATCCCGGAATTCTCCATGTTCTTATAAATGAACGCTGAAGAATATGCAAGCAGCATGAACTTGAACCCCTGAGCAAAGTCCATCTCCATGAACATTAAAATCATGCCCACGAAGAAGGCAAACTGCACGATACACAGAACCATTCCGGCTGCTGTGAACATTTTCTGACGACTATCGCTACTATCACTACTGTCTGAATCATCGGATTCTTCTGACATCTTGTTTAAACCTCTTGATAAAGGCTCTAAAGGGTGTTTTTGTTTTGATAACGTTTAGTTTGTTTTTTCGTTATTCTGTTTTTTAAATTTCAGTTCAGGTAACTTTATGAAGATTCAACCGGCTCAAATAGAGCAGCGACCCCGCTTTAAAACGTATAACGTCAGCCTATAGAAAGCTTATAAAACGAGATAAAAAGTTGAAATCTTCAAAGGATGCATCTGAAGGTTCGCTTGAACTGATCCCTGGTGCAGCATTACCTGAAAAAACACTCTCCAATTTAGAGACTTTTATACAATATTCCTATTTGAGTGCCATGATATATATAGTTTGCGTGAAACGGAGAGGCAATGTTGAGGCTGAAGCTGGTTTGAATTTGGAAAAAAAGGATCAATTGTTCTTCAGGATTTATTTTCAAAAACCAGTAATATCATATTGAAGTGCAATAACCAGTAAAAATCACAAAAAATTATGCACTGCGAGATTAAAGAGAGATTTAAGGGAATATTTATGAAGAAAATTTTAAAGATAATGGCAATGCTTTCTATCATTGCTGCTGTTGTTTTTGCAGCCGGCTGTGCCGAAAAGCCAGAAGCCGCAGAAAATGAAACTCAGGAAGCATCTAACATAACAAACGAAACCGTGACTGAAGCTAACATAACTCAAGCTAATGAAACCACAGAAACAGGGCAGGTCGTAACTGAAGCTGACAGCGGGACAAGCATAAGTCTCAAAAAAGGAGAGAATTTTACCCTCCAGCTCAGGGAAAACCCGTCCACAGGCTACTCCTGGGAACTCAACGTGACTGAGGGGCTCAGCGTTCTCAGCGACGAATATACTCAGGATGAAGCTGCCGAAGATAAGGTTGGTGTCGGCGGAACTCATACATGGATTATTGAAGCCGTGGAACTGGGCAGCCAGCAGGTAAACGGAATATACAGGAGGTCCTGGGAGAATACCACCGGAACTGAGGAGAACTTTACACTTACTGTTGAGGTTGAGTGAGAAGCGTTTGTTTCTTTATTTCCTTTTTTAACTTTTTTAATTTGAAATACTGCGGAGCCGAATGATTCTCAGGCGGCGGGGGTATTGAAGAGAAATTTTTTATTTCAGTCGAATACCCCGCTAGCTTGCTGCGGGGATGAAAAAACACCATGGTTGAAGTCTGTACCTAGTATCATGTCAGCAGTAAAATGTCACATATAGTCAGTTACAGCTATTCAGAATCCTTTAATCCTTAAGGATTGACGTGACACCACGCATTTAACAACCTAACGTAACAGTTTTCAGTTCAAACACGAAATTTAGGTTCCAATTGTAGAATTAAATTTAATATTAAGGCACGCAATAAGAGGTAAGATTATCAACAACTTCAGAAAGCTCCCACACAATTGGACCTTTTATAAGTAAACCAATTTCATAATTTGTGTACAATCCTCCCCAAGAAAAATTAGCAGAACCTACGACAGCCTTATTCCGATCAGAGATGATAATTTTCGCATGTAAAGGTCTATTTTTAGGATCCTTGAAGTCATATACTTTTACATAAGGAAAACTTAAACTCATAGCTTTTAGTTCAGAAACTATTTTGTGTTCTTGAGACTCGATATCATTTACAATTATAGTTACTTTTACTCCCCTCTCAGAAGCTTCTTTTATTAACTCCAAAATATGAAGTGCTTTAGACGTAAATAAGTATGAAACTAAGTGAATTTCGTGCTTAGCCTCATTGATAAGTTCCTCAATAACAGTTTCGGTACCCCTTATACCTCCGTTCATGATTATAGGACCTGTGACAAGTATCTCAACATTATCTGTATTGTGCTCGTTTTTCATGGCATATTCTCCAGCAAAACATTTCTGTCCAGCCACATATTACGATGTTCACAAGAGGTTTCAGAAACAAGTAGACATCCATAACAAGCAGCGCCATTATGTTTTCCTGGCGTGAAATGATTTTCTTTGCATAAAGGATCTCCTGAACATGTTTGAAGCTGTTCAAAGGCAATGTCAAAGAGATCTTGGAAATACGGAACTAAAGCAATTAATCCTCCTAAAGTACCGTCAGTTCCCGGTTGAGAAGCGTATAACAAAATTCCACCTCTTTTGTTTTCTATATCTAAATAAATTCTTTCCCTAATTGATGCCGAAGAATAGCCTGCTTCAACAGATATTGCTCTAATCAGTAGATGACTCAAAGTATGCCAGTATATGAACAATGGATGTAATTCCTCATGGGGTTCAGAATCCCTGAAAACATATGGTGGATAAGATGAAGATTTTAAATAACTCTTCATCCAATTATCAGAGGAATCTCCAGAAAGCTGTTCTTCAAATCCTTCTTTTTCTTCTATTGTAATAAAAATGCCCTCTCCTAAAAACTGTACACCTGGATACCATAATTGGGAAGGATTTTGAGGATCGGACATAACAATTGACACATGTTTGGATAGAAAATGTGTATCTCCTTCGCTAAGTGAACTTGTTTCAACTTCACGACGATAACCCGTGTTTACAGTGACTGTACTGAGTCTAGTAACTGGAGTTATACGAAATTTGGTTCCATTTGGGGCGATACACATTCTTACCATACTTGGTTTAATCTCAAAGGTAACTGGAGAATTAGGTCGTGGACCTCTCAAAGGAGGAACACCATTAGTTGAACCGTCAACAAGAGCATGGAACTCATCTAAAATGAGTTCATTATAAGATTTAGGAATAGGGGAGAGAACATCTTGAATAGCTTGTTTTATCTCATCCCATTCACATTGAAAAATTTCTCTTTCTACGTTTGGGCTTATTAATTCTCCTTCAACAAGCCTTTGAATCGTCTTCTTAAATTCGGTTAAGGAGGAAGGACGATTTGCAACTAAAACACCTTCAATATATGATATATGGAGAAGATTGTGAAGATTAGTGTGTCTCGGTGGGATAGAAAAAAGAGTTACTAATTCTGCAATTCTCAGATTTGAAGCCTGCCTTTGAATTATTCTAGCATTTTTATCACACCCGGGTCTATTGGGAAAATCATTAATATTTTCTTTCTCAGGGTATCTTCCACTACATCTCCATGTGTGTCTGTAAGCTTCACCCAAGTTAGCCCTTGATCTACATATAGGGCATTCAATTTCAACATTTGAAAGCGAACCCCCACCTCCATACCATTTAAACCACTGTTGATCACAGTTTGAATTATTCCCATGAACGAGGTAGTTCCAGTTTATATCATCCATGTGGCCATCAGGGCAAGCCATAATGAAACGGATAGATTCAGTACCTTTTCTTCCACTGATATTACATACGGGACAAGATTTTGCATGGTAAAGGACGTTGAAGTTTCCACCATGCATACGAGTATTTAAACAAAGTTTCCAAGATGGAAACGGTTTTGTCCGGTAAACATAATAGTTTTGAGGTCGACCAAGTTCAGCATTTGAGGGTAATTTGAATATTCTTGCTCCATTTAATAGCCCTTTAGAAATCCTCGGATCATAGATTTCGAAATTCTCAGGACTAAAATCACCCGAATAAAAAAGTCCAGTGTCAGGTAATGGGATAATTCTTGGCCCTGAAGTACTTTCAAGAATTGCACCTGGACCATATGTAAGAATGAACTGGGAAAGACGAATATCTTGAGTCATACTTTATACCTCATGTTTGAAAACCTGTTGTTTCTTCGATATCACGTAAAGATTGAGGAGCATTTTCATATACCACATCAAGTTTCGCATGAATATGCTTAAGGTCACCCAGAACAACTGGATTCTGAGGCAAATCATTTAAGGCATACTCAACATATGTTAAACTCGTTGGGTTTCTTGCAGCTGTAATTTGCCATTTGTCAAGTTCGCTTTTCATATAATCTTTAACATTATCAGGAGACGGTCTACGAAGAGCTGGTTGTTGGCTAGCTCTTTCTTCAAGCTGAATAGGTAGTTGTAATACTTCCGGAGCTTTGTGCCTTAGACTTGCCATCTCTCTTGCGGAATCAACCTTTAACCATTCTATGGTTGGGCTTCTCATATTTCTTAAAATAGACACGCCAACCGGTCCCAGTGCTCTATCGATAACTCCTGGTGAGAATGGATATACTGTTACCGGCTCAATAAATCTATCAATCTGACTATGATATCCACAGAAGAACTCATAATGATTTAAATCTCTTGGCCTGCTCGCTCTCAAAAAAGTAACAACAAGTGCACCTCTACTTCGGCCTACACGTCCTGTAGATTGAACGTATGAAGATGTTGTCTTTGGCTGTCCATTAACAACCATGAGACCAATACGCGAAATATCAACCCCAGTTCCAAACATCGATGTTGTAAAAAGGGAATCAACAGCCTGGGGATATTTTCTGTTAAGATTGTCTAAAATTCCAGGGAGCTCAGTGGATGAAATTCTGCCAGAAAGTTCGACTCCTTTCTCATCAGGTAGAATTCTTGGATCACTACCGAAAATATCATCAATTCTTTGTGGGATATCCTGCCGATAAAGTGCCCTTGCACCACCCAGTTCCCGGATAGAATTGAAGTAGCCTGTGAGAGTCCAAAATGGATCAATATTTTGATGATTTCTATTCTGGTGAGCAGTTTGAAGTAATCTGGACCAAATACGAACGAGGGGTGTAAGAGGACCTCTTCCAAGAGCACATATTCCTAAATATAGTCTTCCAGGTTTACTGTCATCCAGAGGATGGAGATTTCTTCCTTTTACGAAGAATCTATCACTTTCTGATAATCCATGAGGTGGAAACAACTGAACGCTACGTTGAAATACTGCTTGAACTTGGTCTTCTGCTCTTCGAATGGTTGCTGTAGAAGCAATATATTTTACTGGAAATCCATTTTCATTACTACAAAGGGCATCAACAGCCATCTCATACATGCCCATAAGACTGCCTAGGGGGCCTTCCACCAGATGAAGTTCATCTTGAATTATTAATTCAGGAGGAGAGAGAGGAGAAATCTTTTTGTAAAGTGGGTTACTTTTGCTGCCTGCAGGTGAAGGGTTCTCGTCATTATCCTGAAACTTTCGGAAATAGCCATGTATACAGTGATGATATTCGACGTTCCCAAAGAGTCCTGAAGTTCTAGGTTCAAAGGGAAGACGCGCAAATTTATCCACAGTTGCAACAATGACAGTAGGTAATTTTTGATAAATCTGATAATCACTGGTTAGAGCTGTTATAGGAATTCTATCCGAAATAAATGGAGAAACACCGTATGGAGAATTTTTGTACCTGAAAGCATTTTGTATCTGAATCAATCTATTGTTATCATTATAAGAAGAATTACCTGAATTGATACTTTTTACTGCAGGAGAAATTGCAGCGGAAGTTGCATTCAGACTTTCAATCCATCCTAAAGGTTCTCCCCCACACCATGGTTTGTGTAATGGGCACTCAGGATCTGGACATAAAATTTCATAATCATACTCTTGAGGTTTAGATTTAGACAAATAGCTTCTAATAAAATAACCAGGTCTTGCTGGTCGCACTGAGACAATAGAGATCTCACATCCATTACTTTTGAAAAAACTGGCCAAGTGAACCCACAAATCGTCTATATCCTTATCTTTTACTGGATGTTGAAGCTCAACTTTGATGCTAATAGTATAGTAACTAGACGAAGAATGAGACGTTACTTTTCCATTAATAACTTTCAAATTTCCTATAATTGTGTTGAATAAATTATTTATTTGAAGCTCAAGTTGATTGATGTGATTTAGTGACTGTATGATAAAATGTAACGTATGTACGCCTATCGGTAAACCCGTATTTGGAATTGAAAGAATTGAATTACAGGCAGGACAATTCAGAATCTGAGCAGGTTCTCCTTCACCATCTTTTCCTTTTAGAATTGACAGTGCCCCAAAAATAGGCTGTTTTTTACCATTGGGCTTCAATATCCAGATGTCTTTGAATTTATTGGGTGTAACTCCACCACCAACCCAGAGACCTATACTAAATGGTGTAGATCCCCATAAATAGTCATTAGAAACAGAACAATCAGCCGGTCTCCAGCCTATTGATCCTTCAACTAATAAATTTTGGACTCTCAGAAACTCACAGGCAGTAATAAGTGACAATGATCTCCTGTACTGTTGTATTGTCAATAATCGCAAAGTATACCTTGTAATGACAGATACACCTGCAACATTTTTATTCGCATTATTTCCAGTTAAAATTCTTCTCCTTCTATATGCTATGGTAAAAGCAATAATAGCTAGATAAGCTTCTGTTTTACCCCCTCCTGTTGGAATCCATAGTAAATCACAAACTTTTCTATCTGGGGATCGAGTGTTTACTATTGACTCCAAGGTCATAAGAATAAATGCAAGCTGAAATGGACGATATTCAAGTGCCGTACCTCTAGGAGACCACCTAGATTGAATATCCATTGCTCTATTTGCAAAACAAAACGCAAGTCTGGCTTCATCATCACCATATAAAATGTCAATTCCTGATACTATTCTCCGGTGCACCACTTCACAATCATCAAGAATTTTTTCAACTATCTTTATATATTCTTCAGAATCAGAGACCGCTCTGACCCGCATGTCATCTATCCATTTTCTATACCCTTCTGCTATTGGTAGAAGGTTTGCACGTAAAACATCGGGGTCCCAACATTCAGCCAATTTTTCTGCATGTAATTCCAGATGATGTCCGAATTCATTATCTAAATTCAGATCTGGTGATGGGATAGAATATAAAGGTACAAACTCAGTACGTATGTCAGCTGGTGAAAATTGTAATCTTTCTTCAGGTGTTAATAATTCTCCATCTAACCAACGGAAAGGAAGTTGATCTTTACATTCTGAAAAGTCTAAAATATCCTCTTCAAAATTAGAATTTTCGGGATCAATATCTTTCCACATAGCTGAACAAAGATGACCTCTTGCAAGCAAAGGTTTATTCCTATAAAGAAACTCAAGTTTCTTTTCCTCTTCACTATTGGAAGTTTTTCTAATACCCGGTACGACTTCTGTTCCTTCATAGCATTTAACACGAATCTGAGGTTGGAATAAATGGTGTTCAGTAAATATTTTTTGGCTGTTCTCTACTTTAATTCTATTTACCAAATGCAAACTTATAAAATAATTATATTTGCCTTTAGGGATAACATTTACATGGAATGAAATCTCTGACTTCTCAGTTTCCACTTCTTTTCCACAATCATCTATCCAGAAATCCTTATCAGAATCTAGATCAATATCCAAGATAGAATATCTAGGATTTCGTTGCCAGCAAAAAGAACGTTCAGCTGTCTCGACATACTTTGCCCATGTAAGACATACCTTAATTTTGGGGACTCCAAGAGACTTCACAATAAATGATAATCCTATATTTGAGGATCTGTTCTTGGGGTCAAGAGCGGGAGAAAAAAAGGGAGTTGAACTTATATCCAAGTCATCCGAATCTTCCTCTGATGTATCTGCAGTATCTACTGGAATTACTGCTTCATTATCAACATCAGAAAATGTGATTGATGGAGAATTAGTAACAGGAGAGAGCACACCAGTGATATACTCGCTAAGTGGCGAAGCATTAATATTTTCTTGAATTCCTTTTCGTGGACCAAGTACTTCTTTTACAAGATTGCAAACAAATAGTTCTCTCATAAATTCTCGCCTCGTATCAAAAAATCTTCCGATAAATAATAGAGAAGACTTGACATATATATAATGTTGGATTTTATTATAAAAGCTAGTCCAAATATAAAAATAAAGTAATTAAAAGAAAATCAGTATCAAAGATATTTTAGTTAATGATATCATTAAGGAATTGGATGTAATAAGTACTCAATAAAGATATTATATATGTATAACAATTAAAAACATATTCTTTATCCATAGTAGAATAATTTAACAGAAAAAATAGAAGTTTTGAGATGGTAGAAGTAGATTTTAATTAATCTCATGCTAGGTAATGTGATATATGCAAACATCCCTCATACTACAAATTTCACATCTAGGTTTATCTCCAGAGATACAAACAGCATTTGCAAAATCAATTAAAGCGAAAGAAACGGTTCTTGGATCCCAGAAATTAACAAGATCATGCATAATTCTATAGAAAAGCTTGCTTCTCCTTGAGGAATCAGAAATTTTCAGCCCTAAAATTCTTCCAAGAACACGAACAGTATTTGTGTCAAGTACTGGTTCAGGAAGGTTATATCCAAAACATAGAATTGCCGCTGAGATATAATTCCCTACTCCTGGCATTGTCATCAATATTTCCCTATCCAGAGGCAGTTTTCCACCATATGTTTCTACAACTTCTACAGCCATATCATAAAGTAAATCAGCACGCCAGAAAAGTCCAAGGGATTTCAAATCAGCTTTAATTGCTTCACGACCAGCTTTAACAATCGATTCAAAATCAGGATATTTAAGAATAAATTGTTCATAAATATCTTTTACCTGATCAGCTTTCGTTCTGTGAAGCATCACTTCAGCAACAGCAATTTTATAGGGATCAGAGGTTTCTCTCCAGGGAAATTTCCTCAGATTCTCCTCTCCCCAGATAAGAAGTTCAGTTCGTATTATTTTTATTTTTGAAAAATATTCTTTATCGCTGATCTCATTCATGAAATCTCTTCAAGCATCTTTTCGATTTCAACTGCTATTCCTTTAGCCATCAGAGGAGGCACAGCATTACCAATCTGCGTATATTGTGCAATTCTTGGGCCTTCAAATTTGTAGTTGTCGGGAAATGATTGTATTCTGGCTGCTTCTCTAACTGTCAGAGATCTTGCCTGCTTAATATTCGGATGAATAAAATAGTGACCATCTTTTGAAAGGTGGGCAAGTACAGCATGGGAGCAACCATACTGATTGACAACCTTAAATCTATCCAGAAACGACGTTTTATTCTTATGTGTCTGGAGTTCCGGTGGCAGTTCATCATATTTTAATCTTTTTCTCTCTATATCCCATTTTTCAATTGCAAGTCTGTATATAGTACGATCTCTGGAATTATGTATTCTTGCTTTGTGTTGAATGAGTATATCTTTTTTTTCTCTAATCTTAAATCTTTGAAGGTATTCAGAAGACCATGAAAACGGCTTTGTATATTTTGCAGGACCTTCAGTACCTTCGCCAGCTTGCAAGGGGGGAAGGTCATTTAAAAGAGAAGAAACATGGAACCTTCTTGGAGGGGTTTTTACAAAGTCAGGATACGAAAGATCATACTCGTTTTTCCAGCCAATAAATATTATCCGATTTCTTTCCTGAAGTACAGAAAAATCTTTTGCGTTCAGTATATGGGCCTCTGTTTTATATCCAAGTTTTTCCAGTTCTTCATGTATATTTGAGTAGATAGTTCCTTCTTTTGCACTTCTAATACCAGGAACATTTTCAAAAACAAAAATTTTTGGTTTGAAATGTTTCAGTAAAGATAGGTAATGCCTATATAGATAGTTACGAGGATCATCTTTCATTTCTTTTGGCTTCCTGCCTCTCCCAGCAACAGAATAAGCCTGACATGGTGGTCCTCCTATAACTACATCAACCGAGTCACTATCGATGTTTTTCAAATGTTCTTGAATTTCTTTTATCATCGTAGCTTCGTTTGACTCAGTCACTTCTCCCTGCAACAATCCAGCTTGTGGTAGCTCCAGCTCTTTAAATTTCTGGATGAATTCTTCTCTATTTAGATATCCGAAAATGTAATCTCTATATATCCTTTCATTCACAGAATCTTTCAGAGCATGATAAATTGCTCTGGTTTCCAGGGTATCTCGAGCATGGCCATTTTTTTCAATATGAGAAACGAATTTGAATCCCTGTTGAAAGAATCCCTCTGAAAGTCCTCCTGCACCAGAAAACATATCAAGAACTGTGTATTTTGATTTCATCCAGAAATTCACCGAAACTGTTTTTCTTTTTGACCTTGTTTATTCTCTAAAAAATGATTAACATCAGATGAAATTAGAATATATTAACATGTTGATACGAATCATCTGATATTAAAATTTTGAATTTCCTTCTCCCAAACTACACATTTAAATCTCTCCTCTCCCTTTTCTATCCCACAATATAACACTCATAACTTTCACCCGGTGACCTTTTATGAATAACAGGCTGTACAAATATTATCCAGAAGATTTCGGGGAACTTAAGGTTGATGTTCTGCACATGGACCTGACGTTTGACATTTATGATGACAGGACGAATGTGAAGTCCATACTCAGGGTCAGGACAAAAGATGAGCCCATTGAAAAACTGGAGTTAAACTGCAAAGACCTTGAAATCAGGGCTGTGAGCTGTTTTCAGTCCGAGGTCTCTTACAGGTTCAGGAAAGAAGAAGCGATTCTTGAGATCAACTTCAGGGACGTGATTCCGCCGCATACCGAGATTGCAGTTATCACGGATACGGTCTGCAGGCCCACAAAAAATATCCTTGAAGGGCTGTACTACGACGAAACTCCGGCAGGGGCTCCTCCGCAGCAGATCACGCAGTGCCAGCAGTGGGGGTTCCAGAGGATCGTGCCCTGCATTGACGACATGACTGCAAAATGCACCTACAGGACGACCATCATTGCAGACTCAAGGTACACAAACCTCATCACAAACGGGGATGTTGCTGTCGAGAGGCAGACCATAAAGCCCGGCAGGGACAAAATCGTATACGACAACTCGGTAACGCCCATGGCGACCTATCTCTTTTTCCTCGGAGTCGGCACCTATGCAACCTTTAAAAGGGAATTTGAGTACCCTGACGGGGGCACTTTTATGCTGGAACTGCTCGTGCCTCCGGATTCGGATGCCAGGGCTGCAGAAAAGGCTCTTGATATCCTGCACGACTGCGTAATGTGGGTCTACGTCTTTACCGGGCCTGAGCAGTTCGATAAGGACAAACTGCCAGTAAGGCAGCTGATCTGGGACCTTGTCCGCAGGAGGGAGAAGCTGAAAATGGAAGCAAAGCCCGAATCCGGACAGGAAGGAGAAAGAGAAGAGCTCGTAAAAATCAGAAAAGAACTCGCAAGGCTAATCAAAACTATCACTCCAGGGTACAGGTACACAGGAACCGTATACCGGGAAATCGGGATGCAGAACTCGGACTTCGGCGGCATGGAAAACGTGGGGAACACCACCATCACCACAAACCGCATCATGCCTTTCCCGCAGATAACGGACCCTGCTTTTGAGTACATGATCCGGGTCAAGGTGCACGAGTACTACCACAACCAGAACGGGTCCGAGGTTACCGGGAGAAGCCCGTTTGAGATCTGGCTAAACGAAGCCGTGACCGTGCACGTGGAAGAGCAGTACCATGCTTTCCTTTTCGGCGAGGACTACCAGAGGCTCCAGAGGGTGCTTGATCTTCTAGCACCTGCATCCGGGACTTTTGCCCTGGACTCCGGGGCTGCTTCCATGCCCATCATCCCTGACGGGTTCAATGACCCTAACGACCTTATCACTTCAGTTACGTATGTAAAGTCCCCTGAATACGTGCGCATGGTCGAGAGCCTGATTGGAAAAGACACTTTTGTCCGGGGGCTTGACCGTTACTTCAAAAAGTTCCAGCACTCCAATGCTTCCACGCAGGACTGGATAGAAGCTATGGAAGAAGAAAGTGGAGTGCCCTTAAAAGAGATGTCAGAGACCTGGCTAAAGCAGACTAAATTCCCTGTGGTCGAGGTCTCAGCCGAATACGACAAACCTGCAAGGAAATTCACTTTCTTCATAAAGCAGCAGTTCCCGGCTGGAGGAAAGCCCTGGGAATTCCCGTTCAGGGCAGCCCTTGTTGACGAGAACGGAAAAGACATTGCCGAGGTGCTGGAAAGGATAAGCGGAGAAACTGCAGAGATTGTAATTGAAAACGTGGGTATGCCTTCTTTCCTTTCCCTTAACAGGGGATATTCTTTCTACGGGAAGCTTGTTTACAAAGCAAGCCAGGAAGAGCTCCTCATGCAGGTCAGGAAGGACAGCGACATTATAGGCAGGTTTACAGCCTTCTATACCTTCGTGGACAGGGAAAAGCTGAGGCTCCTTAAAGTTCCAAACGCTGCCCCCTCCGAAGACTTTGTGGAACTTTACTACAGGCTTCTCAATGACCGGCAGCTTCTCGAAAGGGCAGGAGGGCAGTTCCTGACCATTTTCGAGTCCGTGGAGGATAAGGATTATGCCCACCATTACCAGAAACTTTATGATGTAAAGCAGACGCTCCTGAAGGCGGTTGCCGGAAAGTACAGGAGCTCTCTGATTTCTGCCTACCACTACTTTGAAAACGCTTCGGTCCCGAGGGACGGGTCTCTGGAAGAAACAGCAAGGGTGATCAAGAGCAGGCAGGCTAAAAACATCTGCCTTGGAGTCCTTGCAACCCTTGATACCCCTGACATTCATTCCCTGATAAAGCAGCAGTTTGAGACTGCAGTCTGTGCGACCGACCGGCTGAGTGCATTTGCCGCATACCTGAACAGCTCGGCTCCCGACAAAATAGAAGTCCTGAGGGCTTTTGAAGCCGAATCGAAAAAGAACCTCATTGCCTGGGAAGCCTTCCTCTCGGTCATAGGAAGCAACAGCAGTGTTGATGCGGTTGAACTTGTCAGGGAAATGGAAAGGTCAGACGCTTTCAGGATAGAACAGACAAACGACCAGCGTGCCCTTTACGGAAGCTTTGCCCGCAACCGCAAGAAGTCACTCCAGACCGAAGAAGGAAGGAAGCTCTTTGCAGAAATCCTGAGAAAACTGGCTCCTGTAAACGAATATACAACGGTCAACCTGCTCAATGCCTTTGCAAACATCGACCAGATGGAGATCAGATACCATATCCCGCTGGTGGAAATTCTTGCAGGCCTCCTTGAGGAGCTTGACCCCCGGAAATACCCGAGCGTATATAACAGGATCAGGAAACTCCTTCTCGGAGCACCTAAAGCTGTAGAAGGCTACGGGATAGAGCACGGCAAGATTCCGGCTCTGCAAACGGAAAGCCCGGAAAGGAAATAATTCAGAGAGAACCTTATCAGCCGGTCAGTTCCGGGAGGATTTGAAAAAAATTCAATTCTTCCGGAAATCTGCTTTTTTACAATTTTTTATTGAGCTTTAGGCTCCTGAATTTTAGATTCCCGGAAATCATGCCCTTTTACCTTAAATACAGACTACCTTCTTTCATAGCTGTTTATTTCTTCTGCCGCGGAGCCGAGCATACATTAGAAGCTTGCTGCTACGGAGATATTATAAAGCCCGAATACAGTAGAATTCTAAAAAACAGTATAATTTAAAAGCAAATAACGTGTTAAGGATACAAAATATTATTAAACTCTAATATTATACTAATCCGAAATCCAGATTCTCAACCTGAAAATTCGAATTCCGGGTTATACTGAAAAATATCTTGCATTAGATCGGGCCTGAACCGGGACCCGACATCCAGAAAATTCAAAATCATATACAGGAGCAATTTAATGTACCATCTGAAATGTATCGAGTGCGGTGCAGAGTATTCAAAAGATGAAGTAATCTATACCTGCAGCAAATGTGACGGGCTGCTTGATGTTATTTATGACTATTCTTCAATAAAACCTGATATGGAGAAACTGAAGACCGAATGTCCCTCGGTCTGGAAATACGCAAAACTTCTCCCCATAGAAAGAGAACCTGTAACCATAAAAGAAGGCGGGACCCCCCTCTACAAATGCGACCGCCTTGCCGAAAAAATAGGGATAAAGGAACTATATGTAAAACACGAAGGGATGAACCCTACTGGCTCATTTAAAGACAGGGGAATGACTGTAGGGGTTACGAAGGCACTTGAACTCGGAATGAGCACCGTTGCCTGTGCCTCTACAGGAAACACCTCAGCAGCCCTTGCAATCTACGGGGCAAAAGCAGGAATTCCTGTAGTTGTGCTGCTCCCGGCAGGAAAGGTTGCCCTCGGGAAAGTTGCCCAGGCCCTTATGCACGGGGCGAAGGTCCTCAGTATCCGCGGAAACTTTGATGATGCACTTGCTCTTGTACGCACTCTCTGCTCCCAGGAAAAGATTTACCTCTTAAACTCGATCAACCCCTACAGGCTGGAAGGTCAGAAGACCATAGGCTTTGAGATTGCAGACCAGCTCGGCTTCAAGGTGCCTGACAGGATTGTCCTGCCAGTAGGAAATGCAGGAAATATTACCGCTATCTACAAGGGTTTCAGGGAGTTCAAAATCCTCGGAATAACGGACTCACTTCCGAAAATGACAGGGATCCAGGCAGAAGGCTCCTGCCCCATCGTAAAAGCCATAAAGAGCGGGGCTCCAGCAATTACCCCGGAAGAGCACCCGGAAACCGTTGCAACTGCGATCAGAATTGGAAACCCTGTGAACGCAACAAAAGCCCTGAGCGCCATAAGGCAGTCCGGCGGAACTGCGGAATCCGTAACTGACGAAGAAATCCTTGCAGCCCAGAAAGACCTTGCAAGGCTTGAAGGCATTGGAGTCGAACCCGCAAGTGCAGCCTCGGTTGCAGGGCTTAAGAAACTCGTTGATCTGGGTGTTATAGGCAGGGACGAGACCGTTGTCTGCATCACCACAGGGCACCTCCTTAAAGACCCCCAGACTGTGATTGATGTCTGCGAGGAGCCGACTGTTGTTGATGCAAATATAGAGGCTATCCGGGAAGCAATCTTCGGGAAGGCAAAATAAAGCCGGATTAAGATTTTTTTATCATGATAATTTATCTGTGGGCGTGAAAAGAATGGAGCAGGATTATAAGCCTCACGAGATCGAAAATAAATGGCAGAAAAAATGGAATGAAAGCCGGATTTTTCAGGCTGAACCGGATAAACGGGAAAAGTTCTTCATAACAATCCCTTACCCCTACCTCAATGGAAACCTGCACGCAGGTCATACCCGTACCTTCACAATAGGCGATGTGGTTGCAAGGCATAAGAGGATGCTAGGATACAATGTGCTTTACCCTATGGGCTTCCACGTAACAGGAACCCCCATTGTAGGACTTGCCGAACTGATTGCGAGCCGTGACCCTCAGACCATGGACGTATATGAGCGCCTGCACGGGATCCCGGGAGATATCCTGCCGACCCTTAATACTCCGGAAAAGATTGTGGACTATTTCAAGGTGGAAGCCGAGAAAGCCATGCGAATGATTGGGTACTCAATTGACTGGAGGCGAAAGTTCACAACAACCGACCCGACCTACAAAAAATTCATCGAATGGCAGTACACCCGACTTGAAGAAAAGGGCCTGATTGTAAAAGGCTCCCACCCGGTAAAATGGTGCCCGAACGATAACAACCCTGTAGAAGACCACGATATCCTCCACGGAGAAGAAGCCACCATCGTGGAGTACACCCTGATAAAGTTCAGGTACAAAGACCTTGTCCTCCCCTGTGCAACCCTCAGGCCTGAAACAACATACGGAGTGACCAACCTCTGGGTCAACCCGGAAGTTGATTATGTAAAAGCAAGAGTAGAGAAAGATGGAAACGTAGAGTTCTGGGTTGTCAGCAAAGACGCGTTCAGAAAACTCACCTTTACGGACAGGACAGTCGAATATGTCGAGGATGTGCCTGCAAAATCCGTAATAGGGATCAAACTTACAAACCCTGTAACCGGAGACGAAGTAATCTCCCTTCCGGCATCCTTTGTCAGGCCTGAGAACGGAAGCGGGATAGTAATGAGTGTGCCTGCACATGCGCCTTTTGACTACCTTGCACTCCGCGATCTTTACGATGCTGACCTGAGTGAATATGGAATAACCGAAGACCTCAGGAAAATCGAACTTATTTCTCTTATCCAGGTCCCCGAGTTCGGAGAATTCCCTGCAAAAGAAATCGTGGAAAGCATGGGAATTGCAAACCAGGAAGACCCTAAAGCCGAAGAAGCCACAAAGATCGTGTACAGGAGAGAGTTCCACGGCGGAGTCCTTAAGGAGCTTACCGGAAAATACAAAGGATACCCTGTCTCAAAGATTAAAGACATACTTACCAGGGATTTCATTGCCTCAAATGCAGGTGAAACCTTCTATGAATTCAGCGAACCCGTGGTCTGCCGCTGCGGAACTCCATGTGTAGTGAATATGGTGAAGGGCCAGTGGTTCCTGAACTATTCAAGCCCGGAATGGAAGGCAAAGGTCTACAAATGCCTTGACCAGATGCGGATCATCCCAGCAGAGTACAGGGTCGAATTCGAAAACAAGGTTGACTGGCTCAAGGATAAAGCATGTGCCCGCAGAAAAGGTCTCGGGACCCGCCTTCCCTTTGATAAGGAATGGCTGATTGAGTCTCTCGGCGATTCGACAATCTACATGAGCTATTATATTATTGCAAGGTTCCTCGAAAAAGGCGACCTCAACCTTGAACAGCTTACCCTTTCATTCTTCGACTATGTCTTCCTTGGAAAAGGCGATTCTGCAGCAGTTTCTGCGGAAACCGGGCTCAAACCTGAGCTGATAGAAGAAATCCGCAGCCATTTCAATTACTGGTATCCTGTTGATCTCAGATCTTCAGGAAAAGACCTCGTCCCGAACCACCTGCTCTTCTTCCTCTTCCACCATGTAGCCCTTTTTGAAGAGGACAAGTGGCCAAAAGCCCTTGCAGTAAATGGTTTTGTTTCCCTTGAAGGGCAGAAGATGAGCAAGTCCAAAGGTCCCATCCTGACCCTGGAAAGTGCAGTCAGCACTTACGGAGCAGACATAACAAGGATGTACATCCTCTCGACAGCCGAACAGACCCAGGACGCAGACTGGCAGAAGACTGGTATAGATTCTGCCCGCAGGCAGGTTGACAGGTTCTATGCCTTTGCAAAGGACGTCATTGAGAGCGGAAAACGCGAAACCCTGAGGGCCGAGCTGAAGCAGATCGACCGCTGGATGCTCTCAAGGATGCAGAACTACATAAAGGAAACAAATGTTGCCCTTGACTCAATCCAGACCAGGGAAGCCATCCAGAACTCTTTCTTCCTGCTGATAAACGACGTCAGATGGTACCAGAGAAGAGGCGGGGAATCCCTGCTCTACTACGTGCTGGATAACTGGGTCAGGCTTATGGCTCCTTTCACCCCCCACCTCTGTGAAGAGATCTGGGAAGCCATGGGGCACGAAGACCCGATTTCCCTTGCCCAGTACCCCCTGTATAACGAAGACCTTATAGACAACGGCGCAGAACTTGCAGAAGAGGCTGTAAAGAGCACCCTGAACGATATTGAAGAGATCATAAGGGTTACAAAGATGACTCCACAGAAGGTCTACCTGTACACGGCTCCTGCATGGAAAGCTGAAGCTATAAGGTGTGCCTGCGAACTTCATGTTGAAGCTCCCCTTGAGGTCGGCACGCTGATCAAGACCCTTATGGCAAACCCTGAGCTGAAGCGCTTTGGTAAAGAGATCCCGAAGTTCGTCCAGAAAATAGTGCCCGAGTTCAAGAGCGGAGGTGCAGAACGCTACGAGACTTTTGCTTACCTCGGCATTGATGAAAAGGACCTCCTGAAAGAGTCTGCCTCCTTCCTCGAGAAAGAAATCGGATGCCCGGTCGAAATCCAGAGTGCAGATTCTCCTGAGTATGACCCCCAGAAGAAGTCCAGGTTTGCAGAACCCCTGAGGCCTGCGATTTATATTGAAGAAAAGAAAGGAGAGTAAAAGAAGCCATAAGGCTTCTTGACCTTTTTTATTATTTTTTGCATTTCCTGTGATCTGTTACTTTTTAGTAGAGTACCTGGATTTTTTGCTTTTGCCCCTATCTCTTCAAAATCCCGGATGAGCAAGGAAAATCGGAAGAAAAAAAGTTTTGATAGGATCAATAAAGCTCCGCCCTCCTGTCTTCAAAAACAGGTATAGACTTTCGGATCTCATCCTTTCCGGACAGGTCAAGGTCGTGAACTATTACACACTCTTTGCTGCCTGCATCGGCTTTTACCTCACCCCAGGCATCAATAATCATCGAGTGCCCGAAGTAACTGCAGTCAGGAGCAGAACCCGTCCGGTTGCAGGCGATGTGCGGGATCTGGTTTTCTATCGCCCTTGCCTTTGCAAGGACCTTCCAGTGTTCGGACCTGGGATTCGGGAAAGCGGCTGTGGTCACGAGCAGGTCAGAACCCGCAAGAGCCAGTTTTCTTGCAACCTCGGGAAAGCGGAGTTCATAGCAGATTTCAAAACCGATTTTCAGGTTTTGCTTTTTCAGGGAAATGGGCTCTATTGAGCTGCCTTTTGAGAAATACTTATTTTCGTCCCTGAAGGGGTGGGTCTTGCGGTAAGTGCCTGCAAGGATTCCGGACTCAAAACAGAAACCGAGGTTATAGTAGAGAGCGGAGTTTTTACTTCCCGGCACTTCCTTTACTTTTCCTGAAAAATCAATTTCTCCTTCTCTGATATCTCTTTTTTCACAATCTTTTGCGGGTTCCTTCAGAATAACAGAGCCGAGGATAACACAGTCATTAGCTTCAGAAAAACATGCCAGGTTTTCAAGGACAGGAGAAGGCAGGCTTTCTGCAGCATGACCGAAGTTATCATAGCAAAAGCCTGTGGAAAAGACCTCGGGAAAAACAATTAGTTCGGCTCCTTTCATAACGGCTTCGAGAGCCATGCAAAGGGCTTTTTCAATGTTTTCCTGCTTCTTGCAGTGAAGCACATCCATCTGGATACAGGCAACTTTCATCTTCGGGCCAGCCTGCCGTTTGATATTGATTGATAGCAGTTTGGATTTGTATAAAGATTTTCAGGATTTTGGTCTGTGTAATGTCTTCAGGGAAGCAGGGTAGTCTGCTTGCTTTTTGCTACCAGCCCTTCCAGGTCTATTCTGTGTTTTATCATTCCAGCAAGAACCTCGTTTGCAAGCCTTATTATCTCTTCCCTGTTTTCGCGGATTTCGTATGCAGGGTCATCCGCAGGGATTTCAATTTTTGTGATATCGGCTCTGGCTTTTTTCAGGTGCGAGTCAGGGGCTTCGCAGACAATTCCGGGCTTTTCCATATACTGGTCAAGGTGCTTCTGAGTGATTCCCACCAGCTTTAGCTCCCTGCGGAAACAGGGCCTTTCAAAAAGCCGGGAAATTACATAAACGCCAACAGGGATCCGGAAGTCCAGGTCTACTTTAAGGAGCTGGTCCCTGAAATTGGAATAAATGTCTTCAGGGTTGGAGGGGTCGGTTGACCTGGGTTCCCTGCCTTTTTCCGGCAAAGGCTCTTTGCTCTTTTCAGGCAGAGCATAGATTTTCGAAGGGGGAACCTCGACTTCGTCCAGGAGTCCAAGGTCCCTGAGCGCCCTGAGATAGCCTGTAAGGACCAGACGGTGTTCTTCTATTCCCTCAGCTTTCAATTCCCGCGTGATCCCGCTTATTGAAAGCCGCCTGCCGTTAAGCAATTCCATAACTTTAAGGTTGAGTTTCTCTGCCATTTTCTCTGCCTTTGTGTCGAGATGAGGGTTAATTAATGGTATCTATCTTCAGGCCCGGGGCCAGAAAAAAACACAATCTCCTGCTACAATAACGCATGTAATCAGGTCCGCACTTCCGAAAGCCTCCGGAAAAATTGAATAGTTTCCCTATTAAAAGGCTGCGGACAGGAAAATTGCAGGGAGTAACACACGATTAATTATCCTGCATAATATAAAGCTTATGAGAGATTTTGCAGAAAGACCGGAAAGTAAAGCGGTCTAAGTGAAAAACAGAGGGGGCAAGAGAAAATTGGTAAGAAAGAACAGAACAAAAGAAACCTTAAAAGTAACAGGCTGATTTTGAGTAAAGAAATTCGTTTAGTAGATTGAAAAAAAGAAAAGAACCTCAGATTGATAAAATCAATCTGGAGATTTCCTTAAAAGAATATAAAAATAAAAGTATAGATATGGACCTGGGCAGTTCGCTGACGCCTGAATAAACAGAAATTGAACTTTACTCAGCGAAATTGGAGGGCAACGCTTAAAAATAATAATTGCTATCTGACTTAGGCTTAAACTGAGGATATTTTAAGGATACAAAAATGATTACAAAGTTAATTCCAAAAAAAGTATTCTTTACAACTGGGGTCGGCACACACCCCGAAAAACTTGAATCATTCGAGGTTTCCCTCCGGGATGCAGGCATTGAAAAATTTAATCTGGTGACTGTAAGTTCCATTCTGCCCCCTAAATGTGAAATTGTGACAAAGGAAGAGGGTTTAAAAGAACTGAGCCCTGGAGAGATAGTTTTCTGTGTAATGTCCAGAATCTCTTCCAATGAGCCCGGGAGAACATTAACCACTTCTGTAGGATGTGCTCTCCCGAAGGATATTAGCAGACACGGCTATATCTCAGAGTACCACGCTTACGAAGAAAATCCACAGGATGCTGGTATACACGCTGTAAAACTTGCAGAAAGCATGTACAGCACCTGGACAAAAGAGCCACCTCTCAAAACCTTCAGCGTCCCCAGGTCGTCCACAGTACACGAAAGCGGAGACTGGATGACAGTAATATCCGCAGCAGTTTTTGTAATTTAAAGAAAAAGAGATCTCGTACAGAGATTCCGGTCAATACTGCTGTTTCATATACATTATAGCATTTATTAGTTACAGATATTGCTTAATTATTACAATATTATTTGTTTACGACATATCCGTTAACTGGTATACTCCTATATCACTTCCGGAACATCATTGTCCATCATCTGGCTGTCACAGAAAGCTTCCAGAAGTTATGAAATTATCCATTATTCGTATTTCACTGACCTGTGTCTTTTAATCATGGAAATCGAGCTTCTCCGGAAGAAGCCGTTCTCTGTGAGAAGTGTCGGGCAAGAGGGTCTGCATATATTGATATTTAATGAAAAATATATAATCCCTTAACGTTATTTGCATCTCTTGCCGTCTATTGCCGGGTTACGCAGGACAGGACAATAAGGGTCACAGGCATTGTAATTTGTTACATTTATATGGAGAATGGTATGCATCACAACGTATTTACGAACAACCCAACAGTTCCAATTGATGTAAAGGACAGGTCTGTAAGCGAGTTGATGGATGGAATGCTCAGGACCGGCTTTCAGGGCAGGAAACTGGCTGAGTCAGTCCAGGCCTGGCATAACATGCTCAGAGAAAAAGATACGACTGTGCTTATGGGCTTATCTGGAGCCATGGTCCCTGCCGGCATGCGCAGGGTTATTTCCTACCTGATTCGGGAAAGGATGATTGACTGCCTCGTAAGCACAGGAGCAAACCTGTTCCACGATTCTCACGAAGCCCTCGGCAGGAAGCACTATGTGGGCTCACACCTTGCCAACGATGAAAAGCTCTTTGAACACGGTGTGGACAGGATTTATGACGTTTTTGCAGTTGAAGAAGAATTCAGAACCGCAGACAACCTGATTGCGGATTTTGCGGAGGAGATAGGAGAGACTAGCTGTTCTTCAAGGGAGTTTATGCATCTTCTTGGAAAGGAGCTGGTAAGAAGAGGAGCTGCTGAGGATTCGATAGTAGTAAGCGCATACAGGAACAATGTCCCTATTTTTGTGCCTGCCCTGTCTGACAGTTCCATAGGAATAGGGCTTACAATTGCAAGGAGAAGAGGTATAAAACTTGAAATAGACCAGATAAAAGACGTTGACGAAATCACCCGGATAGTGGAAAAGTCAGGACATACGGGCGTGGTCTATGTAGGGGGCGGAGTCCCTAAGAATTTCATCCAGCAGACCGAAGTGATAGCTTCCATTCTGGGAATGGATGTTTCAGGACATGAATACGCTATCCAGTATACAGCAGATTCTCCGCACTGGGGCGGGCTCTCAGGCTGCACTTTTGACGAAGCAGTCTCCTGGGGCAAAATCGCGGCTCAGGCGAAAAAAGTTCAGGTTTTTGTGGATGCTACCATTGCCCTTCCAATTGTTGCTCATGCTCTGCACGAAAAGACACGTGGACTGAAGCGTAAGGCCCCTGTTTTTTCCTGGGACGGCCCCGAAGGGCTTGAGATTGCTTATAACGAATAATCACATCACAAATCTTTATTATATTTGAAACCGATATAAGGTGAGAAGGAGAGGACATAAATGGGTAAAAGAACTCGAATAATTAACGATCCTTCCTATTTAGTACCATTACTCAGGACTTTTGGATCCAGAACCCATAAAAAAATATTCGATGCACTTTCTAATAAATGGATGACCAGAGCGGAAATCGATGAGTTTATAGGCGCAGATTCATCAAAAAGCCTTCATATTCTGAAAAAAGCCGGGCTCCTTGAAAGCCAGTGGAGGGTACCTGAAGCTGGACAAAAACCTTCAAAAGAATACCACAGTTCTTACTCAAAAGTTCAGGTGAACTTTCAGTGTTCCTTTGAAGATCTCAGTGATATTATTATGCTGACCTTCAAGCCTTATGAAGAGGTAAAGGATGCTATGGAAGAACTGGAGAGACTGGTGGAAGAAGGCAATACATCAATGAGCAACCTCACAAGAACTCTTAATAAGAATCCCTTCTATATATGTGCTGTTGCCCGCAGGTCCGAAAGGCTTTCAGTAATGGGGCAGCGGCTAAAATTAATCGAAGATGTTGAGGAGAATTACGATTGATGATTAAAATCCTCCAGACCAAGAGCGGAGTGACCAAGTTTCAGGTCCTTATTGAGATTGCAGCCCACCAGCCCAATGTAAGGCAAAAAGAGATTGCCGCAAAGATCGGAATAACCCCCCAGGCTGTTTCCGAATACATTAAGGAACTTGTGAATGACGGGCTGATTGTCACCGAGGGCCGTGTTCGGTACAGGATAACAAAAGAAGGCGTAGAGTGGGTCCTTGAAAATGCCACCGAAATGAAGCAGTACGCCCGCTTTGTCATGGAGGATATAATCAGCCATGTCTCTACCTGGACAGCCATTACAAGAGAAGAGGTCAAAGAAGGCCAGCAGGTCTACCTGAAAATGGAAAACGGGCTCCTCTATGTAAGCAGCAAGGAAACAACAGGTGCGTCAGGAACTATTATTTCCGATGCAAGCGAAGGAGAAGATGTGGGAGTAACCAGCCTCAAGGGCCTTATAGACCTGGAAAATGCAACCATCACAATCTGCAAGGTTCCCAGGGTTGAGCGCGGAGGGTCAAGAAAAGTAGACCTCGAGCGCCTGAAGATGCTGGCAATCTCAAAACCCTATATAGCAGCTATCGGTGTGGAGTCGTTAATTGCTCTTCGCAAAATAGGCATAAGCCCGAATGTCATGTTCGGAACAAACGAATCCGTTATTGAAGCTGCATATCACGGGCTTTCGTCCCTTGTGGTCTCAGTGGATGAACAGGTCTCTGCTCTCCTGAACAGGCTGGAAACCGAGAACCTCGAGTATGAGCTTGTGGACCTGACAGTCGAATGAATATATTTCGTTTTTAACTTTTTATGTTTAATTCAGGGTTCAGAGGTTCCAGGTAAAGGCATCTGGACTCGAGTCTTCATTTTTCAATATAAAGCTTAATCTCAAATTCAGGTGTGATCCTCGGGCTTACTGAAGTTCACGCTGTACATTTTTATCTTCACACGGTTATTTTACCTTATAAAGGAGGTTTTTCATGAAACTGATTGTACTTTCCGATACCCATCTAAAAACAGGAGAGATTCCAGGGCAGCTTAAAAGCCTTCTTGAAGACTGCGACCTGATCGTACATGCGGGGGATTTCAGTACTTTAAAAGCGTACCAGGCCTTTAATGCCACAGGCAAGCTGAAAGCCGTTTACGGAAACGATGACAGCCTCGAAGTCAAGAAACTCCTTCCCGAAAGGCTGAAATTTGAGGTTGAAGGAGTGAAAATCGGGGTGATTCACGAAGGAGGGCTCTCAGTGATGGACACAACCGCCCAGGGTTATCTGGCAAAAGAAATGGAAGTGAACGTCCTGATTTTCGGGCACCTTCACCGCCCTTTGATTGAAAGAAAGGATGTAATGCTTGTATGCCCGGGTTCTCCTACAAAGCCCAGAATGTCAAGTCCAAGTGTAGTAGAACTTATAATCGAAAAAGGGAGCATAGAAGGAAGGGTACTTACACTTGAAGGAGACCTCTGCGGGTATATCAGGTTCCAGGATGCCCTTAAAAAACAAAAAGAAGGAGAAGAAAAGCACAAATAAAAGGGGCATAAAAGTCTCAAGCTGCCGGAGACTTTTAACTGACAGAGCCGAAGCCTGATGAAGGGCCTCTCATATCCAGAACTCAGGCACATGCCTCGCTAGGCGAGGTCTCTGGAACTGCTTATCTGTAAATTCCTGTAAATTCACATGGTCTCCAGTTTGAACATTACGCCCGTGCCCTGAAGGCTCAAATAGACTTTATCCCCAAACTCGAGAATCTTTTCAACACCAACATTGCTGTTCCAGTTATATACAAAGTCGTAGCTGCCCTGCATGGGTTCGAAACCAAGGGACAGTAGCCTCTGGTTGACCTCAGACGGGCGAACTCCTTCACTACTAAACCAGACCACAAGATAGGTTTTCACAAAATCATCCCATTTACTGATTAACTGATAGATTCTAGTATAGACTCTAATTTTATCATCGGCTCTGATTAAAGCACGCAATATTAATTTTATATCTGCTTCGTTTATTTATCTAGATTTTGCCTTTCAATTGTGTAATTTCGTGAAAAAAGAAGAGATTTCTTCAGTAAATTAAATTTGGAAAACTAATCTGAAAAAAAATCTGAAAAAGAATTAGAAAAAACAAATATAAACAGAAAAACGAAACAAAAACAAAGAAATGATTTATAGAAGTTAAATGAAGCACAAAATTTCTTTGTTTAAAACGAAAATTCAGGAAAAACCTGAATTTCCGAATGCTTCAGTGCAACATTTTACTCAGTTACAAAGCTTATTACTGCTTTTATGTGTTGTCTTTAAGGGATTCAAGAGCCTTTCTTACCATTTCGCGGTAAGTATCCAGATCACTTGAGTAGTGCTCTTTTGCAAGCTTTGAGTTAGGGTCTTCCTGCGCCTCAACTGCCCTTATTCTCTCAAGAGTCTGCTTTGCAGTATCAAGTACCCAGAGATTCCTTGTCAGCTCATCCACCTGCTGAATAGATTCCGGGCGAATTGAGGTCAGGACATTCCCATCATCTGTAGTATAGGTACTGGTCTTGCCGATTACCGCAACAAAAACTGGCAGTTCGCATTCAGCAAGGAACTGAGCAGCTTCAGGCTGGTACTGCCCTGCATAGACAAGGAAAGAACCTGTAGGGTCGGAAACCCTGCCCCTCCAGTATTCAGAGTCTGTGCCTATATCTTCTTTTTCGATAAGTGTACCCACAATAAAGATGCGGTTCACTTTCGCCCCTGTTGGAGTAAGGAGATACTGCGGAGCATACTGGTCGCTTTCATCCTTTGATGTGAGGTTCGAGTCTTTCAGTTCCCGGGCAAAAACCCGTCGAGCTGCCTCCCTGAAAAAGCCTGCCATTTATTTCACCTCCGGTTGAGAAAGCGGTTCAGAAAGCATCTGGTCAAGGAGCTCCCTGTCAAGAGAGGTCCTTGGAGTAATAGATTCCACAAGGATATAGCGGTCAAGCTTGTGTCCGGTGATGGTATAATACCTGCCGACAAGTTCATGTTTCAGTTTGTCCAGTACAACCCCGGGATCAAGGGCATCTGCAGCCATTGCAATGGCGCTGTCAAGGGAAATTCCTGAAAGCTCTTCAGTAAGTTCCCTGTTAATCAGGGCGTCCTGAGTGGAAGTTCCGGAATCAAGGACCGCTTTTATCCTGAGGTCATATTCCCCTTTGACCTTCCCGTGTTCTGCACAGGCACCTTTAACCAGAGCCCTTTTGCATTCAGGACAGCGTTTTATAAGTCCGGACCCTGTCTGAATATCAACGAGGGCCCCGAAATAGGTAGACATGGAGGTCTTTACTTCAATATCTTCATCCAGTAATTCTATGGAGCTTGACCTGTTAAGCTGGACCTGAGCCTTGCCGTTCCATTCGCTGACAACTACATTTTTCAGCTTGTAGCTCTTGCCTTCTTCCATGTCCGGAAGTTCGGAGCTTGCCCAGTTGGTGAATTTGATCACTCCGGTTTCGTCACCTATAAGCCCCGCCTGTTCTATCGACTCGTGGGAGTTCTCCCAGAGCTGGACAACTTTTCCTCTTACGGTTGCCCACTGGTTTCCGACAAGATCAGCAATGTTCCTGAGCTCAGCTTCCCTTGATACAGGAGTGAAGTCACCCCCTCCCACTTCAACAGGCTCGGAGAGTTTCTCTATGGAACTGTTCTTATTAACCTGAACCTGGAACCTATCGTTATATTCCCCGACAACTACACTCCTGAGAAGGTAGCTCTCTCCCTGCTCAAGAAGGGGAAGTTCGGCATTTTTCCAGATGGTAAACTTTATGATTCCGGTCTCATCCCCCAGAAGCCCAACCTGAGAAATGGATTCATGAGTGTTTTCCCAGAGCTGAACAACCTTTGCTCTAAGGTTTGCCCACTGCCCGTTCTCCGTAATGTCCACAATTTTGGTGAGCTGGGGTTCAGCCTGCCTGACATAAAACTCATTTTTAGGAATAGAATATTTCTTCAAAAAGTAGTTTGTTACGCTGCGCTGCGCTTCATTTGAAGGTACCTTGAACTTCTTAATCAGCTCGTCGAGTCTGCTTTCGATGTCCTCAACAGGCACATCGATGCCAAGTTTCATAAACCGGTCTCTAATGGATTCTGCCGTTTGTTTCATGTTTCATTCTCCTCAAGCCTCATGGTTATCATATTTTTATTGTGAGGCACTCTAAATTACTGCAGCAGAGGATATAAAGTTGAGTGACGCGGGGTGAAAGTATTCTTCCAGCAGGGAGCAGCTGTCTTGTTAAGACAATTGTAACGAACTGCAAGCCTGAAAAGGTGCCTGCTTCTTAGACTCAACCCAATTTTGAGGAACGAGTTTATCCTTTTTAAGGCAGTCCCGCTTCACCCAGGAGAACCGGTTTTCGTTCTCCTGCCTCTGCTTCGAAATTAGCCTCAAATTTCTTATATGTTTTTTTACTGATTGGTTATGTAACCGAATGGATCTGTTAAATAGAGTAAACAGTAAAATTATCTATCAGTAGCCCTGTTTTGCTATTCTACAGTCCTCCTTAGATTGCCAGCCATCCGTTGATCTGTCCACAAGGCACTTTGTAATAAAAAGTGTTTTGCAGGTATTGATCACACTGTCCGTAACACCAGTCACTTTGTAAAATTTTTCTAGCAACTTTAGAATAGATTGTTTCTTAATATTGATATATTTTGGGATGTCAGGTGTCTTCGGCAGCTGAAAAAATATAAAAAATATTTATATCATTCAGGTATTCGAACTTTAAGAACTGACTCATTTCACAATAATATAGTTTTCCAGAAAGTAAGCAAAACTATATCAGGTTTCTGACAATTACAGGCATCAGGATATTCAATACTGACAATTCAGGCAATCATTGAAGAAGCAGTTGTAATAGGAACATCCTCTAATTTGCAGCTATAATAATACTCAAACTTACCACCATAATCTTCGGAATTACTGGAAAAGATGGAACTTAGTTCACTTTTTAAAGCAGACGCCGCCACTTCTTATATATATTTTTCCCCTTTTTATAGATCCGAAATTCATTGGAATATTATATAAAAATATCTTTAAAGAGTCGTATTGTATAAATGCTGTTTTATATATTAATCCAACGGTTTTTGAAGGGAATGTATAAATTCTAAAAAATGTTTTTTAACTCTATGAAAGCTATTATCCTCGCAGCAGGGGAAGGACTGCGATGCAGGCCTCTTACTCTTACTCGTTCCAAAGTAATGCTTCCTGTCGCCAACAGGCCTATTCTGGAACATGTCATATCTTCGCTTGAAAAAAACGGGATCAAAGAGATCATCCTGGTTGTCGGGTATGAAAAAGAGCGCATAATGAACTATTTTGAAGACGGGCTGAACTTTGGGGTGAACATATCATATGTCGAGCAAAAAGCCCAGCTAGGTACAGCGCATGCAATTGAACAGGCAAAAAAACTTATAAGCCCCGAAGATTCCGAATTCATTGTCCTGAACGGGGACAACCTCATAGAACCCAAAACCATAGCCGACCTCCTTAACAACTATGAAGGCGATGCAAGCATCTTAACCGTAAGAATGGAAGATACGGCAGGTTATGGAGTAGTTATTAAAGAAAAGAAGAGAGTCACCCAGATTCTGGAAAAAAGGCCAGGAGGCTTAAGCCGTTTTGTAAACACCGGAATATATATTTTTACGCCGCAGGTCTTTGAAACCATTGAAAAAACCCCCATATCAGAAAACGGAGAATATGCAATAACCGATACTCTCCAGCTTATGATTGATGAGGGAAAAATGGTCACCTCAGTTAATACAGAATCAAAATGGCTGGATGCGGTTCACGCATGGGATCTCCTGAAAGCAAATGCTATCGTGCTAAATTCCCCCAAAAACATGAAGCAGGAAGGAGAACTTGAAGAAGGAGTGATAATTCGCGGAAAAGTTGCAATAGGTAAAAACACAAGAATCCGTTCCGGAACTTATATTGTAGGTCCTGTAGTAATCGGGGAAAACTGTGATATAGGACCTAATGTAGTAATTTTGCCCTCCACCACGATAGGAGACAACGTGTCCATAAGATCCTTTACCGAGATACAGAACAGTATCATAATGAATGACTGCAGGATTTCTTCTCATGGACAGATTTCGAACTCTATAATTGGAAGCAATAATACTCTTGGCCCCGGTTTTACTGCAGAGGAAAAGGAAAACCTTGAGATAAACCTTAACAGCAAGATCCACAAGGCTCCAAAGCTCGGCGCTATACTTGGGGACGACAACCGCATAGGAGGCAGGGTGCTCGTGAAAGCAGGAGTAATGATTGCTGTCAATTGTCAGGTAGAATCCGGAAACACCATTTACAGAGACCTGTCCCGTGATTCGGTGGTTCTCTAAGCTCATATGAGGGAGATTAAAAAATGTGTGGAATTGTAGGATATGCAGGGCGAAATGCTGCTGCGCCGGTAATTATAGAATCTCTTAAAAAACTTGAATACAGGGGATACGACTCGGCAGGGATTACAGTCCTTGGAAACGGGATTGAAACACACAAAGCAGTGGGAAAAATCGTAAATCTCGAATCCGAAATTCCGAAGAACCTTGGAGGAACTATCGGGATAGGACACACCCGCTGGGCAACTCACGGTCGTCCAAGCACGGTAAATGCTCACCCCCACAACTCAGGAAACCCGGATAAAATCTCGCTGGTGCATAACGGGATTATTGAAAATTACATGGCATTAAAAGAGCGGCTCACTGGAGAAGGCTACATATTCAAATCTGAAACCGATACAGAAGTAGTCGCACACCTTCTGCATAAACACATGTATGGAAGCCCGGATGGAAAAACAGCCCGGTGTGACCTCCTTGCAGGACTTAGAGAAGCTTTAAAGGAGATTGAAGGTTCCTATGCTCTTGCAATACTCTCTGCAGATGAGCAGGGAAAACTTGTGCTTGCCCGCAAGGACAGCCCTCTTGTTATAGGGCTTGGAAAAGGGGAAAACTTTGCCGCATCTGATGTAACTGCTTTTCTGAATTATACCAGGGATGTAATCTTTGTAGATGACTATGAGACTGCAGTCCTGACCCCCGACAGTGTAAAGGTGTTTGATAAAGAAGGAAACCTCAAAGAAAAGAAAATAGAAAAAATAGAATGGGACTTTGAAGCTGCAGAAAAAGCAGGTTACGAGCATTTCATGCTGAAAGAGATCCACGAACAGGTCAGTGCAATCCATAATACTCTGGCAGGAAAGGTCTCGGAGCTTGAAGGAGCCATATACTTAAAAGAACTGAACCTCAGTGAAGATGAAATAAAGAAACTTTCAAGGGTTCAGATTCTCGCCTGCGGAACTTCCTGGCACGCAGGTTTGCTCGGGAAATATCTGTTTGAACAGCTGGCAGGAATTCACTGCGACATTGACATATGCTCTGAGTACAGGTACAGAAACCCTGTTATGAATGAAGGTACCCTTGCCATTGCGATTACC
Source organism: Methanosarcina sp. (assembly GCF_035390745.1). Classification (GTDB taxonomy): domain Archaea; phylum Halobacteriota; class Methanosarcinia; order Methanosarcinales; family Methanosarcinaceae; genus Methanosarcina. Next base: position 95,988 of record NZ_DAOOUJ010000001.1, on the reverse strand, counting down.
CAGTCAGGAGAAACCGCTGATACACTTGCAGCCGTGCGGGAGATTATGTCTTACAACTGTCCCACCCTTGCAATCACAAATGTTGTGGGAAGCACGATAACAAGAGAGGCAAACAGTGTGCTGTATACAAGGGCAGGCCCTGAGATAGGAGTTGCTGCCACGAAAACTTTCAGTACTCAGCTCATCTGTCTTTACCTTCTCGCTGTAAAGTTCGCTCTTGTAAGGGGCAAGCTGAGTCCCGATTATGTAAAAAGTTTCATCACGGAACTCAGAAAAGTCCCGGGAGAAGTTCAGCAGATTCTCAACCAGAAAGAACTGGTAAAAGAATGCGCTGAGAACTTTGCCCATGCAAACAGCTACTTCTTCCTTGGCAGGCACCTGAGCTACCCGATAGCGCTTGAAGGAGCCCTGAAACTCAAGGAGATTTCATACGTGCATGCCGAAGGATTTGCTGCAGGAGAACTGAAACACGGACCTATTGCCCTGCTTGACGAAGGGACTCCTGTAGTTGCAATTGCCACTAAAGGGCAGACTTATGATAAGATGCTCAGCAACATAAAAGAAGTGAAAGCCAGGGACGCTTATGTAATAGCAGTTGCCAATATCAATGATACAGAAATAGCAAAATATGCGGATGTTGTCCTTAGAGTTCCGCAAAGTGATGAACTGCTGGCTCCACTTTTGAGTGTTGTTGTGCTTCAGCTGCTTGCTTACTACACTGCCCTTGCCAGGAACTGCGCTATTGATAAACCCCGCAACCTTGCAAAGAGTGTCACTGTAGAGTAATAGCAAAAACTTAGAAATTCAGGGTTTGGAACTTAAACAGATCAGTAAAGGAAAATAAGCTTTCAGAACAGAACTTAACTTCATGAAATATGGAGTGGGATTTATGAAACTCTTCGGATCTTCAGGAATTAGAGGTATAGTCAACAAGGAAGTAACGCCTGAACTTGCACTGCAGGTAGGGCTTGTTCTCGGAAGCCGGAAAAAAACTGCGGTTATAGGAAGAGACCCCAGGGTTTCGGCTCCCATGATCGAGCACGCCCTTGTTGCAGGGCTGACTGCAGCAGGCTGCGATGTCACCAAAGTGGGCATGGTAACCACTCCCACCCTTGCATATGCAGCCAGGAAATATGAGTGCGGCGTAATGGTTACAGCTTCACACAACCCCTCAGAGTATGTTGGGATAAAGCTGTGGAACCCTGACGGTATGGCTTTTGATTCAGCCCAGCAGGAAGAAATTGAAGAAGCCATTGAAAAAGGAGACTTTTCGCTGGCTCCCTGGAACTTAATAGGAAAAATTGCTGAAGACGAGAATGCCATCCGGGATCACATGCATATGATCGAAGAACTTGTAGGAGATTCAAAGCTGCGTGTGGTTCTTGACTGCGGATGCGGAGCTGGAAGCACAATATCCCCTTATCTCCTGCAGGAACTTGGCTGTCAGATAATAACTCTGAATTCCCAGCCTGACGGGCATTTCCCGGCAAGAAACCCCGAGCCCAACGAACAGAACCTCTCACTGCTTAAAAAGGCAGTTGTTGATTTCGGAGCCGACCTTGGAATAGCACATGACGGGGACGCAGACAGGATGATGGCAGTGGATGAAAAGGGCAATTTCGTGTCCGGGGACGAGCTGCTTGCAATATTCGGGCGTTTTGAATGCGAGGATAAAAAAGGGTCTGTTGTAGTGCCTGTGGACACCTCCATGATGGTAGATGATTATCTTGAAGGCTCGGAAATCATAAGGACAAGAGTAGGGGACGTTTATGTTGCAGAGGGCATAAAGCAGTACGGTGCAATCTATGGCGGAGAGCCTTCAGGAAGCTGGATTTTCCCGAAGATCTCTTACTGCCCGGACGGGATTTATGCAGCTGCAAAACTTGTTGAAATTGTCGGGGAAAAGAAGCTGAGTGAACTCAGGGCAGAACTTCCAGTTTATGCCACAAAGAGAGGCGCTCTAGCCTGTCCGAATGAAAAGAAAGCAGAGTTCATGAAAAAGGTAAAAGCAAAACTGGAACCGCTCGGAAAAGTCCTTGATATTGACGGCATCCGTGTGGAACTTGAAGACGGCTGGGTGCTTGTCCGCCCCTCGGGTACGGAAGCGAAAGTAAGGATTACCGCAGAAGCCCGCGAAAACGTGGACGGAATTTATGAGATGGCAGAAAAGATAGCGAAGGAGGCGCTTAAATGAAAGCTGTTGTCCTTGTGGCAGGCAAAGGCACAAGGATGGAGCCTCTTACTTCCGACTGCCCGAAGGTGATGCTTCAGGTAGCAAACAAACCGATACTTGAGCATATCCTGAATTCGGCCATAGAAGCAGGTATCGAGGGCTTTGTCTTCATTACCGGCTACCTTGAAGAGCAGATAAAAGCTCATTTTGGGGACGGTAGCAAATGGGGAGTGAGCATCGAGTACGTGCAGCAGAAAGAGCAGTTAGGGACTGCAAATGCTATAGGTTATGCCAGAGGGCATGTTGAAGGAGCATTCCTTGTACTTAACGGAGATATGCTCATCGGGCAGAAGGACTTAAAAGCCCTTGTCTCGAGAAAAGAAGAAGCTGTTATCTGCGTAAAAGAGGTGGAAAACCCCTCGGATTTCGGAGTGCTTGAAACCAAGAATGGTAAAGTAATCAGGATAATTGAAAAGCCGAAAAACCCACCGACCAAACTTGCAAACGCAGGAATTTACCTTTTCAGAGAATCCATTTTTGACTTTATTGACAGGACCCAGCCTTCCGTGAGAAACGAATTTGAGATCACAGACTCCATCCAGATGCTGATCGACAGCGGAGCTCCTGTAGGTTACAGCCCTCTCGAAGAAAGCTGGATTGACATAGGGTATCCCTGGGACCTCCTGAAAGCAAACGAGCACTTATTAAAAACTCTGAAAGGCAGCTGCCAGGGTACTGTTGAGCCAAACGTTACTTTAAAAGGGGAGGTCTCAATCGGAAAGGGATCTCTTATCCGGAGCGGGGCTTATATCGAGGGACCTGTGATAATAGGAGAGAACTGCGATATCGGGCCTAACTGTTATATCCGCCCTTCAACAGCGTTGGGCAACCGCGTCAGAATAGGAAATGCCGTGGAAGTTAAGAATACAGTTGTTATGGAAGGCACTCACGTAGGACATCTGAGTTACGTGGGAGACAGTATAATAGGGCGCCGCTGCAATTTCGGAGCCGGTACGAAAGTTGCAAACCTCCGCCACGACGGGAAAAACATAAAGGTAATGCTCAAAGGCAGGATTATTGACTCAGGCAGAAGAAAACTCGGCGTGATCATGGGAGACGATGTGCATACGGGAATCAATACAAGCATAAATATAGGTGTGGTAATGGAAAAAGGAAGAGCCACACTTCCCGGAGAAGTGGTTAAGCACTGAGAATTCAACTAAAGTCTGAAAAAGAGGCAAAAAACCCTCCTTTTCCCTGATGGAGTAAGGAGGGGAATCTCCTGCATAATCAGTTATCCAGATTTACTCTGTCAATTCAATTTATTTTTTATTTGAGTTTATTCAAGCCTGTTTTGTGGAGTTGTGAATACTCTCAGGGCTTATGAATACAGTTGCTGTATACTCCATAGCACGGTCTTTCGGAAGAAACCCTTGATTTCCACATTGAGAGAACCCTCATTCATATTCTCTACGGCTTTTCTCAAAGGATCATCCGAATTAAGTATCTCTCTTATCGTTTCTTCGTCTGTTTCAATAGTTATGGTAGGACCGAACTTTGAATTCGGATCATTGGGTGTGTCATAACTGTAAAAGTCTCCTACTTTTCCACCATTCATAAGTGCAGTTACATAGAGCATTTCACCATTGTTAAGCTTTATTTTCGCGGCAATCTCCTCACTTCCAACCAGCCTCTGAACAAGCACGGGAACATTATCAAAGTTCTCGTTGTAAATCTTCATCTGGGCACTCAACTCGGAATAAAGATCGTTCTCTGCACTGGAATTAATAGAAGTTGTATAGGTACCGGCAGGTGTAATATCACCCGCACTGGAGGCTACACCTGTTATTTGAGCAAGCAAAAGCACTGATAATAATAAACTCAGAATTCTATTTTTACTGCAAGAAACCATAATTGAAAATAAGAAGAAAGGATATAAAAAAGTTCTCAATAGATATAAAATTTTAAAAAAAATATGAGAGTATGTGTTGAAATTCTTATAGACTGAAAAATCCATATTTTTATTATCTTCAAGAAGAACTCTTCAAGAAGGACCGGCGATAACTAGAGCAGAATTTACATAAAAATGTCAGCAATCCCCACATTTATTGCCCAGAGCATAAGTTTTTGCAGAAAAATTGCATCTTCAACCGTCAGCTTGCCGGATTTCACAGCCTTGTTGAACTCCTGTACAGGGAAAGAAGATTCAATAATTGAGCGAACCGTTGCTTCATCACTCCTGACTGTTGATGACGGCTCCTGATCGGTTAATGCCTCCAGTTTTTCGAATTCAACGAATTCCGCATTATCCGTGGTGCCCCATGCGTATAATTCTCCACCATTCTCAAGGGTTATGACGAAAAGGATCTGTTCGTCTCCTGTAAGACTTTTCAAAATACCAGGAAGAAGGTCGAGGTTCTGATTGTAGATCCCTATATTATAGTCAATCAGATCAAACATAAGACATGATCACATATTTGCAATATAACTGGATAAAAATAGTGTATTAGTTAAAGGCTGAAAAAATAAAAAATAGAACAAAAAAATAAAAACTTACCGGGATAAGTTTATCCAGCGGCAAGAGTTACAGTTTAAGAGAGGGTCTGAATATCTCAGAACAGTACTTGTCGAAGACCTGGTCCTCAACCTGTTCGCAGATTTTCTTATAATCTTTCGACTTTGGGTCGTGCTTGCTCATAGTCTTTTTGACTTCAGCGTTCATTTTGTCAAGAGTTTTCTGGTCGAAACCTTCCGTGTTCTCCATAGTAAACATACAAATCATACTCTGGAACTAACTTAGATGCTTAAGTTTTTTTACGTTGTTCAAATTTCTACGAATATACTACAATACAAATATGTTAATTAGGCAGTACACTGGATTAATTACCAGTTTTAACTATTCTGGAAAATAGTTTAATTTGATAATTAAAATATTTATATTATTGATCTAATATATTAGCTTTCCCTCTGATCAATTTCATTTGTAAATGTAATGAATAGATCTGAAGGGTATACAAAGAACCCGTTATGAAAGCCTCTTTACTTAAATAGACTACTCATTAAGGCCTGCATATCGTTTGTTCAAACAGGTTTTAATCAATAAGCTCTTTATCCGTACTCCTATAAATATTTTACATCAATATGATATCCTTCAGGATGCACATCTGTAATTGAGTATCTCAATATATAATGGTTACCTGAAGTTATAATGATTTCAGATAAAGCAGAAAAGAACATTCAGAAAAAAATGACTTTCACGGAAAAAATTCTTATTTACAGAGTAAGGAGAAGGCTTTCGTAATCGAATCTCAGGGCTGGATCATGGGTTAATTTTATTATCCCCTCAGGTCACTATAGGGTATAGAAAAGTATTCGAGTTGATAACAAAGTGCGACCAGTCTCACAAAGAGTGAATGCGAAAAAGACTCACGAGAACAATACCGAGTTTGGGAAGTCAACATCCGAACTTCTTATCCTGAAGCCTGAAGGATATCCCCTGAGCGGCATGATGGAAGAGTACCCGGTTATTGAAAACAGGGATGTCTTTGAGTTCTATGCACGGGAGCAGTGGAGCGGATACGTTGCCCGCAAAGGAGACTATCTCTTTGACAAGAGGATGTTCCCGGACTTTGCATACCGCATTATAGATGTGGAACCCGCAGAATCCATAATAGGCAGCTCAACGTCGATTATCGTAACCGAAGAGGAAACAGGGATTTCGTCCTCTTCAGAAATAAAAAGTGATGTTTCATTTGAAGACGTCATAGGGCAGGAACTTGCAAAGCAGAAGTGCAGGCTGATTGAACGCTTCCTCGAAGAGCCCGAACGCTTCGGGAAATGGGCACCGAGAAATATCCTGTTCTTCGGTCCCTCAGGCACAGGAAAAACCATGCTTGCAAAAGCCCTTGCAAACAAAACAGATGTGCCGATCATTCCTGTCAAAGCCACACAGCTGATAGGGGAATATGTAGGAGATGGAGCCCGCCAGATCCACCAGCTTTATGACCGCGCAGAAGAGACAGCTCCCTGCATAATCTTTATTGACGAACTTGATGCCATAGCCCTCGACAGAAGGTTCCAGGAGCTAAGAGGAGACGTCAGCGAAATCGTAAATGCCCTTCTTACAGAAATGGACGGAATAGTTGAACGCGACGGGGTCTGTACCATCTGTTCGACAAACCGGATCAATTCCCTGGACTCTGCCGTAAGAAGCAGATTCGAAGAGGAAATAGAGTTTGTCCTGCCAGGGGAAGAAGAAATCGTCCATATTCTGGAATCAAATGTGAAAACCTTCCCCCTGAATGTAGAGGAATGTGATTTTCAGGCACTTGCAAAGAAGGCAAAAGGGCTTTCAGGCAGAGATATTGTCGAGAAAATCCTTAAAACAGCCCTGCATCAGGCAATCATCGAAGACAGGGAGATTGTCACAGGCAAAGACTTTGAAAAAGCCCTTGCAAGATTGGGCAGGAAGGATTTCACCCCGGACCCGACTCACCTGTACGTATAAACTAAAAACAAGAACTGAAGGGAAAGTGCCTGTTTACTTTCTCTCTATTATAATATTACATTTCTATTAATTTTTACAGGCATTCTCTTCTTTTTTATTTCATGGAAAAAACTTTAAGAAAAATTAAAAAAACTATTTCTGCTAAAGCCTCTGGGATAGCTTTATGTACAGAAATCGTTATTTTTCTATCAGAAATCATATTTAAGCGAAGTCTTAACTATACCCGAAACAAGATTTAAAAGGGATTCCCATGAATGAAATACGTGAAGTAGATCGTTTTAAATGCAAAGTCATAAATGTGATCAAGAACCTGGCCTGGAAAGGTGTAACAGTCGAAGAAATAGACACAAAAGGAAGAGTGTATTTTGGAAGGGTTAGCGGAGAAACCGAAATCAACCCGGGGGACATATTCTACCTTGGAGTCAAACCGATCTATGAAATAGAAGACAAGACAATGAGAGTTACACTTTATGATGCTGAAGACAAACAACTTGACTGGACACTTGTTTGAACAGCCTGGAACTGAAATATGGTTAGATTAAAACCTGGTTCGGATAAAGATTCATCCTACAGGCTTATTTCCTTAAGAGGATTTAATCTACTTTTAAATCCTGTTTTTAAAAAACGAAATCACTTATAAATCCCTCAGTACCCGATTCACTCGGGCCGATAAGGCACCTCAAGTTCCATCAGATCTTCGGCTACAATAACATTTTCAAATACTTTTTTCGAATCCTTCATGATAGGTTCCACATCATCGGTGTAGCGTGAGCTGATATGAGTAAGGACCAGTTTCCTGACCCCTGCCTCCATTGCAAGAGCTGCTACCTCACCTGCTGTCGAATGCATGGACTCTACCGCCCAGTCTGCCATCTCGTCGGCAAAGCTGCCGTCATGGATTAAAAGGTCGGCATCCCTGCTGGCTTCGAGCACTGCTTCACAGGGTCTGGTATCCCCGGAGTATATTATTGTCCTTCCAGGTCTTGGAGCTCCTACGACTTCTTCGGGCTTTACGACCTTTCCGCTGACCTCTACAGGGCTGCCCTTCTGAAGTTTCGCAAAAAGGGGACCGGGAGGGACACCGAGCTCTACTGCTCTTTCCCTGTTAAAACGACCGGGGCGGAGGTTTTCAATAAGGGCATAGCCAAGACTTGGTACGCTGTGTTCTGTCCCTAAAGCCCGAATCAAATACCCCTCCCCTTCGACAATATCCCCGGGTTTCAGTTCCATGCCCCTAATTTCGTATTTGAGGTTGAAATAACCAAGAGCCTTGAAGAGCTCGGTAAATTCCCGGGTCCCGGCTGGTCCATAAATCATGAGAGGCTCTTTTCTGCCCATAAAAGACATGGTCTGGATCAGACCCGGAATTCCCAGAAAATGATCGGCATGGAAATGACTGATAAAAATAGAGGACAGGCTCATCATCCCTGTTTTTGCCCTCATCATCTGCTGCTGGGTGCCTTCTCCGCAGTCAAAGAGTATAAGCTCCCCCTCTCTGTTGACCATTACTGCTGACGGATTTCTGTTGCGGGTCGGGAGAGACCCTCCAGTGCCAAGAAAAGTTATGCGAAGCATGATGAACTCACTGATTAAACTCATGATTTATGATGAATACTGATTGATATGACGATTACTCATGTATGATGGACTGGCTGATTATAAAGAATTCACTGATTACATCCGGAGTATTTATTGATTCCTGCTCACCTTACCAGTTGGAGTATTTATTGATTCCTGCTCACCTTACCAGTTTATACTAAGGACCGGACAGTAAAAGGATGCCCGGGAAATTCGAGAATAGAAGTATAATATACAATATATAGAAGTTTCGCAATAAAACTCAGGAAAGATGGGATACTATTTATTATAAAAGCTCTTTAAACCCTACAGATTTGCGTTTCTGTCAAACCTCTCTTCTTAGAAGATGGTCTTCCCCAGAAGAAACTATCCTGTAATGGAATTTATCTATACAGGTTCGAGCCATCTATCTGGATATGAGCCATCTATCTGGATAATGATGAAGAGAACTGCTTATCACCAATTACAAATGAAGAAAAAGGAACCGTCGTCACATGTCAGGAAATTATGGAAAAGTTTATCTTGTGGGTTCTGGTCCAGGTGACCCTGAGCTCCTTACCCTGAAAGCCCGCCGGCTGATTGATAATGCTGAAGTCATTGTTTATGATCAGCTTCCCGGAAAAGCAATTCTGAGCTCAATGCCGGAAAGTGCAGAGAAGATTGATGTGGGAAAATATGCAGGCAACCACACCATGACCCAGTCCGAGATCAACGAAGTGCTTGTTCAGAAGGCAAAGGAAGGCAAAATGGTAGTCCGCCTGAAAGGAGGAGACCCATACGTCTTCGGAAGGGGAGGAGAAGAAGCCGAGGTGCTTGTAGCAGAAGGCATAGAATTTGAAGTCGTTCCCGGGATCACATCCGCAATCGCAGTGCCTGCTTATGCCGGAATTCCTGTAACCCACAGGGAAAGCACGTCGATGGTCACCTTCATAACCGGACACGAAGACCCAACAAAAGAAGAAAGCGGACTCGACTGGAAGACCCTGGCAAAATTCAACGGGACAATTGTAATCTTCATGGGCGTAAAGATGCTCAGGCGAAACACCGAAGAGCTTATAAAGCACGGCAAAGACCCAAAAACCCCTGTTGCAGTAATAGAGAGGGGGACCCGACCTGACCAGAGGGTAACCGTGGGAACCCTTGAAAACATCGCTGACCTGGCAGAAGAAAGAAAAGTAAAAGCCCCTGCCATCACAGTTGTGGGAGATGTCGTTAACCTGCACGATATCCTCGGAGAACAGATTACTGATGCGGAGTTTTAACCCATAAAGTGATAGGAGTAGGTAAATATGGCAGAAGAGAAAATTCCCGTGCTTGCAATCATGAGGCCTGAAAGCTACAGGGAAAAATCAGAAGCAATTGCCAGAGAGTACGGTTTTGAGCCCTTATATGTCCCGATGATAAAGCTGGAAGGAATAAAGGATGAAGGGTTCGAGCCTTTTGTAAAAAGGGTCATTGACGGGATTTCAGATTACATTGTATTCACAAGTGCAAACGGAATAACTTTCACACTGGACAAACTCTCGAATGCAGAAAAAGAGAGCTTCATCTCAGCTCTGAAAAAAAGCAAAGTAATAGCAATTGGTCCGAACACGGAAAAAGAGCTTGTAAAAATAGGAATTGAAAATTCTTTCCTGCCTGCGGACTACAGTTCCGAAGGGATCGTAGAAGCTCTCTGCCCGGAAGTTAAAGGAAAAACTGTTGACCTTGCTAGAAGTGCTTATGGGGCAAAAGTCTTAATCGAAGGCCTTGAGAAGTGCGGGGCAACGGTTTACGAGACTCATGTGTATACCCTCACTATCCCTGAAGGTGAAGCCCAGAAAGAGCTCATAGAACGCACCCTTGCAGGAGAGGTTGACGCTTTTGCCTTTACAAGCTCCATGATGGTTAAAGGTTTTATGAGGCACGCGGAAAACCTGGGAGAATCAGAGGCTGTAAAAGAGGCTCTCAGCAGGGCTGTTGTGGGTGCAATCGGTACCCCTACGGGAAATACCCTGAAAAAACACGGGGTCAATGCAAACGTAATCCCTGATGAGTTCACATTTGAAGCATTGATAAAAGCTATGAAAAAAGAGCTGTGAAAAACAGCTCTAAAGCCGGTTCACAGCCTTAAAGCCGGTTCAAAAAACAATACTTAATAAAACAATACTTAATACTTCTGGAAAACAATCTCAATTTTGACGGATCTACATGATAGGCATTTCAAAACTTTACTGCGGAGTCGTGGAGCCTTCTGACGCCCTTCGTTATGGGAGGGACTCTAAGAGGCTTCCCTCTCACCTTCTGCAGTTTTCAAAAGATAAAAAGCCGGTTGTAGTCTGGAACATGACACACCGCTGCAACCTGAAATGTGTCCACTGTTATGCTCAGGCAAAAGATGAGGAGTTTAAAAACGAGCTCTCTACAGAAGAGGGAAAAGCCCTTATTGATGACCTTGCAGCCTTTGGCTCTCCGGTTATGCTCTTCTCGGGTGGCGAGCCCACAATGCGGAAAGACCTGCCCGAACTTACAGCCTATGCGCGCGAAAAAGGGATGAGAGCAGTTATTTCTACAAACGGGACCCTCATAGACAGGCCTCTTGCAAAAAAGCTAAAAGAGGTAGGGCTTTCTTATGTAGGAATCTCCCTTGACGGCATAAGAGAGACAAACGACAAATTCAGGGGCATGAGAGGGGCTTTTGATGCAGCCCTCCGGGGCCTTCACAACTGCCAGGAAGAAGGCATAAAAGTAGGGCTCCGCTTCACGATCAACAGGCAAAATGTAAAGGATATCCCTGCTATCTTTGACCTGCTTGAGCAGGAAAATATCCCGAGGATATGCTTCTACCACCTGGTCTATGCAGGCAGGGGCTCGAAAATGGTGGACGAAGACCTCTCCCTTGAAGAGTCCAGGCAGGCTGTGGACCTCATTATGGAAAGGACAAAAAAACTGCACGAAAAAGGATTTCCTGCAGAAGTCCTTACCGTGGACAACCACTGCGACGGCCCCTACATTTACCTGAAAATGCTGAACGAAAACCCGAAAAGGGCTGCCGAGATTTTTGAGCTTCTTTCCATGAACCAGGGCAATTCTTCAGGAATAGGGATAGGATGCGTGTCCTGGGACGGTTCGGTTCACGCAGACCAGTTCTGGAGGCACTATTCCTTCGGAAACGTGCGGGAAAGGCCTTTCAGCGAGATCTGGACCGACCTCGGGGATGAACTCATGGCAGGGCTCAAGAACAGAAAGCCCCTTATCCAGGCACACGGAGACCGTTGTGCAAAATGCAAATGGTTTGATGTCTGCAACGGAAACTTTAGAGTAAGAGCCGAAGCCGTATACGGAAACGTCTGGGCAGACGACCCTGCATGCTACCTTACAAAAGAAGAAATAGGATATGATGAAGCCTGAAAATAATTCAGGCTTACTTTTTTAGCTTTTCTCTTCCATCTGCAGCTTTCCGGGTTCTTCTTTATTTTTACTTCTGACTTTCCTATGTTAAACTGAATATCGTCAAAAACACTCCGTTTAGCCTGAGAAAACCTTCTTTTACCCTCTGGTGCGGTTAAATAATACAGTTAAATCCCGTTTCATTTAGCCCTTTCATGTCAGTTTTTTTTAATTGTTAGTTTTTTAGCTCTTAGCTGGTTTTTATCGCTTCATTCATCTTTTGACTTTCTGGCGATTAATTTTAGCTTTCTTTTTTCTTCTTATTTATTACGGGAAAGATCGCTCTCCTCCGTCGAGCGGGACAAGAAAGACTCAGTGCAGCGAATGACGTTGCATGGATTGGAGGATTGTAATTTTGTCCTTATCAAACTAAAGACTATTTGCTGGAAAAAGACATCATACTCGCATACAGACTGAACGATGTTACCCTGCCGCCTGAAAGAGGATTTCCCCTTCAGCTTGTGGCTGAGGATAAGTACGGGTATAAATGGGCAAAATGGATATTAAGGATCGAACTCAGAGACTCACCTTACAGAGGTTACTGGGAGGAGCGAGGATACAATAACACAGCCGATGTTGGCGGACCTGATTTTGAAAGATGAGGATAAAACTCCTTATTGAAACACCAATAATAATATAAGATACACGGGTTATAGTATACTGTTGACAGCGTTGAAGATTCAAAGCCATAAAATCAAATCCTGTAACTGGTTATGTTGATTATTACAGGGTTTCGAGTATAACTGCCTTTTATTACACTGGTTTTTTAAGAGCCGGGTTTCAGGAATATCTAAATTTCATGAGATTCTGACAGATGTCTAATTTCGTTGCCGTACTAAATTTCATGATTATTATCAGCAATACTGTCAAAATTTGGATTCACAGCCGATTAAATAGGAGATACAGCCGCTTAAGTAAAGAGATAAACTATGAAGCAAAATATTGTTGAGGTTATTTCTGGAAAAATGGGGTTGATTTGAAGTGGCAAATCGCCATGTCAATACTCTGTACCCTGGAGACCCGTTCAGGGACTGGCTTGTAGAAGAGGTTGTCGGAAACAGGATTCGCAACAAACAGTGCTGTGTAAACGTTTTTAAGTACAATTCCTCTCATACTGTCTGCAGGTATCAGTTTAAAGGAGAACATTTCAGCGTAATGGCAAAATTTTTTGCCGAACCCACAGGGAAGCTGAAAGCTTACAATCCCTATAAAGGCATGATGAACGAGTACCGAAACCTGAAAAAAGCAGCTTCGATAATAGATGTTGCAAAGCCCCTGGCAGTAAGGAAAGATTTTAACTGTGTCCTTGTAACCGAACACATACCCGGAAAATCCCTGGGCTGGTACCTTAAACGCGAAGAGGACCTGTATGCAAAACTGGCTGCAGTTGCCCATATGCTGAGGAAGCTGCATGAAAACACACAGTCTTCTTATAACAAAGAAAACGAATTCAGAAATTTTCACGAAGTCATGGACCACCTTAAACTTGATTACAGCACGAGAGAGACTTTTAACAAACTCCTTGGAGAATGGTGGCACAGTTCCTGGCTTGACCGTGAGCACGGCTGTATGGTCCACAGGGACGTTACTCCTTCAAATTATATTTTCTGCAAAGGAAAGCCCTATGCTATTGATTTTGAGAGTTCCTGGTTAGAGGCACATCCTGTAAGAGACCTGGGAATCCTTACTGCAGAACTTAAGAATGAATTCGAATTACGCAAAGGAGGAGGCTGGAAAGCCGAGCCGTATATAGGGAACTTCCTCTGGGAATACAGCCGCGGAGAAAAGGACTTTTACCGCATTACCAGAGTTTTGCCTTTTTTCATGAGTATAGGGCTGCTCCGTTCTGCAAGGCTTCACCAGAGCGAGTACAGGAATTACCTGATAAGAGAAGCACGTGAATGTTTAGGTGCAATAAATAGAGGGAATTAAGGTAATAAGAAAACTTTAAGATCGGAGACAAAATAGAAGACAGAAGGTAAAATTAAGGAGATCGAAAACAATTATTAAGGGGATATGGGAGGCAAGAACATTTCAGCAAATAATGAATCTGATTCAGGTGAGGGAACTGTCACCTTTCTGGGCGATCCTTCAGTAGCAGGGGAAGATACATTTGAGAGCTGTCAGATAAAGGGAGTTATTTTTGACTGCTACCAGACGCTTATCGATATCCATACCGACGAACACACAATCGAGACTTATGAGACCGTAAGCGCATGGCTTGCCTATCATGGCGTAAAGATAAAGCCGGAAAAGCTCTGGGACACATATATGTTTAAGGTCAAAGAAAGGATGGAGGACTCAAGGGAGATATACCCCGAAGTAAAGGTTGAGGAAATCTTTGCCGAGATCTGCCGGGAAAACGCGATCTGGAAAATAGAAGAAAAAAGCCTGGGAATTGAGACTTCAAGGGTCTTTCGGGCGGCTTCTATCCGGAAACTCCGCCCCTTCCCTCAGAGCATAAAGCTGATAGAGCACTGCATAAATATACCCAAGTGCATAATCTCCAACGGGCAGAGAGTCTTTTCCGAACTTGAACTCAGGTTCCTCGGGCTTTATGACTACTTTGATTTTGTTATATTCTCATCCGACTTTGGGTACAAAAAACCTGACCTCAGGCTTTTTATGACCGCGCTAAAAAGGATGGAACTTGAGCTTGAGCCCAAATGTGTTATGTCCCTTGGAGACTCTTACGAAAACGAGATACTTCCAGCCAGAAAGCTCGGGATGCAGGCAATGACCATTCAAGAAGCCTGGAAACATTACGGGATAACGGATTGATTCCAAAAAAACGGGCAGATTTTTAAAAATGAAGGGCAACCCATTTTTGGGTATTTTATCCCGCAATCAATAATCCAGCGCACCTTTTTTTTTCATAAGCATCTGCCGAATTCTCAGGCGATGCCTTTCAGCTCTTTTCTTCGGACAGACGGATCCCACCAGACCACAGCAGACCGGTATTTTCTGACGCAAGGCCCTACTCCGGAATCTCTGTACAATGTCCCAGATTTTACCTTCAACCTCGCCTTATTTTCAGAATTACAGGAGGAAGATATATAGTCATGAGGAACTATATATTTAGATTTAGATCCAACATGAGTATTTGCGAAATATCTATATATTAAAAAATAAATATCTAGATTGATAGAAGATAGACATAGAAAAGACCCAAAAAACTCAGAGATAAAAAACAAAAGAGGACGCTTTATGCTCCAGAACGGAAAAATCAAAGGCTTAATTTTTGACTGCTACAAAACCCTTATTGATATCAAAACTGACGAAAAAAGCCAGGAGACAAACGAGAGAGTAAGCAAATGGTTACTCTATCAGGGGGTAAGGATAGAACCCGACCGGCTCAGAGAAGAGTACAGGTGGAAAGTTATAGGCAGGCTTGGGAATTCAGGCCAGCAGCACCCTGATATCCGCATAGAAGAGATCTTTGCCGAGATCTGTGCAGAAAACGCTTTTAGAGAAATCGATCCCTACTGGCTTGGAATTGAAACGGCCAAGGTCTTCAGAACTGCATCTTTAAAGAAATTGGAAGCTTACCCGCAGAGCCTCCGCCTGCTTGAGAAATACAGAAACATTCCCAAATGTATTGTTTCCAATGCTCAGAGAGTATTTACGGAACAGGAGCTCCGCTTCCTGGGACTGTACGACAGATTTAATTTCGTAATTATGTCTTCTGACCACCGTATCAAGAAGCCTGACACCCGGCTCTTCAGAATGGCTCTCGACGGTCTCGGGCTTGAACCCCGGGAAGTGCTGTCTATCGGAGATACGCCCGAAAATGATATCTATCCACCTCAGAGCCTTGGAATGAATGCCATGCATATCCGGGATGCCTGGAGATATGCATAAAAGGAAAAACACAGTACATGAGAAGGCGAAGAAATGATAATGTGTTCTTCTCCTGGTCAGCAGGCCGTAATAACAGAGTCAATGAAAACAGGTGCTATGGGTTTCATAGTAAAACCTTTCAGGCCTGATGAAATGATAGATATAATGAGAAAGACAACTGAGCCAAACTAACTATTTACAAGCACATAAATTTTCCACCGTTTATCTGGTTATATCGTCCATAAATTGATTAGCAACCATATTCTGAAAAGCATAATAAGAGATTCAATTCAATAAACGTTACACATACTGATTTAAAACATTTTTTCCTTTCATAAAGAATTCCACTACTGAATAGCGCCTTTTGAAATTTAAGTTATCAAGTAAAACTGAAAGATCTGTTTTTATTGCTCAAAGTCGGAGGATTACAGCCTAGAAGGGCTGCAGGATAGAGCCCACAAACAAATATCAATCCGGTAGCCTGATTGATATTAGCTGACTCCTTTTGATAGCCTGTAAGTCGGTTTTCGGATAAAGAAATGCGATCAACAAAAAACAGATTTATAACAGATTTATATTCCTGACAATCGTTGAACAGTAAGAAATTAACATTTTGTTCTAAACCAGATATATTTAAATAATCGCAAGCACTCTAAAACCAAAGAAATTCTTACACTCATTTCTCAATCACGGAGTGTCTTTATGACAGAATCAGAAATTCCAAAAGAATATAATGCAAATGAGGTTGAGAAAAAGTGGATGGAGAAATGGAACCTCTCCATGTACCACTTTAACTGGGGAGAAGATACCCGCCCCCAGTATATTATTGATACCCCACCTCCATATCCTACAGGTAATTTCCATATCGGAAACGCGCTCAACTGGTGTTACATCGACTTTGTCGCCAGGTACAAACGCATGCGCGGATATAACGTGATGTTTCCCCAGGGCTGGGACTGCCACGGCCTGCCAACCGAAGTCAAGGTTGAAGAAATCCACGGGATTACGAAAAACCAGGTCCCGAGAGCCGAATTCCGCAGGATGTGCAGAGAACTTACTGCAGGAAACATTGACAAGATGCGCCAGACAATGCTGCGCCTGGGATTCTCAGTGGACTGGAGCAACGAATTCGTCACCATGGAGCCCTCATACTTCGTAAAGACACAGAAGTCCTTTGTCAGGATGTACAACGGCGGGCATATTTACCACGAAGACCACCCTGTAAACTGGTGCCCCCGCTGTGAAACTGCCATTGCTTTTGCGGAAGTTGAGTATGACCAGGGGCAGACAAAACTTAATTTTGTCCACTTCGACAAGGTAAACATCGCAACCACCAGGCCGGAATTGATGGCAGCCTGTGTTGCAGTTGCAGTTAACCCCAAAGATGAACGCTACAGCCAGTATATAGGCAAAGAAATTACAGTGCCAATTTTCGGACAGAAAGTGAAACTGATTGCTGACGAAGCTGTTGAACCCGAATTCGGTACAGGCGCTGTGATGATCTGTACTTTCGGAGACAAGCAGGACGTGCGCTGGTGGGTTAAGTACGGATTACCTCTCGTAAAAGCCATCGACAAGCAGGGCAAGATGACAAAAGCTGCAGGCAAGTATGAAGGCATGAGCATTCCCGAATGCAGGCAGGCTGTCATTTCCGACCTTAAAGCCGCAGGCTTCCTCTATGACCAGAAGCCTCTTGAGCAGAATGTCGGGCTCTGCTGGCGCTGCGATACCCCTATAGAAATCCTTTCCGAGCCCCAGTGGTTCGTAAAAATCAACCATGAAGACATCCTGAAAGCCGCAGATGAGATTAAATGGTATCCTGAATACATGAAAGTCAGGCTCCAGAACTGGACAGGCACTATGGAATGGGACTGGTGCATCTCCAGGCAGAGGATCTTTGCAACCCCGATCCCGATCTGGTACTGCAAGAAGTGCGGCGAAGTCATGATTGCCGAAGAAAGCTGGCTCCCGATTGACCCGAACGAAAATGCACCAAAGAAAGCCTGTGCCTGCGGTTCAACTGAATTCGAACCCGAAACCGATGTCTTGGATACCTGGATGGACTCTTCTATTACGGCATTACATGTCAGCGGCTGGGAAAGCGAACACGACCTCCGCCTGCCTGCACAGATCCGCCCTCAGGGGCATGACATCATAAGGACCTGGGCTTTCTACACCATTCTGAGAAGCCTGGCACTTGAAGGGAAGAGACCCTGGGACTCCATAGTTATCAATGGAATGGTCCTTGGACCCGACGGACATAAGATGAGCAAGTCCCTCGGAAACGTTATCTCTCCCGAAGAAGTGACCACACAGTACAGTGCCGATGCTTTCAGGCAGTGGGGCGCTGTTGGAGGTTCCACTGGTTCTGATGTGATGTTCCGCTGGAAAGATGTGGTCTCAGCATCACGTTTCCTGCAGAAGATGTGGAGCATATACAGATTCTCAATGTCCCACCTGAAGGACTTTGAGCCTGAAGATGCCGAAAACTTCCCTCTTGATTCTCTCTATACCATTGACAGGTGGCTCCTTAGCAAGCTTAACAGGCTTATAGAAACCACTACAAAGGAGCTGGATGCTTATCAGTTCGATTCTACTTTCAAGGCTATCCGGGGCTTTGCCTGGGAAGTCCTTGCAGACAACTATCTGGAACTTGTAAAAGGAAGGCTCTACGGTGAAGATAAGGAAGGAAGGAAAGCAGCCCAGTATGTGCTTTATACAACGACCAGAACCCTTTCCCTTTTGCTGGCTCCATTCATACCTTTCTTTGCAGAAGAGATGTACTCAAGGTTCGATGATGCGAGTGTGCACACCCAGGCCTGGCCTGCTGTCAATGAAAGCCTGATAAGCGAAGAAGCCGAAGCCGCAGGCGAAATGATCAAAGATATCACAGGAGAGGTCCGCAGATACAAGTCAGACCTTGGAATGGCTCTCAATGCTCCCCTGAAGAAAATAGAGATCTACAATGCAGAGATCGATACCGGAGATATTGCAGGGGCTACAAACTCCGAGGTTGAGCTTATGGAAGGAGCTCCTTCATTTGAGTACGTGCCTGTGGAAGTTAAACCCAATATGGGCCTTCTTGGACCGCGCTTCAGAAAAGAGGCTGGAGCCGTTGTAAAAGCCCTCAAAGCAGAAGATCCTGCAGCAGTCGAGGCTCAGGCAGCTTCAGGCAAGATAACCGTTACTGTAAACGGAGAAAAAATAGAACTCGAGCCTGAAGCCGTTGAAATCCGGAAAGAAGTCATTTCCGGAGGCCGCGAGGTCGACGTGCTTGATGTAAAAGGCGCAGTGGTTGTAATCGTAAGGTAAATTTTTCCGAGAAAAAAGAAGGGAAAAAACAGGCAAATAATGACTGTGATTTCTTTTCTTTCTTTTTACTGTTTTTTCCTGCTTTCAAGTTTCTTTTTATGGTCTGTCAGACAGCCTGCGGAGACGCTTATATTTTCTTGATTTTAGAAGGAAGATAAGGATTTCGATTAACCTGCAACTCTGCAAGTATTTACTGGAATATTTTTTTGCATATCAGGTCTTTTGAAATCCTCATAATGTATTTTAATTAATTTGGGTTGTCTTAGCTCTTACCAGCATCAGAGAGAAGGACAGGATCAGAAGCGCCGCATAGAACACCACACTGGGATCATACCTGTTATAGAGGGACAGCCATGTGTAAACCAGCATAGATCCTGAAAACACTGCTAAAACAATAAGCCCGATGTATTTTGCATCTACCATTTTTCATCACTCATTTTATCTGTTATTCTACAATTTACATTTAATAGTAATTATAAATGTTTATTCAAACATTAAAACTTTTTCTATTTTTATTATGAGTCTTTGTCGACTGTGATTAAAATTTTATCTGCACAATCAGTTACGATTTGTGATACTGTTTATATTTATTTAACTCTGTGAGGACGCCTTCAAGATCGGATTTAATCAGCTTCACGTCCAGGTTTTCCCCCTGCATATTATCCATGAAGTTGATCTTTTTCTCTTTCTTAACCACAATATCTTTCTTCAGCGAATCCAATAAATTGTCTTTTTCGTCGCCGAACTTTATCTCAGCAGTGTTTTCACTAAACGCGAAGTTATTTTCAGGTGCCGGTTCATTATCCAGTCCTTCAACTTTAATCGCAAATTCATTTTCATCCAGCTTGAAATCATTATCAAACGACATATCCAGATCTGAAGATATCTCGCCAGCAGGCGGTTCTACAGTCTTAAGCTCAGGACTGCTGCCTGTTAAAGCATTTGAACTAGACATTTTAGTCAGGAGGTCGTCGTCAAAATCTAACTCGTCTTTTTTGGATTCAACTACTTTGTCAAGACTGTTGACTTTATCAGTTACACCGGACTTTAGATCCTCTTTCTGGCTATCAGATAAAGGAACAAATTTTTCCTTATTATCTATATTCTTGCGAGGTAAAGAGGATGAAAGAGATGACATTTTACCGCGGATACTAACAAAGAGCTTCTGAACAGCATCTTTTACTTTCAGGAGCACTGCTTCAAGCTGTTCAAGGTAATTACTAACTGAATTACTCTGAATCAAACCGGATTTTTTCTGAGCTGAGCTAGATTTTTTCTGGATGAAACTGCCAGGTTTTTTGCAGAACTCAGAAAACTGCTTCAAGCACTTAGAGCCAATAGCTGTTATTTTCGGACCTGAGCCCGAAAAAAGTTTAAGTTCCTTAAAGTCAAATGAGGCTCCACCTTTGCTTTTATATCTGTCATATAGAGACGTTGTTCCCATTACAGCCAGAGCTACAAAAATACCTATGAAGATAGTAAAGTTCTCTTTGTATATGGTGATTAAATCCATATTTACATGCCTCCTGAAAGACCTTCAAGTACTCCATCGAATGAAAAGGCCATCTCCACCAGTGGAGGGACTACAATCATCAGTATTCCCGAAAGTATGAACATAAATGTGCCATAATAGATTGCCAGGTACGTAGGCCCGCCTTTCACGGCAACGATTGCAAGCAGGTTAGCAATCGTTAGAATGATAGTAACTATCACGACAAATTGCCCCAGAAGTTCGACAGGAACCCCCCCGAATATGCCCATATTCATACCTCCCATGCCTCCGGGTATACCCTCAAGTTCGGAACCGCTTATTTCAAACTGGGCAAAGAGAGAAGTTACGATGTTAGTAAAGATCGTCAGGATCTGGCCTATGAAGAGTAGAAGACCAACCATAGCCACATGGAGAGGTATGACAAGACTGGAAAATGCTTTGGATATGCGTTCCCTTTTCATCCTCAAAAGGACCAGTTCAAGATTGGACGAGCTTACAAGCTCACCTACTACTTCCGCATTACCCCCGAAATTAACGGCATCTACAAAGACACTTGTAAATTTGTAGATTAAGTAGCTGCCCGTTTCTCCGACAAACCTCCCCCAGCAAAGTGCAGGGTCCAGCCCGGATGCCAGTTTCTTGTAAAGTTCCTGGCTCATATCCTTAAGCTCCCCAAGGTTCTTGGGGTCAATCTTCAGAAGGGCTTTTGGGACTGTCAGACCGGAACCGCTTATAATGGATCCGAGGCTTCGTATGAAAGTCGTATAACTTTCATCTCTTTTGTTAACTTTTTCAATATCTCTTTTTGCCTCAAGCCCTACAGGAATCATGATAACTCCTGCAATAATCATTCCGACCCCTTTAATGTCAATAAAGAAATCCTCAGCAAACCCGGTAAAAGCCGGCAGAATAGTTAACACTATAACGGACAGGACGGCCAGAACAAGCGTAAGAGGAGCCCATTTATAAACGAATGTTTGCTCTTTTGATTTTACACTTAAACTATGGACTTTAGTATCTTTTGGAGAACACCTGTAAAGTAGACCTACCCCAAAGAAAGCCATAAAAAATATGATAACCATTGTGGAATAAAGCGTATCAGCCGGGTCCCCAACGTTGTACAAAATCACTGAGAGCAATATAATAATAGCTACGAGGGATGTGGAGACAAGCAAAGCTGTATATGCGTTTGACCATTCTTTTGTGGTGTCGAGGTCCCTCTCGAACTCATCTTTTCTTTTTGTTTTGAATAATATCCATTCCTTCTTGAGAAATTCACCATCAGGTTCCCCTGCCGCAATGGCGTTTGATAACCTGTTGAGAAGTGCCCTCATCCTGTCATTCTTTACTTTTGTGGATATGAGTTCACAGGCATTGGCGTAATCATAATGCCAGTGTTGAGCCAGTTCTCTAATCAGATTAAAATATTTGCTCGGACAGTATTCTTTCTTTTCAGATATGCTTGAGAATATTTTGTCTCTTGTGAGGTTGGCAGTCGAGATTGAAGCCATATAAGTAAGAGCAAAAAGCATATCGTTGCTCATATAGAGTTCTTTCTGGTAGTCCTGATATTTGACATAAAGCTGGTCTAAAATGGATCCTGAATCAGCTTTTTTGCTAAAAATGTTTTTTATCGCGTTGACACCCATTTAAACCACCATTTAGAACTGAATCCTCAGCATACCGGACTTTGTAATCTTTGCTATTGTGTTAAAAAACTCCCAGTAATTTGTGATCCCTTCCTCGTTCAGCCTTTCCAGGATTTTTGCCCGCTTTTCAATCTCATCATAAATTACTTTCTTTTTCTTGCCTGGAATTCCAAGCCTTGTGGCGATTTTATTCTCAAGGATATACGAACTTCCCATAGCACTGAATACATGGGTATCAGTAACCGGATCCCAGGAAAATGCTTCAATAAATGAAATTCCTCCTTTATCCGGGTTGAAGCCGAGAACCTCATTTATACTGAGAACTCTTCTTACAAGCTTACCGTCAGGTCTCCTTACCGCAGACTGGATAATAACAAAGTTGAGGTTATCCACATACGTTTTAGGAATGTTTATAGGATCAGCAGTAAGCCTCTGGATCAATTTCTCAACAGTTGCTGCGTGGAACGTTGACATGACTGGGTGGCCGGTCTGCATGGCCTGGAATGCGACATTACCTTCAACTCCTCGGATTTCTCCCACGAGGATGTAGTTTGGCCTCTGCCTCAATGCAGCTTTGAGAAGGTCGAACATTGTAACATCCGAACCACTTCCTTCTCCGGTTCCTGAACCCCTTGTACTGCCTCTTGTTGTTTCTCGGGTCCAGTTTTTGTGGGGGATCTGCAGTTCGGGAGTGTCTTCTATTGAAACCAGTTTTGCCTCGGGATTTATAAATGCTGTAATTCCGTTCAATGTGGTCGTCTTACCGCTGGCAGTTTCTCCACATATGAAACCGCTCATTCCTTCACCGATAAGGATCCACAGGTAAGCTGCCATTCTGTAATCCAGGCTTCCTCCTTTTATGACCTGAAGAATACTGAACGGAATATCAGCGAATTTACGTATGGTGAAATTACTCCCGTTTTTGCTGATATCGTCCCCAAAAACAATGTTAATTCTTGACCCGTCCGGGAGTGTAGAGTCTACGATAGGATTTTTGAAAGTAATGGGTTTTCCGATCCTTTCTGCAAGCCTGACAATGTAGTGATTGAGAGCATCACTGTCGTTGAATTCTATGACACTCCTGAGGCCCTTGAACACCTTGTGTTCAATAAAGATAGGCCCGAGACCATTGCAGGTAATATCTTCAATTTTGTTGTCATTTATGTAAGGGTCAAGGAAACCCACTCCTATTTTATCCCTTATAACCGAGTATTTCAGAGCTTCATACTGCTCTTTTGTTACATATATATGATTTTTATCAGGATCTTCCTTGGCAGGGATAATCCTGGAACCCAGCAGTTTTTTGACTCCAGAAGCGGTTCCGGAAGCAGAACTGGCAACCGAACTTTTTTTTCCAATTATGCAGACGGCATCCAGGGATTCTCTAAGTATCCTTTCTTTTTCCTCCAGATTTTCAGGATCAAATTCAATCCCGGTCAGGTGGTCTACAAGCTTTATTTCCAGTTCTTTAATGAGACCCCCAACTCCGGTAAGAAGTATGGGCTCAATGGGAATATAGAAATTCCTTACGTCGTTTTTGTTGGGATAAATGTGGACATAGATCTGGTCGTTGACCTTGTAGATCAGATTTGCATCCTCTATATCGCCGTGCTTGGACTCCAGCTTGGGGACATATCTGGGTATACCCATCGTATCTATGGGCAGGATATGAAGGTACTCCAGAAGATGAAGGTTTTTTTCAACTTCCTCCTTCATTTCCGGAGGGAGGAGCTTGTAAAGGTTACATGTTTTCAGATTTGAATGGTCATGCCCGTCATATTTTTTCGGCTTAAACGGAAAGTTTGTGAATACTCCTGCGTTAAGTGCATGACCGTCTTCACTGCTTAACTTTTCTTCAACGCTATCCATGTCAACCTCATGCGCGGCTAAGTTATGTTCAAATTTTCTTATACTTTGGCCTGTGATATTGGAATTATCTTTAAACCGAACCCAGGCTGAACTTCAAAACTTACTATATTACCTGTGCTTTTCTTGGCGCCTCTTATTTTTGAGACTTCCATAACGCTGATGTAGCGGTCTGTAAGCTGTTCTTTTCTCAGGAACAGGTGGCAGTCACATGCTGACCGTATTCTGACAAGAGTGTCTTCTTTAAATGCATGCTGATGCAGAGTAATGAAAATCGTGTATCCCTTGTCACATAAATTTTTCAAACTTGTGAGGAATTCAAGGATATTATCTTCACCAGAATAAGTAGTAAACATTGTGAGAGAGTCGATAAAAATGACTTTTTCCCGGATACTTTTAATGTGAGTTGTCATGAGATGCAGGGTACCTTTCATCTGTTCAGAAGTCCACTCAACACCTTCAAGGTGAACCGGAAAAATCCTGAAATATCCCCAGCTGTAAAAATCCGAGATATCGAGGCTCAGGCTGTCCATTTGAGCCAGCATGCTTTTAATGGTATTCTCGGTTGAATAGTATGCTATCTTATGAAGCTGGTTCAATCCGCCAAATGTAAGTTGCTGGCAGAGAACACTCTTCCCAGTATCGTTTTCACCTTCAATGAGCACAAGGGAACCTAATGGGATACCCTCACCTAACTTTTTATCAATTTCATCATTACCGCTTGAGATAATATTCTTTTTTTCCTCTTTTTCCCCCATATTACTCACCTGCCACGTGCTCTGCGGAAGAGACGATACCATTTTCAGTAACAATCTTTACAATAAAACTTTCATTGGATGCAAGATCGGTTAATAGTTCAATATTAATACTTTCGTGAGGGTCCAGAATCCCGGGATTCATGATATCCGTGCCGGGTGTTATGTTATATTGAGATTCGTTCAGATAGGACACCTGGCCATTTTTTACCAGAATTACATCCCATAGCTCGAAGCCGCTTAATTTGGTTTCACCTGTATTTGCAACTGTAAAGCTGGTATGATTTGTCGAGACATTAAACGATATTTTCTGGATTTCAGTACTGGTCTGAAGCCGATCCATCATTGTTTGATGAGCTGAAACGTATCCGTGATAAGAGGACTCAACAAGATTGTTAGTCCCCATTGTCAGGGTACCTGCAACAACCAGAACCGTCCCCATCACAAAGAACGCTACGATTATTGTATCAAGGCCCATGATATCACGTTGAGAATGTATCTGATGTTGATACCCCGTTGTAGAGGAAGAAAGTGATTTTGTAAATATCACTGGGCAAGCTGTCAAGAGTTATAGTTGCCTTAATCGTCTCCCCACGATTCCAGGTATCCCCGTCCCCATTTGCAAGAGTGAAATCCCATGCTGGATTTGAAGCAGACTCAAATCCGGGATTGCAATAGCTTGAAGAAGAAATGATAAATATGTCACTGAGTTCTAATTTTTCAAGAGGTATATTTGATGACCCAACATTTTTTATCCAAACATTAATATTATTTCCATCAGGATAAATAAAGATGATATCGATATCTGATTTGAACTGGTCTTCCATTGTTTGAGCAACGGAGCTATAAGATCCGGAGAGACTATATACCGAAGGAAGGATGGCATTAACAAAAGCTACTGCAGCTATGACACTCACGATTACGAGTATTGCTGAAGCTATCACTTCCTTTGACATGTATTCTTTCCCCTCTTATTTTTCATTCAGGATGTGATTTAGCTTTTTCATTCAGGATGTGATCCAGCATTTTTGAGTCAAGAGACAGGTCTTCCGGATAAAGTATGTGATAAAGCCTGTACAGGTCCACAACTGCGTCATCAAGATTGTTGTTTTTGAACAGGATATCAAGTATTTTAACAATGATCTCTTTAATCTCACCAGGAATGTATCCTAAAAGTGTGAACACTTCAAGCAATTCCTTTATGGCATCCTGATTGTATTTCCCCGCCATATCCTTGCACCAGACAATAGTCTTATAGAAGGAAATGGGATCAATGAGTTTTGAGTCTCCCCTTTTTTGCTGTCTTTTGGCAGCCTTTTTAAGATCTTCAAGGAAATTCTTTGGAACCTTCTCCACTTCCAGATCTTCTTCCTCAGGCTCGTCTTCCTTTACTTCTTCTTTTTTAGGAGGACGTTCTTCAGGGATCTCTTCAGCAGGCTTAGGACTTACTATAGCACTGGAAATATTGGCAATCCCCTGGATATTCTGGAAAGGGTTTTCAAGGACACTCATTGTTTCTCTTATGTCCATGAGAAGATTCTTAATAGAGCCTTTGATCTCGTTTACTTCTTCTTCAAGACTTGCAACTTTGGATTCTATAGTGTCGCTTTCTGCTGTAGCCACAATTTTATCAATCATTGACTGGTCAAATGAGTCCCCCATAATATCACCAAAGCTGTAGCGTTAAAAAATAAAAGTAATGGCACTCCGAAGAGTGTCACCACTGCTTTAAATTTATTTTTAGACGAGTGTCATTATAGCACTGATTGATGCAGGTGCCTGCCTGTGAATGGTGTAAGAAGCACCCTGAGGCGGCTTGATTTCAAGCTGGAACTCGTCGTTAGCTCCTACACTTGTAGGAACAGTAGCTGCAGCAGCCACAGCATCCAGATCGACGGTTAATTCGAATTTCTCACCTTTAGCGAGAAGGTTATCAGTATCAGCGTTATACTTGCCTGTTACAGCAAAGTTGTCTGCATCAGCAGATCCACCCAGAGTCAATTCAGTTGGTGCAATATCTGGAGCTGAAACAACTATAAGTGTCTTAGCCATATCAACGGATGAACCGCCTGAAGTGAGCTGCAGACAGAGAGTAAGAGTGTCAATTTCAGTAGGAGGAGTTCCTGCATCACCCTTGGCAATTAGGTCTCCACTCAATTCGACACTGCTGCTTGCCTGAGCTACTCCTGTATGCACAACTTCCTGGCTTTTCTGAGTTGTATAGAAACCTGCTCCGAGCATGACGTAGCTGAAAACTGCAGCCACTACTACAAATGCTACGAGAACAATTGCAGCTTCAAGCCCGGTAAATCCTTTTTCATCTTTAGAGAATATTTTCCACATTATGAATCACCTCAGTAGACCGGATAGAATTGGTCTGCAGATAATGCAGCTGGCAGTGACTTTGTTAAAGTAAGGACTGCACCCTCTGGTGGCTTGACCTCAATCTTGACCTGTTCATTTACTTCAGGCAGGGTCTTTGCAGTACTGGTTGCAAGTAATTGAGTGACATCAATTACTACCTTGTACTTCTCTCCTTTTTCGAGCAGATTATCATCGTTGGTGACAATCACACCGTCATATACCCATCCATAGGTATTTCCCCAGGCACCGTCGGCAGGAATGGAAGTCGGCCCTTTGGTTACAGGAGTAGTGGTACTGTCGACCATATATTCCCTTGTTACAAAGTCATCTTCATCTGTGTAAGTAAGAATTGTCTTATCCAGGTCCACAGAGGTTCCACCGGCAGTGTTTGTAATGTAGAATGTAATCTGATCTGCATTACCGCCGTCATCGTCGGCTCTGACGATTACATCTCCTGAAGGTGCAATGCTGCTGCTTGCCTGAGCTACACCAGTGTGCACGACTTCCTGGCTTTTCTGGGTTGTATAGAACCCCGCTCCCAACATGACGTAGCTGAAAACTGCTGCTACGACGACAAAGGCTATCAGCACAATTGCGGCTTCAAGCCCGGTAAACCCTTTTTCATCTTTAGATAATCGATTCCACATAATAATTCACCTCAATTTGGTGTGATTATTATAACACCAAATATAATATCAGATAATATTATAAATGTTTCGGCTGTTACAAGGCTTACTTTGAACAAAAATAGACAAAAATAGAGGTAAATTAAAGGGTATTTCTGGACAAAAAACAAAATATTTTGATAACATCCTGGAAAACGCTCAATAAAATATTAAGCTTATTGATATGTTTTTATTTTAAAAACTGGAACTTAAATCAAATAATGTTTACATAACTTAGCAAAAATAGAAAGATATTAAGAGGTGCTTTATTTCAAATAAAATTAAGATTTAACTTCATAAAAAAAGTAATTAATTTTAAGATAAAAACCGACAAATAAATTAATTAATATCTCAATTATGAAAATATAAAGGCTTGAGATTCGTTATTTTCGTTATTGCCGCAACATATCGAAGTAATTTCACAACAATAAGAAAAACAAAATTAAATTATTACATACTTTTCTATACATACACGAGACACTTTGTGTAAAGCCTTGTTTACAACTATTTATAAGCAGTTAAAGAAAAATATAGGAATTAATGAATTTAGTTTTAAAAAACCTAATAGAAAAAAAATCTCACTCCATGTAAAGGTATGCAAACAAATGTAAAAGATCACATAATTCCAGGCAGACCAGCCTGTTCCATACCTCGGCAGATAAGTTAAAAACCTGTAAGCTGTGAGAAAAATACTGCTGAATAATAAACAGCTGTAAAGTTGAAAACTTCAGCAACCTGACTCACTATAAAAAAGAAATAAAAAAGTAATTGGAAAAAATAAGAGACCTGAATTGAAAAAAACATAAACAATCTGTCAGATATTTTTTTAAAAATGTTAGACTTTTTTGAAAATCTTCTCTTTTACACTCACAGGGGCGAACAATTCTCTAATTTCGATCGGCAAAGTTTCGGATTTGCCAATAATAAGATAACCGTCATCTGAAAGAGCCTCATAAAAGTCCTTCAACATTTTTATTTTCTGGCCTTCATTGAAATATATCATGACGTTTCTGCAGAATACGGCATCAAAATGTTTTGATACTGGAGCTTCGCTTGTCAGGTCATGCTTCTGAAATCTGATCGACAGCTTGCGGATATTTTTTACTTTGAAGTCCTCCCCTGAAGGCTCAAAATACTTCATTACAATTGAAGGATCAAGGTTTTTCAATTGTTCTCTGCTGTAGATCCCCTCTGAAGCACCTCTAAGGCATTTTTCTTCAATATCCGTTGCATAAATGGATACAGTCCAGTCATCCGGCAAAACCTCTCTTGAACAAATTGCAATTGAATAAGGTTCTTCCCCATAAGAACAGGCTGCGCTCCAGAACCTGACGATATTGCTTTTACACTGCTTTTTTCTTTCCATTATGTCAGGCAGGATTTCTTCCCGGAAAAACATAAATGGAGTTTTATCCCGCATAAACTCGGTAACGTTTACTGTAAGTGTATTTATGACCTCTTTCATCTCGCTTTGATCTCTTTCCAGGAGCCTCAGATACTTTGCATAGTTATCCACACCTGCAGCTTTCATTCTCAGGTCAATTCTTCTTTTAAGATAACTGTCCCTGTACCCTGTAAGAACAATACCCGACGACCTAGAAATCTTTCGAACAAGAAAATTAAAGTCGTCATCAACATTTATAACCACAATACATCCCCTTTAGTAGTATACTTAACAATCATGCTTCCGTCAGCAGGATTAAAAATAACATTCCTGCCGACATCTCCGCCGACGTCTTTTGCCAGAATAGGTATATTTTTTTTGACCAGTGTCTCTTCAACAGATATCGCGTTCCTGTCACCGATTTTAAGCATATCAAGGTTCATATGCTTGAAAACCTGAGCCCCTCCTGCAAACTTTGCAGTAATCCTGCTTTTTCTGGCTCCCATTTTCACCATATCTTCAAACATTTTTTCTATCGCGGTTTCGGCATACTTGGTCTCGCCTTTCTCTGAGGCTCCCGGAAGCAGCACGTGTGCGATACCGCATATACCTGTCGAAACATCGGAAAGAATAACTCCAATGCATGAACCAAGGCCCATGCCTTTTAAGAGGACATTTCTCCCGATTTTATACTCCCCTATACCGGCAGACAGTTCTCCATCCAGCTCCTTAACGTTCGATTCTGATTTAGTGCCCGTCAGATGATTCTTTGCAGCATTAATAAGGGAACATGATCGGCAGGAATCCCTGGACGAGCAGGTATCTGAAAGTGAACAGAAGGATTTTACCAGTACATCTCTGCCGGTTAAGAAAATCGCTTTTCCACTTCCATTCGACACGAACAAAATATCGCTGCTCATAGTTGTCCCAGTATCTTCATCATATCATCAAGCAGACAGGATTCAGGAAGCAGGGCTAAATAAATCTCAATGTCTGCATCAGAGCTTAAAGCGGTCTCAAATAGAATAATATGGTTGCTGTTTTTGGCCATCTGTGAAACTACCGAATCAATGACTGCAGTGGGAACATCTACTGCGAAACTTGGTGGGGACGGAAGTAATATGATGTTCATAAAGTCAGCTGACGCGTCACAGAAAGACGAAGATAATATATTTCCGACCTCCATAATTGTGGACGCATACATCTCCTCATCCAGCTCATCCATTCCAAATAAATCGCCTGCAATTTTTTTTGCAGACTTTTCCGGAAACATTATGTACAGATATCCAGACTTTTTTTGTTCGAGGTCCTGAAGTGCTATAATTACTCCTGCGACGACCTCGCCAATGAATTCGCTGGAAAGATTTTTTATTTCCCCTACCTTGACTTCAGGAACTGAAAAATAGACATCTTTATTGAGTAATTGGGAAAGGGATGTTGCAGCATGTCCAGTTCCAATACTACCCAGTTCCTTCAAAACATCCATTTCCACATCAGTAAGATTATCTAAATTAGTCATCACTATCACCTTTAATAAGCATTGAAACATCTATAATCGGTATCACACGCCCATCCCCCAGTATCGTGGCACCAATAAATCCTTTCGAATTCGATAACACATTTCCAAGTGGTTTAATGACAATTTCCTGCTGGTCAATGATCGAATCGACTATCAGGCCAACTTCTTCATTTTCTTTTTCGACAATTATGGCGATTTGTTGATCAAGCTTTTCACATTCAACATTAAAAAATTCCTTCAATTCGACAACTGGTATTAGTTTGTCCCTGATATAAAGCACAGGAGTTTCTTTAACGAGCTTATAGTCGCTGCTGTCAACGCTCAAAGCCTTCACGACATTGGAGATAGGAATCGCATATGTTTCTGGACCCACATCTACCAGAAGGGATTTTATTATAGCAACCGTAGGAGGCAGGTCAATTCTGACTTTCGTAAATTCCCCTTTCTTCGAATATAGCTTAACCTTTCCTCCAAGTTTCTCAACCGCAGTTTTTACTACATCCATCCCCACGCCCCTGCCGGAGACCTCTGTCAGGACATCCTTTGTCGAAAATCCCGGGGCAAAAATGAGCATCCGGATTTCTTCTTCACTGAGGTTTTCTGCATCTGATGAGGATAATAGACCTTTCTCGATAGCTTTCCTTTTTATTACTTCAACATCTATGCCTTTGCCGTTATCTTCGATCTCGATTATTACGTTGTTTTTCTCTCTTCTTGCTGAGAGCTTTATGTGTCCGGTGCCGCTTTTTCCAGCTTTTTCCCGGTCTTCAGGGAATTCTATGCCATGATCTACAGCATTTCTCACAAGGTGGACCAGAGGATCACTGATTTCATCTAAAATTGTTCGGTCTAACTCTGTATCCTGCCCCTCAACTTCAAACTCAATATCTTTGTTTAATTTTCTGCTTAAGTCCCTCACCATACGCGGAAACTTGCTGAACACCCTCTCAATTTTTACCATCCTTATTCTCATTACTTCATCCTGAAGGCTCGAAATTGATTTATCCAGAGTCCCGGTTGCTTCTCCCAGCTCAGGCAAGTTGTACTGCTGAGATATCTGAAGCAGTCGTCCTTTGTTAATGACAAGCTCACCAACAAGATTCATTATATTATCCAGATTAGAGGTCCTGACGCGGATGGTTTCCTCTCTTTTAGATTCCACAGGTGATTTTGCAGATGATGCTGATTCAGAAGAATGGCTGCTTGATTCCGTTTCCTGATCCTCAATCTCCGGAGCTTCCTGTGGATGTAACTCACGAGCAGGGATGCTCCCGGAATTCTCTACCAGAGACTGGGCTTTATCCAGCCGCATCTCCTGAGCAGGAATACCCTGTTCTGGAAGAATCGTCTCAGAAACTTTTTCAGAAAGAATTTTCTTAGAAACCTTTTCTGGAATCTGCTCCAGAACATTAACTTCTTCCAGCTGCAGCTTTTGATCAGAAACTGCAGGAATTACCTCAGAAGCCGGTTTGGGAGCAGGAGTTTCCTGTGGATCCGGATGATCTGCGGAAGAGCCACTACATCTGTTCTTCTGAAGCACTACCGCGGATTCGGTTCTTTTGAAACAATTTATGGACTTGCTTATTCTGCTTAAAATGCAGCGCATTCTTGCTATCAAGCTGTATATACAGGAGTGAAATGAATTTCTGTCGCCTAACCCTGAAACAGCCGCTGGTTCAACAGGAGCATCTGCGGTTGAATGAACATCGTGTTGAGATTTCTCTGAGAAAGAGCTATCGCATTTAATTTCGTCATTAAATGCATTATTGACCGGTTTAATTTCAGAAATATTAAAATGTTCAATTTCAGAATTTCTGGCCATAATTTCTTCAACTTTGCTGTGATCTCCTGAAAGGAACACTTTAAAATGGCCGTCAAAACTGTTGTCCATCCCGCTTTCATCAGGCTCTATTTTAGCCAGTTTGCATACCTCTTTGAGAGATTCAATAATCAAGGACGCTCGCAAACCTTTCATGACACAGTCTTTGACAAGGATTACTTCCAGAACAAGGTTACAATCATCCAGACTGCAGGCTGCCCCGTTTTCCCGGAGTTCAGAAACTGCAGGGATATTTTCCTCCGACTGCTGTGCAGCTGTTTCACATGCCTTATTAGTCGGTTTAATTTCAGAAATATTGAAATGTTCAATTTCAGAAATTCTGTCCATCAGCCCTTCAACCTTGCTGCTGTCTCCTGAAAGGAACACTTTAAAATGGCCGTCAAAACTGTTGTCCATCTCATTTTCATCAGGCTCTATTTTAGCCAGTCTGCTTAGCTCTTTGAGAGATTCTATGATTAATGATGCTCGCAAACCTTTCATGACACAGTCTTTGACAAGAATTACTTCCAGAACAAGGTTACAGTCATCCAGACTGCATGTTCCTCCATTTTCCTCAGGTTCAGAGCTTGAAGAAATATTTTCCACTGGCTGCTGTACAGCTGTTGTTGTCGGAGATGATTCCTTATTTTCTGCAGATAGAGTGCAATGAGGCTCATGCTCTTCGTTCTTTGTTTTATCGTAATTTTGAAAAGCTTCTACCAGATCATCTATTTTTACATTATCATTATCTGCACTTTCTATCTGTTTGACGATATCCGTTATTCTATCTACTGTTGAAAGAAGGATATCGACAAGGTCACCATCTATATCTATTTCTCCGTTTTTTATGCCGCAGAGGACTTCTTCCATGGTGTGGCACAGATGTTCAAGTGAAGCATATCCAAGAAACCCGGCCATTCCTTTGATTGTGTGGGTAATTCTGAAAATTTCATCAACTGCAGCAGTGTCTCCGTTTTCCAGATCCACAAAAGATTGATTGTATATATCGAGACACTCATATACTTCCTGAAGGAAATCGCTTTTATAGGCTGCCATATCACTTTCCATTGCATTTCACCTCCGACATCCTCACTATTTCTTCAGGGATCTCAAAAATGGGTTTCACGACATCAATAGCTCCAGCTTCTATTGCAGCTTTTGGCATTCCGAAAATAATGCAAGTATCTTCACTGCATGCAATTGTGGAGCCGCCCGCATCCCTTATCTTTTTAAATCCGGCAGCTCCGTCAAATCCCATACCCGTAAGAATAGTGGCTACTATATTCTTTCCATATACCTCTAACAGGCTTTCAGCAGTCACATCAACTGCAGGCATTACAGCATGAACCGGCTGGCCTTTTACGAGTTTTATTCTGACCACACCAAGAGCCTTTCTAAGGGTCATGTGATAGCCTCCCGGGGCTATGTAAACAACACCTGCGGATACCTTTTCATTATTTATGGCTTCCTTAATTTTCAGCTCAGACAGGAAATTCAGTCTGTCTGCCAGTTGTTTGCAAAAATTACCTTCAGGCATATGCTGGACGACAAATACCGGAGCAGGCAGGTCTCCGGGAAGCCTTGGAAGTACCTGTTCAAGGGTTGAAGGACCTCCCGTAGATGACCCAATGAGAATCCCAAAGTCGCCGGCACCTTTCCATTTTCCCCTGACAACCTCACCTTTGAATTTCCTCATATTAATTAATCTTAAGATGTTTGGATTTGAGCTGTGAATATTTCTTATTTTATCAACAAGCTCTTTCTCAGACTTATTCACATCCTGGTGAGATTCGGATTTTGGAGCAAAATCTATTGCTCCAAGCTGCAAAGCCTCCAGTGCTTCTTTTGAGCCCTCTACAGTCAGGGTACTGAACATGATAATGGGGACAGGGTCCGTACTCATAATGGTTTTAACAGCTGTCAGCCCGTCCATGACTGGCATGTTAACGTCCATTATGATTATGTCAGGGTGTAATGCTTTTGACTTTTCTACAGCTTCTTTTCCATTACACGCATCTCCGACTATCTTTATATCCGGGCTGCTGGCAAGCATGCTTCTTATTGCCATCCGCATGAAGGCAGAATCATCAACAATAAGAGTACGAATCATGCTATCCCCAGACTCATTCACCGACTACTTTTTTTATTTCTTCGATGACTTTCGGAGCCTGGAAAGGTTTTATAATGTAGCCTCTTGCCCCCAGTTTGATGGCTGTTTTTACGATGTTTTCCTGCCCGATAGCAGTGCACATCACAATTTTGGCATCTTTATCTATAGTGGTCTTTATCTGTTTTAGTGCGTCAATTCCCGTCATTTCAGGCATGACAACATCCATTGTAACAACGTCTGGCTTGAGCGTCCTGTACATTTCCACAGCCTGCTGTCCGTTTTCGGCCTCCCCTGCAATATCGAATCCTGCACCGAAAAGAATGTTTTTCAAAAGTTTTCTCATAAAAGCAGTATCATCAACAATCAATACTTTTGCCATATGTATCCCCCGAAATTATCTCTTAGATATTTTATCAACCATACTTACCCCGCGAGGGGTCAATTCTATTTCTTTTCTAATTTTTACGACTTTAGCCAGTCCAGCATCGACAAGGCGATCATAATAATTATTTAATTCATCCGTTGATACTCCGACTATGTTTTCAACTGACGCAAAATCCAGCCCGGAATATATCAGAGTCAGAATTTCCATTTCATTGTCGGACAGGTTAATTGCCGGTTTATGTTTTTCGAAGAGCCTCTGAAGATAGCCTTCAAGCATTTCCAGCGTGCTTTCCGGGCAAAGGACCAGGCTTGTTACTACGTTACTTTTTTCAACGTGGGACAGGACAAGGACTTTCCTCTGTTTCCCGCCCACGTTTCTAAGGTCAGTTTTAACAGATCCGAGATTCTCAATAGGGATTCTTTTCTGATATTTGGCGGACAAAAACCAGAAACCTTCATCTGTTACACTGAAATACCCTTTTTCCCACTGTGCATTCGATGAAACAACGCCCCCAACAGTTGCGGACGACAGGAAAAACACTGCAAACTTATCTGCTTTGAGATTAAATGCAATGAATTTGAAGACCTGTTGATGGAGATTTTTAGGGAGCTGAAGTATAATTTTATCCTCTTTTTTAATCTGGATACAATTGACGCCCTCAATTTCAACATCTTCCAGGTCTTCTATTTCCCTCAGGGGGATGCTCCGTTTTCCAATAACCAGATTGCTGTCTGTGACTACAAGTTCTACATCCACCCATCCGCCATCATAAATTTTAATAGGAGCTCTAAGGTGGACTTTTTCGGTCATCCCCTTATCTCCTTCAGCTCTTCTTCGCTGAATAACTCTCTAAGGTCCATTAATGTGAGAAGCCCGTCCTCAAGTTTTCCCACTCCCTTTAAGAACCTGGAATCATCTCTTAAAGCCAAAAATTTGGGTATTTCTTCGATATTCTCAGAAGACAGGTACTTGACTTCACTTACACTGTCAACCATCATCCCTATAGTAGCACTATTGTATTCGATGACAATAATCCGGGTATTTTCATCATTCTTCTTCGGTTCTTTTCCCAGTCTCTTCCTGAGATTGATGATTGTTGCTATCTGGCCTCTAAGGTTCAGGACTCCTTCTACAAAGCCAGGCACATTTGGAATTCTGGTGATTTGAGTTGGCAGGATAATCTCTTTTACCTGAGAGATTTCGACGCCATATCGCTCTTCTCCAAGACTGAAGACAATCACCTGAATTGTATTATCCACGTTTACGATCTGACTATGATAACTCATTTTATCACCCTGCAGGGGCTTAGGAAGCTACATAATTCAAATTAATACGCCCCATTAGACCCCGAATCAAACAGATTCAATATTCAGTACATCTTTGAACTTTTCTTTCTGTCAAAATTTTGTGGTTTTGCAGAAGAGAGCTGACTGTTCTTCGATTCCTCAGATACTTTGAAGTTCTCCATGAGAGCGTCAACTGTTTTCTGGGCAAGCCCGCTGACATTCTTTACCGAACTGCTTACCTGCTGCATGGCAGCAGTCTGTTCTTCGATTGCAGCCGAGGTTTCTTCGCTGCTTGCAGCATTTTCTTCGGCTGTGGATGCGGTCTCACTTATGCTTTTCTCGATATTTTCAATTTTGTTGAGCCCTTCATCTGAAAGCCTGTCAAGTTCGGCAAGCATGGAGTTTATAGTGGCAACTGCATCGGCAATTTCATGGCTCATATTCAGAGCCTGTTTAATGTTCTTGCTTCCGGTTTTAGCCTGACCGTCAGCAACATTAATAGCTTCAGTCACTTTTTTCGTCTCTTTCTGGACGTTTGTGACAATTTCATTAATTTCATCAGTGCTCTTTCTCGAATCGGCAGCAAGTTTTCTAACCTCATCGGCAACAACAGCAAATCCTCTGCCGTATTCACCGGCTCTTGCAGCTTCAATGGCTGCATTCAATGCAAGAAGGTTTGTCTGGTCAGCAATGGATTTGATTTTTCCGGTGACAGACCCTATGTTGTTGACAGCATCATCCAGAGAGTGGACGATATCTCCAAGTTTGGAGATTTCTGCAACGACCTGTTCCACATCCTCCAGTGCCTGGTTGCTTATTGCCTGGGCTTCATCGCTCTTTTTACCTGCCTGCGAAGCATAGCTGGAGGATTTGGTGGAAGAGTCGCTGAGCTTTTTAAAGATCTCCTGAGAAGCTTTTATGTCAGAAGCTGCTGTGCCGGCATGCCTTGAAAGGTTCTCCGAACCGGTTGCAATCTGCTCTGCAGCCGTTGAGATCTGCTGCATGCCGGCATTCATCTGCCCGACAGCCTCTTCGGACTGGCGGGCTTCTTCCAGCGTGGTAAGCATATCTTCAAGGATGTTACCAATAACAGATTTCAAATTGAGAACAAGACTGTTGAATTCGTCAAAGGTCCTGCCAAAATCGTCATCTTTAATCTTATCAAGATGAGCTTCAAGGTCCCCTTCACTTAGTCTCCTGATACCTTCTCCAAGATTCTTCAGGCAACTGTTAGTATATTCTAAAAGGTCCTGAATTTCTTTTTCCTTGTCTTTCATCTCGGTCATATCAGTTATGATCGTGAGATTTCCGACAGTTGCCCCAGAATCATCTTTTATTGGGACGGAAGAGGTTACTGTCTGCAGAGGTTTATCCAGTGCCTTAAGTTTAAGTGCCCTCTCAAGGTTGTAAACCCCTTTTCCAGTTTCCAGAACTGTTTCAGCAAGTGATTTTTTTCCATTGCTTTCCACTAGATCAGAAGGTGACAGACCTGTTGCTTCACCT
This sequence comes from Methanosarcina sp., assembly GCF_035390745.1. GTDB lineage: Archaea > Halobacteriota > Methanosarcinia > Methanosarcinales > Methanosarcinaceae > Methanosarcina. Next base: position 58,352 of record NZ_DAOOUJ010000001.1, on the reverse strand, counting down.
GCACTTCTAAACTTACATACTTTCGCAAAATAGTCATTGATGTACTTTATTTTAGCAGAAGAATCTACATAAAGTGCAAGTGATGGTTTGGGTATGCTGCTTACAATTGCCCTCTGGGACTCTTCTCTACGTTTTATTTGCGCAGTTATATCCAGAAAAATTCCGTCAATATAAGCAAGTTTTCCGGTTTCATCATTCACCAGATGGCCCTGTTCCTGAATGAATACCGTACTGCCATCTGCTTTTTTGATCCTATATTCTACCTGGTAAGCAGTTCCGTTTGTCTTAGCCTTCTTTATACTCCTGTCAATTAATGGAACATCCTCTGGATAAACAATTTCAAACCATGACAACTTATGGGAAAGAAAATCCGCCCTGGAATAGCCGGTTAATTCTAACACATTCTCACTAATGTAGCGGATCGACCATGCTGAATCGTTCAATGTCCTGAAAATAGTTACTGGAATGCTATCCATTAAGGATCCAATATTTGTTGTTTTTAAACCCCCCTCATCAACTAATTTTTTTGATGAGTTGTTTTGCTTCGCCCTTCTGAAATCAGTTACTATGGAAGTCACGTGCAATCAATCCCCTGATCATATATATAATAACTATGATTATAATTGTAGGAAGTATTTAAATGTATAGGTAAAAAAGAAACTTTCCACCCAGCTGTCATCCCCCAATACAGAATAATTAATCTATAACATACTGGCGATGAAAAATAGAGCCTGGTTAGTGGCAAAAACATAGAGAGGTATATATAAGGAGAATTTTCAGAGCATAATCGCCCATTACTAAAAAAATACGAATATGACTGGAAAACAAAATTGTTCTGGGACAGTTAAATGAACCATTAACTATGTTATATATATCAACAGGGCTAATAGAAAAAATTGCTTTATTCCATTAGCCCTGAATTCTAAAAATTACGAATTAAGTGCCTTATCGTTTTCCTTTTTTCTCAAAACCCCTGCGGTTTTGCAGAAGAGATTTCGATTCCTCAGATACTTTAAAATTATCCATGAGAGCATCAACTGTTTTCTGGGCAAGCCCGCTGACATTCTTTACCGAACTGCTTACCTGCTGCATGGCAGCAGTCTGTTCTTCGATTGCAGCCGAGGTTTCTTCGCTGCTTGCAGCATTTTCTTCGGCTGTGGATGCGGTCTCACTTATGCTTTTCTCGATATTTTCAATTTTGTTGAGCCCTTCATCTGAAAGCCTGTCAAGTTCGGCAAGCATGGAGTTTATAGTGGCAACTGCATCGGCAATTTCATGGCTCATATTCAGAGCCTGTTTAATGTTCTTGCTTCCGGTTTTAGCCTGACCGTCAGCAACATTAATAGCTTCAGTCACTTTTTTCGTCTCTTTCTGGACGTTTGTGACAATTTCATTAATTTCATCAGTGCTCTTTCTCGAATCGGCAGCAAGTTTTCTAACCTCATCGGCAACAACAGCAAATCCTCTGCCGTATTCACCGGCTCTTGCAGCTTCAATGGCTGCATTCAATGCAAGAAGGTTTGTCTGGTCAGCAATGGATTTGATTTTTCCGGTGACAGACCCTATGTTGTTGACAGCATCATCCAGAGAGTGGACGATATCTCCAAGTTTGGAGATTTCTGCAACGACCTGTTCCACATCCTCCAGTGCCTGGTTGCTTATTGCCTGGGCTTCATCGCTCTTTTTACCTGCCTGCGAAGCATAGCTGGAGGATTTGGTGGAAGAGTCGCTGAGCTTTTTAAAGATCTCCTGAGAAGCTTTTATGTCAGAAGCTGCTGTGCCGGCATGCCTTGAAAGGTTCTCCGAACCGGTTGCAATCTGCTCTGCAGCCGTTGAGATCTGCTGCATGCCGGCATTCATCTGCCCGACAGCCTCTTCGGACTGGCGGGCTTCTTCCAGCGTGGTAAGCATATCTTCAAGGATGTTACCAATAACAGATTTCAAATTGAGAACAAGACTGTTGAATTCGTCAAAGGTCCTGCCAAAATCGTCATCTTTAATCTTATCAAGATGAGCTTCAAGGTCCCCTTCACTTAGTCTCCTGATACCTTCTCCAAGATTCTTCAGGCAACTGTTAGTATATTCTAAAAGTTCCTGAATTTCTTTTTCCTTGTCTTTCATCTCGGTCATATCAGTGAGGACAGTGAGACTGCCGATAACTGTACCAGTCTCATCTTTTATCGGAGTGGCAGAACAGATTACATATAAAGCTCTGTCAGCACCCCTGAGTTTAATAGTCCCTTCAACATTGAAGACACCTGCACCGGTTTCCAGTACTTCTTCAGCAAGCGATTTGGTCTTTCCATTACCGTGTACTAAAGTACTGCTTTCTACGATGTCAGAAGGAGATTTTCCAACGAGATCATTTACACTTTTAAGGTTGCAGATTTCTGCGAAGTAATCGTTAAGAAACTTTATTTTCTTTGATGAATCTACAAAATATGCAAAAGAAGGCTTGGGTATGCTGCTAACAATTGCTCTCTGAGACTCATCCCGCAGGATTATCTGTTGAGTTAAGTCCAGAAATACTCCGTCAAAATAAGCTACGTTTCCTTTGTCATCTTTCACTGCATGAGCCTGCTCCTGAATGGATATGACATTACCATCTGCTCTTTTAATCCTGTATTCAATCTGATATGGAGTTTTGCTCTTAGTCGCCTTCTGTATAGCCTTATCGACTTTCGAAGCATCTTCAGAATAAATAATATCAGCCCAGGATACCTTTTGAGAAAGGAAATCATCCTTGGAATAACCTGTTAGTTCTTCAACATTATTACTTACGTAAATCATACTGAAGGAAGAATCATTTGCGACTCTGAAAGTAGTGACAGGAAGGTTATCTATTAACCAGCTTATTTCCTGCGCTTCCTTATCCGATTCTTCAGTAGTTTTTTTTTGAACATATTTTTGTTTTGGACGTTCTAAATCATAATCAAGTGATACCATAGACAAATAATCTCCCAATAAATTATATATTAACTTTATTTATAATTGAATAAAGTATATAAGGTTATAGGTAAAAACATTACAAAAAAATACTTTTCCCGCTATCCTGGTAAATCCGTAAATTATTCAGGTGAAAAATTTCAATTTTCTAAGTTCCCATCATCGAAAACTGTAATACGGACTTGGGGAAAAATATCCAAAAAATGAAGAACAACTTAAAGAAAAAGTATTATGATTGATCTATTTTTAGAACCAATTACCAATTTCATACTCAAAAGTACCGACTATATAAAGTATAGATTATAGGTCTGCATCATACGTGATTACATCAGTCAAATAGAATTTCAGAACCTGGCACTATAGAGAACCTTTTTACTTTATAAATTCTTAGATCTAGAAGGATTCAGACAATTTTCTGAGAAAAAAGTTAATGGTGATTCCCGGACCCCAGTAAAATTAGCTAAATTAGGTATATGTACAGGTTTCAAAGGTTTCCAGGGGATTTAGCAAATTTATATAAATAGAGTGAAAAAATGGATATATCCTCGATTTCAATGTGAAACTTTATATACATCCAGGTAATCTGTTTCAGAAAAGTATTATTCAGACCTGGGGTTCTTATGACAAAAGTCGAAAAGGTACTACTGTTACTCAAAAACATGGTGTACGAAAGCACCAGCCCGCAGGAAACTCTCAAGTTTGCTAAATATTACAGGAGTAAAGGCCTCCATGTTCTGGTAATTCTATGGGGACCGATGGGAGTCTTACTTGCAAAGAAAGATAAAACGAGAGGATCGCCCAAATACGACGACGCTGTTCAGGAATGCATCGATATGGGAGTAGAGTTCCGGTGCTGTCAGCTTGCCTCAGACATGATCGGCCTTAAGAAAGAGGAGTTGATCCCAGGAATTGAATTTATTTGCTCAACAGATGTAGCTGAACTCTTTTTAACATACCAAGAGGAAAACCAGCTGATAATTAATTTCTGAGCCTGACAGCTATTACAGGCTAACTTTAAAGGATATTTAAAGCTATTTTCAAATCTCTTTTAAAATAATTACATAAAAGTTATCACATTATAATTATTTTTTTAAGTATTTTCTGCAGTACTTCAAAAATAACATAAGATACTATTTGGAATTCGCTGCTATTCTCAACATCTCTTTTAGAATCAGTTCAGGATTGAAAACCTGATTAAACATTGAAGGTGGATCTGCCAGAATTAAACAGACTGGAAAAATGTTTTTAAGCAATAATATAAAAACTGCTACAAAAAAATAAGAGTCATTATAGATTCCAATAATATTCCTCTGAACTATGCCAGATAGTGTAAAAAACTGTTTTAGAGGAATGAATTATATGTTAATATGCAGATATTCAGATAAAGGGAATATGATCTTAATTCAAGGAGCCATGTTCGACGAGTAATACATTCGAATTTGCATTCTTTGCTGCAGCACCACAAGACTTTAATTTTTAGTAAGAAGTAAAAAGACCAGTTGGTGATATCATGTTTTTAGAAGGTTATGAACTTACTGAGGAAGAAAAACTTCTTTTGCAAAAAGTTCTCGATGGAGATATAGCATTTCGTAAGATTGAAGAGTTTGCAGACCCATTGACAGCCGTAAAAATCCGAAGACTTGCTATTCAGGAGTATGCAAAACTTGAATTCGAGCATATACAGAATTTCTCTTTAGACGTAGAAACCGTAACAAAGAGAAATATTGAAAACATGATAGGAGCAGTCCAGATACCTCTGGGAGTTGCCGGGCTTCTGAAGGTAAATGGAGAATATGCTAATGCTGAATATTATATCCCTCTGGCTACAACGGAAGGAGCTCTTGTTGCCAGTGTAAACCGCGGCTGCTCGGTAATTACCAGGTCAGGCGGGGCAAACGTAAGAGTTTTTGAAGATGAGATGACCAGAGCTCCGGTCTTTAAGCTGGAGAGCCTTGATAGAGCTAAAAAGTTTTATAATTGGGTGAAGAGCCCTGAAATTTTCGAGCAGATGAAACAGGTTGCCGAAAAGACGACCAGATTTGGGAAACTTCTCTCAGTAAAGCCCTTTGTTACCGGAACATATGTCTACCTCAGGTTTTCCTATGATACAAAAGACGCAATGGGCATGAATATGGTGACCATAGCCACGGATGCGGTAATGCACCTTATAGAAGATGAGTTTGGTGCACACCCTGTCACCCTTTCAGGAAATATGTGCACAGACAAAAAACCTGCGTCCATAAGCACTATTCTTGGCAGAGGAAAAACTGTAGTTGCCGAGGTAACCATTCCTCAGGAGATAGTAAAAGAAACTCTCAAATGTACGCCGGAGTCGATGTTTGAAGTAAATTACAGCAAAAACCTGCTTGGTTCGGCAAGGGCAGGAGCCATGGGATTCAATGCCCATGCTGCAAATATCATCGCTGCTATCTATCTCGCCTGCGGACAGGATGCGGCGCATGTTGTTGAAGGCAGCACAGCAATTACGAGTATGGAGCTCACAAAATACGACGAGATCCACTGTTCTGTCACACTTCCAGCCCTTCCTGTAGGTACCGTAGGTGGAGGTACCGGCCTTGGAACGCAGAGGGATTGCCTGAATATCCTTGGAGTTGCAGGAGCAGGAGATATTCCCGGAATAAACTCGCGAAAATTTGCAGAAATTGTAGCCTCTGCAGTCCTTGCAGGAGAGATTTCCCTTATAGGGGCACAGGCTGCCGGACACCTGGCACGCGCTCATGCACAGCTCGGACGCGGGAAGTTCTGAAACCATAGAAGTACAGGAAAATTATTCAGGGTCAACCGGCGAATAAAGACGCAACCTGACTCAGGACTAAAAAACAAGAAAATCCCTTCCTCATAAAGAAAGAGGGAAGGGTATTCCACTTTTCTTTTCGACTTACAGCTTCAGTGGACAGGATAAATTCTGAAGTGATTCAGGTTAATTCTGAAGTGATTCAGGTTAATTCTGAAGTGATTAGGTTAATTCTGAAGTGATTAGGTTAATTCTGTTATTCATATTACATATTAGAAAGCAGGCAGCCAGTAGATCCAGGTTACGCCTAAGTATTTCAATTATCATTTTTAAAAGAGATTTGAGGTTTATACTCAGGATAATATTAAATTTTGATTCAAATTAGAAATGCTTATCACAATGTGAACTTCTAAATAGTAATGGAGGCAGGCATGAGTAATCCTGTTGATGTTCTGGCCTGTGCGATTACGTCACTGATTTGTTTTTTTATATTATACTCTGTACTTCAGATGGATATACTTATACTGGGGATTGTTTTGATCGGCTGTATTCTTTTTGGGACGATACTTAATTTATTTTAAGAAAAATTCGTAAAGACTTATTATACTGATGGGAAGACTTTGTTCTTAGAAACCTGTTTAGTTCCAGATAAGCAAAATAGTATCGGATAACCCGATTCAAAAGGTATCTGGTTATGTTCCCGATTTCGTCACCTTCTTTTTTGTATTTATGTGAGCTTATTGATGGTCAATTTAATGTCAGATTTTATATTTCATATTTCATCCAGTTTCCATACAGGGTTCGTGAGCAAGATTATTTAAGGCTTAATAATAATACTCTTTAGATAAGGGGATAAAAGCCTGAAAAAGGCAGGGGAGAACAGGAAAAGAAAGAATAAAGGAAATAAGAAGAGTTTCTGTTTTACTGTATTTTTGAGAGAGGTTGTGAGATCTATTTTTACACTCCCATAATTCTCATAGAATCTTAAAATTATATTTAAGAAACATAAGAGAGTATCTTAAGAGAGGGCAAACAAAGTAATTATGGGAATTACCTGAGAGATCAGAAAACATAAAGGAAGGTTGGAGGTTAAGTTTCTGGACTACACACTCAGAGTAGGTGGAGAAGCAGGACAGGGGCTGCAAACAATAGGAGGAGCCCTTGCAAAAATCTTTTCCAGAAAAGGATATCACGTATTCACGCACCAGGACTACATGTCAAGGATACGCGGCGGGCATAATTATTATCAGATACGCTTTTCTGACCGGCAGGTTATGGCTTCAAAAGAAGCAGTTGATATTCTTCTGGCTCTTGATCGGAATACAATCGAAATCCACAAAAACAGTGTCAAAGACGGGGGGTTTATACTTTACGACTCAGAGAGCATAAAAAAGAAATTTGAAGGTCCTCAGTTTATAGATATCCCTTTTAGAAAAATAGCGCTTGACATAGGAAAGAACAGCGTCATGGCAAATACCGTAGCAACAGGGGCAGTTCTGGGGCTGCTTGATCTGGGGCTTGATGTCCTGAATGGTATTTTAAGAATGACTTTCGAAGAAAAAGGGGAAGAAATAACTGAGAAAAACATAGCCTGTGCAGAAGCAGGGTATAACTACGCCCATTCAAACTGCACTCGCTGTGAAGCCTTTGGAATTCCTGAACCGGAATCCAGAAAGCTCCTGCTCATAGACGGGGTCCGTGCAATAGGAATGGGAGCCCTTATGTCAGGCTGCATGTTCTATTCGGCATACCCCATGTCTCCTTCAACGGGGATTCTGAATTATCTGGCCTCGAGGGCAGAAGAATACGGGCTGGTAATTGAACAGGCTGAGGATGAAATATCAGCAGTCAACATGGCAATAGGAGCCTCTTTTGCAGGCGTTAGATCCATGACAGGAACTTCGGGAGGAGGGTTCTCCCTCATGGAAGAAGGCCTTTCCCTTGCAGGAATGACTGAAACTCCACTCGTGGTCGCAGAAATGCAGCGCCCAGGACCTGCAACGGGTTTGCCCACACGCACCGAGCAGGGAGACCTGCTTTTTGTCCTGCATGCAGGGCATGGAGAATTTCCAAGGGTGATCTTTGAGCCGGGAACCCCTGAACAGGCTTTTTACCTTACAAATAAGGCATTCGAACTTGCAGAGAAGTACCAGATCCCTGTTTTTATTCTATCTGATCAATATCTTGGGGAGTCGGAATGGACCTTTGAAAACTTTGACCTCAAGCGCCTTATATACAATGATTACCGGATAAGGGAAAAAGACCTGGAAGGGGCAGAAGGGTATAAACGCTACAGATACACGGATACGGGAATCTCTCCTCTTGCAATCCCCGGAGAAGCTGGAAAACACATCGTTGTGGCAGACAGCGATGAACATGACGAAGAAGGGCACATCATAGAAGACGCTGAAACACGCATAAAGATGGTTCAGAAAAGGCTGCTGAAAAAACTGCCTCAAATAAAAAAGGAAATCGAAACTCCATTGCTCTATGGGGACTCCTCTCCGGAAATAGTGCTTGTAGGGCATGGCTCTACTTACGGTGTGATGAAAGAGATAGTTGACATCTATTCGAAGGACAGAAAAATCGCAATGATGCACTTCAGTCAGATATATCCGTTTCCCGAACTGGACAGGTTCGATTACATAAAACTCTTTAAAAATGCTAATCTTGTTATCTCTATTGAGAATAACGCCAGCGGGCAGTTTGCAAAGCTCATGCGGACTGAAACAGGCTTTGAATTCACGCACCAGATCTTAAAATACGATGGAAGACCGTTTACAATTGAAAACCTGAAGGAGGAAATAGATGCCTTCCTTTGAAGACTACGAAGGTCAGGTCCCTGCCTGGTGCCCGGGATGCGGGAACTTCCAGATCCTCTCAACAATCAAACAGGCACTTGCCGAACTCGGCATAGAACCCTGGGAAGTTCTTGTAGTTTCGGGGATAGGACAGGCAGGAAAACTGCCCCACTATATAAAGTGCCATACATTTAACGGGCTGCATGGAAGGACTCTCCCTGTTGCCACGGCTGCAAAGCTTGCAAACCATTCCCTGCACGTCATTGCAGTTGCCGGGGACGGAGACTGTTATGCAGAAGGCGGAAACCACTTCCTTCATGCGATCCGCAGGAACCCGAATATCAGCCTTTTTGTTCATAATAACCAGATATACGGGCTGACCAAAGGACAGGCATCTCCCACGTCAGCTAAAAGGACGTATACACAGGCTCAACCTTTCGGATACCTTTCACATCCGTTTAATCCTCTTTCTCTGGCAATCTCTCAGGACTGCAGTTTCGTAGCCAGGGGTTTTGCAGGAGACCAGGAGCATCTGAAAGAGCTTATGAAGGCTGCAATAACACACAGGGGCTTTTCCCTGCTTGACATTCTTCAGCCCTGTGTTACCTTTAATAAGGTAAATACTTTCAAATGGTACCGGGACAGGATTTACAGACTTGAGGACGACTATGACCCTTACAACCGGATAAAAGCGTTCGAAAGATCTCTTGAATGGGGAGATAAAATTCCCAGTGGCATATTTTACAAAAAGGATAAGGAAACACTGGAAGAAATGGTGCCGACAATTAGCGAAATGCCTCTTGTAAGGAAAAAGTTTTCAGTCGAAGCCTTAAAGCACGAAATTGAGAGCTTTTATTGAAATCTTCACTTACATCCTATTTTTTTATTCAAACATATTGCCAGAACTGGTCCAAAATTCTAAGTTTTCCCGGAAATCTCGCCTGAAGATATCTGGAGTTATAAATAACTTCAAAAATTTAAATAAATACTAATATAATAACTTTATAATTTTTTGGTAAAAGTTAATAAATCAGGAGAGATGAATATCTGTTGTAAAATTATAAACATGTATATAGGGGGTCAGTTAACTGGAACCATGAGTATCAGCTCCTGAGTATATCTCCTATAGTAAATCACAATTAAAAAATAATAATATCGGGTGCTGGGGAATGGGGCCTTTTGACTTTTCTATATACCTTCATTCAAAAGAAATGATGGAGTGAAAACAGAATGAAAGGGATTTTTAGTATATTTAGAAAAGACGATAAAGCCTTTACAGGGCTTGAATCCGCAATAGTGCTGACCGCTTTCGTAGTGGTGGCAGCAGTTTTCTCTTATGTAGTGCTCGGGGCTGGTTTTACAACCTCAGATACCGCCAAGAAGACAATTGACGAGGGTGTCAAACAGACTACCTCTTCAGTTGAAATTGCTGGAGATGTAATCGCAAAAGGGACTGCTAGTACCTCGGTAGATTACCTAATTGTTACACTTCAACTCACAGCAGGACAATCCCCGGTGGACATAGGGGCCAACAATGCTTCAGGACTTATGGTTGTATCCTACACTGACAACGCTACCTATAATCCGCGCGTAGATTGGTCACAAAGCTTCATCGGAGCCAGCGACGGAGACAATGTGCTGGAACAGCACGAAAAAGTGGAACTCAACATCACTGTCCCAGCCGGCGCAATGCTGAAGACCCCTGCAACTGCGGTAAACAAAGAGTTCAAGATTGAGATAAAACCGAGTGTCGGTGCAATAGTGCCTATCACCAGAGTTACACCTCCCCAGATTGACGCTGTAATGAACCTGAAGTAACCCCAGATTTTAGGGGATACTTCCCCTCTTTTATGGGTATAAAAACGGAAAGTTTTATTTTCGTATTCAGGTGGTCAGTATGGAACTGGATAAAAGAGTAAACGAGATAGAAACCGAACTTAAAATAGTGAAAGGGGAGATCAAAGAATTACTTGTGGACATAAGAGATCTGGTGAACAAGAATGAAAATCCTTTCTGCAGCATCCCTTACCCTGAAGCATTAAAGAATTCGGTACCGGCTAAAGAGGAGAATACAGATAACAGGCCAGCTATAGCCGGAAATGGAGAAGCGGAATGCAAAAATTCTGCAAAAGTTTCGGAACTCACATATCAAATTGAAAAAAATGAAGAAGATTCCATGAGACTATGCGTACTGGACCAGAAAACTTCTGTGCAGAATTCTCAGAAACAGGAAATACACGGACCTGAAAATTTCCGAAAAATCGATACATTCATGCTTGTAGAACTTATGCGCTGGGTGGATTATGCTGTAAGAACAGTAGGCCACAACAACCTCAAAGAACTGCTGAACCTCTATACTCTTACCGGACAGCTCCCGGAAGAGACGAAAAGAATTATTGAAAATATCGCAAACCTCTCAATTGAAGAGCCTGCGGAAGAAGATAAGGTCAGCATGAAGGATAACATCACAGTGCTTTCGCAGCTGAGTGCCGTCCTGAACCCTGAAAGCTTTAAGAATGCCCAGCCGCGTTATGAAACCTCTCCAGGCCGGAAAGATAGAAAAAAAGAGAAGAAAATAGGGAGTGTCTCAGTTGAATTTGATACTCCGAAGAGTCTGGAGGATAAACTTACTGCTGCCAGAAAACCTGATCTGAGCAGTACATTTGAGGGGCTAAGCTGAAGTAGATCAATATCACTTTCATAAATCAGGATCTTATAACTGGAGAAATTATCATGTTTATCGGCATCATTTGACATTGTTCCATTTGATACAACTTAAAATCATATATTAGCCAGTTTGGCAAATTAGCCAGTCTGGCAAAACGGTTAATCTGAAATCAAGATCATCATTTCCTGCCTGAAAAGCGGAAAAAATAAAGCGGGGAGTCGAAAATTGAGTGGGGAATCGATAAGCTCTGCAATTCTGACAATAGCATCCGTCATATGTGCATTCGGGTTTGTTTCAGCTGTGTATCCCTCGGTCATCTCTGCCGGAGACCCGATAATGAGCCGTACGGACTCTATGGGAGACCAGATCATGACAGATATAGAAATTCTGCATGAAGCAACAGGGGCTGAAGGCACTGAAATTTACATATGGGTAAAGAATGTGGGATGCAAGGAAATACCTTCAGGCGTAATTTCCGGGTCCGACCTCTTTTTCGGAGAAGCCGGGAACTTTGAGCGCATCCCTTATGATAAAAACGAAACTCTGGTCCCGGGCTGGAATTACCTGATTGAACAGGATGGGGACGATAACTGGGATAAAGGGGAGACTCTGCGTATAAAAATAAAACCTGCAGATTTGCCTGCAACCGGAGATAAATACTTTATCAAATTCAGTACATACAACGGGGTTTCTGAAGAGGCCTATTTCACGGTGTCATGATGGGGTTCGGGTCAATAATTGCAGCAATGATTTCGGTTGCAACCATCCTTCTTGCCTCGTATGTCTGCTCAAAAGGAGGGTTCTACATGGCAAACGGGCTCTCGAATTCGGTTATTGAAATGCAGGAAAACAGAAATGACATTCTAAAAACCGAAATAGAGGTAGAGATTAAAGATGTCTCCACAGATGGAACAGATTTCGTGATATCCCTGCAGAATACGGGCTCGACAAAAATCGGGGATTTCAATTACATGGATATAATAGTTAACTATCAAAATGAATCTGGCGCCACGAAAACTGTCTGGATCCCCTATCAGGAAGGCAAAGACCTTTCCGAAAACAGATGGACAAAAAAGAGTATTGTGCCGGACAGGATAAATCCAGGAATTTTTGACCCCGGAGAGGAAATGGAACTGCAGATCTGGCTGGATACCTCAGATGGAAACTCCAGCGTAAACTGGGTTCTGGTAGCTGCCCCAAACGGGGTAAAAGCTTCACGTTATTTCAATTAATCATCTTTCAATTTCAGAGGATAATTTTCAGGGGGTCTCAGGTAATAATTCTGAAAAACCACCTGAGAAGAGAATCAGGGATTATAAGAAGCCCGAAGAAGGGGGGAGAGAAATGGAAGGGAATAAAGGTGAGGGTGTACTGCTGGAAAAAGAATCTTTTTATGAAGAAGTATTAAGCGACCTGAAAGAGGAAGAGAAAGAGCTGATGGAGTTTATATCCTCCGGAAACCTGGAAATAGACAGGAAACTGGAAGGAGGTATTCCTGCAGGTTCGCTCTGTCTTCTCGAAGGCGCAAACGATAGTGGGAAGTCTATTTTTCTGCAGCAGATAATATGGGGAGCCCTTAACCAGGATAAAACAGTGCTTGTTATAACAACCGAAAAGACCTCCAAGGAAGTCCTGAACCAGATGGAGAGCTTAAAACGCGGGATTTCGGATTATTTCATAATAGGAAGATCAAAGATATTCGAAATTAATGCGAGCTATGTTGAAGAAAACCCGCATTTGAGTGAGAGCCTGCTGCAGGTACTTCTTGAATGCATACAGAGATGTAAAGAAGAACTGATCCTCATAGATTCCCTGACAATCTTTGCAGTTAACGCCTCGGAAAATGCGGTGTTAAACTTCTTTACTGAATGTGTAAAACTGTGCGACAGGGGAAAAACCATTCTCATTAGCGTGCACGGGTACGCGTTTTCTCAGGCAGTACTCTACAGGCTGAGGTCAGTTTGCAGTGACTGCCTTGAACTCAGGATAGAGCAGGTTGGGGACCAGTGGGTAAAAACTATGGAAATCCAGAAACTGAGGGGTGCCAGAAAAACTACGGGAAATCTGCTGAGTTTTGATGTGGACAGTGAATTCGGGCTGAAAATAATTCCTGTTTCAAAGATTAAAGCCTGAAAAAATGAAAAAGTATCCGGAGAGATGGCGACCGGAGAAGAAACCCGAATGAGGAATTCAGATGGAAGCTCTGCCTTTTAACCCGTTGCCTGCACCGGAGAATGGAGGGCGTTCCAGAAACGAGGTATACGCAAGCCTTTCTCCGGAAATGCAGGAGTTCGTTGGCAGGGAAGAGAACCAGCATATCCTTGATTATATCTGCAGACTTCCAGCTGAAGAGATAGGGCTTCCGGAATTCTATCCAAGAATTTCGAGGTCCATGAAAGGAATTAAACACCCCAACCTGATTTATCCCGCAGGAAAAGGGCTTGCTGTTCACATATATCCGGACAGGGAAGACATAAGGAACTATTACATCCCCATAGAGCCCTGCCTTTTCCAGAACCTGAACAGCACACTGGAGGCGGTGGAAAAGTTACTCATCGACGTGATACACGACCAGGACATCAGCACAAATGACCCTGAAGAAAAAAAGAAGCTCCTTGTAAAAGCCCTTGAAAAAACCTGCGATGTAAGAGAGGATTTTAAGGAAAATGTCGGGACATCGGAAGGGAAACTGAGGAGAAAGAAAAAAGATGCAGATCAGAGAAAAAGCCGGGAAAAAGACTCCCAGAAAGGAGAGAGTAAGAGAGGAAAGTCAGGAATTCTTGAAAATCTGAAGGGAGTCTTGGGTGCAGGAAAACTGAAGAAAATTCCCTTAACTCCCCAGGAATTCAATGCAATAAAATACCTGATGGTCAGGGACAAGGTAGGAATGGGAATGCTCGAACCTTTACTGCTTGACTCAAACATAGAAGATATAAGCTGCAGCGGGCTTGGCAGGATCTTTGTTGAGCATAAGGTATTTTCGTCTCTCAAAACAACAATCTCATTTGAAGAAATCGAAGAACTCAATTCTTTTGTTATACAGATGTCCGAAAAAGTAGGGAAGCCGATTACCTACAGGGACCCTATTGTCGATACCGCTCTGCCGGACGGTTCAAGAATTAATATCGTATTCGGGGAAGATGTGTCCAAAAGAGGAAGCAATTTTACCATCAGGAAATTCATGGGGGTTCCGATTTCAATCCTCGAACTTATCGAATTCGGGACAATTGACTATACAATGGCTGCATACATGTGGATGATGCTCAGGGCAGGCATGAACTGTTTCGTTTCAGGGGAAACCGCATCAGGAAAGACCACAATGATGAATGCAGTAACCACTTTCCTTCCGCCAGAGTCCAAAATAGTTTCCATTGAAGATACTCCTGAGCTGCAGGTCCCTCATAAGAACTGGACCCGGGAGGTTACAAGGACTACAAGAGATGACAGCGGGTCTGATGTTTCTATGTTTGACCTTTTAAAAGCCGCCCTGCGGCAGCGCCCCAATGAGATAATGATAGGTGAAATCAGGGGGGTAGAAGGAAGTATCGCTTTTCAGGCAATGCAGACAGGGCACCCTGTAATGTCAACATTCCACGCAGCCTCGGTTGAAAAACTGATTCAGAGGCTTACAGGAGACCCCATAAATGTGCCCAAAAATTACGTGGATAACCTGAACGTGGTTATTATCCAGAGTGCGGTAAACGTTCCAGGAAAAGGGCTTGGAAGAAGGGTTCTGAGCATAAACGAAATCGTGGGTTATGATGCTGTGAATCAGGCCTTTAATTTTATGGATATTTTCAAATGGGACCCTGCCACGGATACATTCAAATTCACAGGAAAAAACAACTCTTACCTTCTGGAACATAAAATTGCCCCCCGCATGGGAATTCCCGAAAACCAGGTGAGAAAGATATATTCCGAGCTTGACAGAAGGGCAAAAATCCTGAGAAAAATCCACCAGGCAAATATTACGAATTTCTATGACCTGTTTAATACCCTGATCCAGCTTGAGGAAGCGGGGTTAACATCATGAATTATGCAGAAACGGCTCCTTACTTAAAAATAAATGCTGCAAAACATGGAGTTGAAGGGTATTTTAGCCTTGCCCGAAAACTGAAGAGCACAAAAGTTGTTGAAAGGGTTAATGATGATATGCTCTTCCTTCTGACTTATATGGCAGCTATTGCAACTGCAGATATCGAAAGGGACAGGATATTCGATTATGCAGGGCGCCAGAAAGAGTATGAGGCTTCGAAATATTTCAGGCAAATACATATTCTTGCCTCAAAGTGGGGGTATGAGTATGCAAAGGCCTGCAAGTACATTTCACAGAGGTTAAAGGACGTTTATCTTTCAAAGCTGTTTGGAAGGATGGCAAATATACTTTCTTCCGGAGAACCCGAGAAGAACTTCCTTAAACAGGAGAAAATCACAAGGGAAGAGATCTATTCCAACGCATACGAAAGAAGCATAGAATCCCTGAAAAAATGGACTGATGGATACACTGCCCTGATGGTGTCGGTAACTCTCGTTGTTACCATAATCCTTGTTTCGGTCATGATCTATAATATAGAGAACATAGAAACCATTACATCCCTGATTATATTGCTGACTCTCTTCATCTGCGGGCTTGCCCTTTATATAATATATAAGGCAGCTCCTGCCGAAAAAAAGTTGCATTCCCTCAGCCGCAAATCAAAGGAACAGGAACAGATAAAGCTGCTGAGCCGGATTTTGCTTCCTCTCGGTGTGGTTTCTCTTACTGCTCTGATTTTTCTCGGGACCGGGAAAGAATTTATCCTGCTTGGAGTATCTTTCTTTACGCTTCCGATAGGAGCCCTGGCTCTGGCTGATGACAGAAAAATCAATGAAAGGGACAGCAGTTTCCCGGCTTTTATAAAGACTCTTGGAACCCTTGCCGGCACTACGGGAATCACTATAAGGAGTGCTATGGAAAACCTTGATCGGGAAACCATAGGCTGTCTCAAACCCGAAGTTGAAGAACTTCACAAAGGCCTTTCTATGGGGTTTAATTCCAGGCTTTGCTGGGAGAAGTTTATAGGTGAAACAGGCTCAGAACTGATCAACAGGTCCTCAAGGATCTTTACAGATGCCGTAGAGCTGGGAGGCGACCCCGCAGAAATAGGGAACATAGTTTCGTCTTCAAGCCTTGCAATCGTTCTTCTAAGGATGAAAAGGCAGCTTGTAAGTTCAGGCTTCAAGGGGCTTGCCATAACCCTGCATGCTGTTATGGTCGGACTTTTAATTTTTGTAATAGAGATAATTTCGAAATTCAGCGGGCTCGTTTCAAAGATGAGCGAGGCTTACATGTCCACAGAAGGGAGTATGAGCGGGATGTCTGGAATGGGTATGAGCATGTTTAATGTGGCTGAAAGCGTGCCCATGCTCTACAAATTTACATTTTCCGTGATAATTATTCTGACAATTTCAAATACACTCGTAGTGAAAATTGTAGAAGGAGGAGGAAATTTCAAACTTTTATTCTATGGGGGGCTGATGTCCGGGATTTCAGGGCTCTGCATGATACTTATCCCTCCGGTCGTATCCAGGGTATTTACATTCCAGATATGAAAGGAGTTTCAGGCTAAAAATAAAAAAGTGCCTGAAAAAGAAATTGCAAGAGGATTAAAAAAGGAGGCAGAAGAGGATTCTGAAACCGGAATAAATCAGTATTAGCGGGAGGTAAAGGAATGGAAAGTTTAAAAAATATAAGTATAGACGGGTTAAGAGAACTGAAAGAAAACGGGTTGAAGTGCCTGAAGATTAGCGGCTTAAAGAATTTAATAATTAAGCCAGAAGAATCCAGAACAGAATGCATAAGCGATGAAGAGCTTGAGAACCTGGCACAAAAAAGAGAAGAGATTAAAAAGGAAATAAAAAAACTGAATCAGGAGAAAAAAGGAATTGAAACCCGCATTCATCTGATCCGGAAAACAGGAAAAGAGAAGTGTGAGGAAATATCAGATTTTCCCTGGAGAGAAGAAATTTTCCCTCCGCTTCCAAGAAAAACATACGTAAAAATACCTGAAAGTCTTGCAGTTAAAGAAAATTCTCTGCATGCAGAAGATTCCGGATTGCTGGAGATAAAACAAAGCGGAATGAAAATAAAAGAAGTAAACGAAAAACTTGAAGACACAACACCTGAAGAAAAAATATCAGAATATGTAGCCTCCACGGCTGTCCAGACTCTGACAGCAAATAATTCGGAAGGAGCAGACTCAAAAAACGAAACAGGAGAAAAGGATGGAGAGAAGACTTTTCCGGAGAAAGAAGAAAAAACAAAAGCTGTATATCCGTTCTCAGCTGGAAAACTAAATGAAAACAGGATTCCTAACAGGGATTCCGGCAGCAACCCTATTGAAAAGATAAAAAGTGAAAGTAAAAACAGCACTGCAGCAAGTCTTCTTGGAGAAAATTTGATTGAAGAGCTGTTGAGCAGTGATGACCTGATCCCTGAAGAGGAACAGAGTTTCGTTAAATATCTTCAGGAACCGGAAATTGGGGAGCTGATTAACGAGCTAAAAGACATAAGGTCTCTCCTTGCCCGAGAAAAACGTGCAGCTTAAATGCTGGATAAAGAGACAAAAGAAACAAAAAAGAAGTAAAGAGAAAACGTGACGGGAAAAGACCGGCACTATAATTGAGAGCTTGTTGTGAAAATTTAGCCATTAAAGTTATTTGTGCTCATGGAGATGGAAAAGCCCTTCCCTTGCTTTGTTAAGGAGATCATTTGCTTCCTCAACCTTGCTGGCTGCCTCAAGGATATCTTCGGAGGCTTCGAGAAAACCATCTTTTTTGGCTTTCTGGGCCCATTCTCTGAAACTCTGTATGTGGCTTTCGTTATGTTCGATCCAGTGTTCAATCAAATGGGAAAGGTTATCGTGACTAAGTTCTTCGGTAATTGTTATTCCCTCCTGCTTATGAGTATGGAATTCATGGTATAAATTTTAGCTGGATTTAAGACGAATTTTCACACTGTTATTACGGAAAAGGAAAAGAGAAATTTAAAGAAAAACCGGTATTAGAAAATTTTAGAGGGCAGCCATAATGACTGCCGTTTAAACTGTTCTCGGGTCGGTGATTTCACCTTTCAGTGCAGAGGCTGCTGCGGTTGCAGGAGATGCGAGATAAATGAAGCCGTCTTTTCCCATCCTGCCTTTGAAATTCCTGTTTGCAGTTGAAACACATACCTCGCCTTCCCCGAGTACTCCCTGATGAGCACCGAGACATGGACCGCAGCCTGGAGTTGCAAGGGTCACACCTGCTTTCAGCAGGGTCTGCATTGTCCCGTTCTCTATGGCTGCAAGGAGGGTTGTGCGGGATGCAGGAATTACAATTGTCCTTACTGCAACCTTTTTCCCTTTCAGGACTGATGCTGCGACTTCAAGGTCTTCAAGCCTTCCGTTGGTGCATGTGCCTATAAAGACCTGGTCTACATGAGTGCCTTCAACCTCTCCTACAGGTTTTACATTATCAACCTGGTGAGGGCAGGCGACCTGAGGTTCAATATCTCCGGCATCATAGCTGAACTCTTCCAGATAAGCTGCATCAGAGTCCGCATATACAGGTTTGTAGGGGGCAGCTGCCCTGTTTTTCAGGAAATCAAAGGTCTTTTCGTCAGGAGGGACGATCCCGGTCTTTGCTCCCATCTCAATTGCCATATTGCAGAGCGTCATCCTGCCGGCAACCGAAAGTTCACTGATAGCCTGACCGTAAAACTCAACTGCTTTATAGGTTGCACCGGCAATCCCTGTTTTTCCTATCAGATAAAGGGTAAGGTCTTTTGCATAGACTCCTTTCTCAAGGCTGCCTTCAACCGTCATCCTGATGCTTTCTGGTACCTTAAACCAGAGCTTTCCCGTAGCAAAGATTTCAGCCATGTCGGTTGCCCCTACCCCTGTTGCAAAAGCCCCGAAAGCCCCGTATGTGCAGGAATGCGAATCAGCCCCGACAACCAGCTTTCCGGGAAGAGCAAAGCCGTTTTCCGGAAGCACCTGGTGACAGATCCCTTCCCCTACCTCATAGAAGTTGGGTATGCCCTGCTCCTGCACCCATTCCCTGATCTCCTTCTGCAGGGTAGCTGAAGTTTCGGTATTTGCAGGAGCTATGTGGTCAAAAGGAATCACAATCCTGGAAGGGTCCCAGACCTTTTCCATCTCCATTTCCTTAAAAGCATTTACTGTAAGTACTGATGTGCCGTCGTGAGCCATTGCGTAGTCCACATCTGCAAGCACAAAGTCATTAGCTTTTGCCTCTTTTCCTGCTGCCCGGGAAAAGATTTTTTCACTGATTGTTCCCAAAAGTAAGCCTCCTTTCCTATAATCAAATGGATAATTGCAATAATCAATAGATATGGTAAGAATTCAGGTTTCAGAACTCACTATAACAAAATATATTTTATGCCTAATGTTATTATAATTAACAGTCGCAGGTGAATTACCTCCGAAGCTGAGAAAAGACTCAGGTGGATAAGCATACAAAGGACTGAAAGATAAAAAGCTATCTCGTCGGTTTTAAAAAGTACAGGACCAGGGACTCGCAGAGTTTGATCAAAAGTACTGAATTTATGAATCCAGAGTTTACCCTTGTGGATATCTTTTTAACCGTTGATTGAAAATATACAATTGGGGACAGGTTACGATCCAGTTTACTTGCCAGCAGAGCTGCAGCTCTGATGCTTTTTGTTTTTTACTCTCTCAAAGTATGTTTTGAAATCATACTTGATCCTGCAACCGTAATAGGACTCATTAATCTACCGAAAAATGATGGAATTTAATGAATAATATACGATTTTGATCCCGGATATGTGATTCTGAGAAGTATTCAACTAAACATTGGAAAGTGAAAGGCAGGATTCAAGACAGCAGGTTGTCAGGGAGAATAAACACGAGAAATTTACTCTTAATTGTTCTCTGTCAGATATTTTTCCTTCATCTCATTTCTATCCTGCTGAAACACCTGACATACTGTAAGGCAATGGAGTAAAAAGTTATAAGCATACTCACGACTCATATTTATCGCAGCTTAATATCTAATAAAGCTCTTTTCCAAGCAGTAATATATGACCAGGCGGTCTTCTCATTCATTAATAAGGGAAAGAGCAACAAAATAGTTTATGAGAGGAGGTTTAATATGACGTCAAAATTAATGGACTACTTTAATAAGCAGCCTAGAATTGGGGTTCTCAGCACATCGACTAAAGACGGAAAGGTAGATTCAGCTGTTTTCGGCTCTCCCCATATGATCGATGAAAATACTGTTGTAATCGCAACAGGTAAGAACAGGACATTCTCAAACCTTCAGGAAAACCCTTACGCGATGTTCCTCATAATGGAGCCGGGAGCGGAGATTATGGACTGGAAAGGAATCAGGGTTTATCTGAAGAAGAAGGAATCTGCAACTTCCGGAGAGATGCTTGATATGATCAAAAGCCAGATCGCAAAAATAGCCGGCGAAGAGGCGGCAAAGATGATATACGCAACTGTCACCTTCGAGATTATTGAGCTGAGACCTCTCGTTGATATGGGACAGGGCTGGGAGAAATCTATCTGAGTATTTAGAAGTTATGGGAACCAAAATAAGGTCAAAAGAAAATCAGAGTAAAAGACCAAAAGAAAAAAAGACCGGCTCAAATATAGAGCGGGGTTTTTTAGATTACGCCGGTCTTTTCAAGAAAACCTTCCAGAGGCACGGAGTGAGTCTGGAAACCGCATACTTTGTAGGGGTCTGCGCCCATTGAAAGGGCTACGAACTGGGCAATATTCATGTGAACCATATCGTATTTTACCCCGAACTCTTTTTCAATTACAGGCTGGTAGCGATCATACTGGATATGGCAGTTCGGGCACATATGAATCATCAGTTCCACTCCAGCTCTCTGAAGGCTGTCAAGTTTGGTTTTGGTTACCTGGAGGGAAGTATTCTTGTTAAGGTGAAGCTGGGAAAACCCCATTCCGCAGGTAAGAGTGCGGTCTTCGTACCAGCGGAGAGGAGATGCTCCGCAGGCTGCGGCTATCGTGTCGATCAGCTGGGGATTTTCCGGGCTTCCCACAACATCCAGGTACTTGACTTTGTAATAATGGCAGGCGTGATGAGCTGCAGTTTTTACACCTGAGAAATCGAATTTTTTCTCTTCCTGAATCTTTCCTACTTTGCTCAGGATAATCTCAACTGCATGATAGAAGTTTGTTCTCGGGTCCATATCGCCCTTTTCGTAAATGAGGTCATCAAAGCCCTTTTCTTTAAAGATTGAGTTGACCTTATCCCTGACTTCAGCATTATTATTAAGAAGCTCGCAGGCTTCCTTGTTTATAGCATAGCAGGTTGAACAGAGGCAGGTGATATTCGGATACCCGCACCTTCTGGCGACAGCAAAGTTCCGGGCTGCAATTGCCGTTGTTGTGAGACCTTCGAAGATATCAGTATAGTGTCCTATCCCTGTACAGCAGGACTGCTCATCGTTTATGCAGTAATCTACCCCCAGCCTATCGAAAACATACCGGGTGGCAGTTTCCACTCCAGGGTATTCCTGCCCGACCATGCAGCTCTTAAACAATAAGAGCTTCCTGTCCGGTATACTTTCTATCGCTTTCAAATCTGAAGTCTCCGTTCTTTTTTTCGTTATCACTATAGTAGTTTGTATTCAGGAACCCATTGATTTTTTTTTCCTGTATCTTTTCTTTAATCCATTTTTCCCTGTCAAAGTATCCTGTGCTCTCAAGAATAGCCTGGACCTCTCCATGGGTATCCCTTACATCCCTGGAGCTGAGCCCGAGCTCGGAACGTATTACTTCCAGATTTCTTTTAATCCCGATCCAGCGCTCTCCAAGATCTCTTTCCATATTCTTTATACCGGCGACCGGGACCTTGCTTGCTCCGTTTTCTGCAAGGTATTCTCCGATTTCAAGGAAATAAGCTAGCTTTTCAACGCCAATTCCTTCGTTAATAGCCATCTGCCGCAGTACCTGCACAATCGTTACAGGGCTGTTGTTCCTCGGACAGCGTACATTGCAGGAATAGCAGTAGAAGCAGGACCAGATCATTTCTGATTCAAGCACACTGCGGTCATTTTCCAGCACTTTTTTTACGATTTGCCTCGGGCTGTAATCCGTAAACCGTGCTGCAGGGCAGGAAGCTGTGCAGGCTCCGCACTGGATACAGCGGTCAAGTCCCAGAGATTCAGGGGTTCTGATACTCTTTTTTGCTGTCTCTGCAAGAGTTTTACAATCAGGAGTATCGTATTCGTTTACATAAGGGATCATTTTATCATCTCTCCTTCCCGGGCAAGGCTGGTAAAAGTTCCTGCAAGCCCTTTAATGTTCGGAACATACGCTTTTTTGAAATGGATTCTGTTTCCTGAATCTCCAAGTTCCTCTTTGAGTTTTTCGAAATGCCTGACAGTAAGAGGATAAAGAGCTTCAGCTCGAGGGCTGTCAGGCGGGTCTTCAACAAAGAGGACAGAAGATGCCCCATGCCTGAACGCATGAAGCACCAGGTCTCTGTCAACTACCAGACAGGTAGGAACCCTTATCAGTTTAACATTTGAAGGATATGTAAGTACACTGTTACCAATATTGTCGCAGGTAAGAGAAGCTATTCCGCTGTTCACAAAGCCGAGCATATCCCCCTCTTCAAGTACACCCTCGATCTCGGCCTTTAACTGAGATCTGGTAAAACCTGCAACCTGGATAGCCCCTTCTTTACAGAGCCTGATACAGTATCCGCAACCCGTGCACATAAGCGGGTCAAGAACAACTCTGCCGCTATTGTTTACGGAAAGGGCATCGAATGGACATTTAAGGCATTCTCCGCACCGTGTACAGAGCAACCGGTTTATGGTTGCAATTTCATTATCCAGCGTTTTCGGGCTGTCCGTAATGAAAGCCCTTGCCCTTACAGCTGCAAGTCCTGCCTGGGCGATTGTATCAGTAACATCTTTAGGGCTCTGGGCAGTGCCGCAGACAAAGATTCCGTCAAGGGAACTGTCTACAGGTTTCAGCTTGGAGTGCTTTTCCTTAATAAACCCGCTTTCGTCCTGGCTCAGGTTCAGTACACTGGCAATTTTCTTTGTACCAGGAGACGGTACCATAGCTGCGGAAAGTACTACCATGTCAGCAGGAAGTTCCCTTATTTTCTGGTTAAGGGTGTCTTCGACCCTTACAACAAGACTCTTATCCGGCTTTTCAATGACTTCAGCAGGTCTTCCCCTCACAAAGTTGACCCCAGCTTCCTGAACTGCGCGGTAGTAGTTTTCGTAAAAGCCAAAAGCCCTCACATCAATATAGCAGATCGTGATGTCCGTTTCCGGATATCTTTTCTTGATAAGGCTTGCATGCTTAAGTGCTGCCATACAGCAGTACCTTGAACAATAGCGGTTTCCGCCTTCCTTTTCGTCCCTTGAACCAACACACTGAATCATGACTATCCTTTTTGGCGTTTCAGCTTCAGATGCATCATCAGACGAACTTTCGCACCTTGAATCACAGGTTGCAGGAGCTGGATCACTGGAAGCTTTGCTGAAATCCGAGACCCTGAGAAGTTCTCCTTTTGTAGGGCCATTGATGCCCAGGACTCTTGCAAGTTCCATCTGGGTCATCACGTTTTCAAAAATCCCATATCCATACTGAGGTTTCTGGGATACATCATACTCCTCAAAACCTGTGGCTACAACAACTGCCCCCACATTAAGCTCGATAATTTCTTCCTTCTGGGAGAAATCGATTGCTCCGTTTTTGCAGGCAGCTTCACATTTTCCGCAGGCTTCCCCATGTAGCTGCAGGCAGTGATCGGGATCTATACAGTAAATTTTTGGAACTGACTGGGAGAAGCGAAGAGAAATTGCCTTTCTGTCCATGTAACCACAGTTAAATTCGTCTTCAACCAGGATAGGACAGGCACGGCTGCACCTTCCACATGCTGTACAGTTATCTTTTACGTATCTCGGTTTCTTATTTAACCTGACTGTGAAGTTTCCTGCGCTTCCGCTAAGCTTTTCTACTTCAGTCCAGGTAAAAAGCGTAATTTTCGGGTGGGCTGCAACCTCGTTCATCAGAGGACTGAGCGAGCACATTGCACACTCTTCCGCAAGTTTATCAGGAGAAAAGATCTTCCCGATTTTAGCCATCTGCCCACCTATGCTTGAATCCTTTTCTACAAGGAAAGTGGAAATTCCATTATCTGCAAGGTTCAATGCAGCTGTAATTCCTGCAATCCCCCCGCCGATAACAAGAGCCTGTTGAGCGATGTCCACTTTTATATCTTCCAGCGGCTCGGCATTTTCCAGGCGTTTCAGCTTGGCTTTAAGAAGTGAAATGGCTTTTTCAGTAGCTCCTGCTCTGTCAGGATGCACCCAGGCACACTGTTCCCTCAGGTTAGCAATCTCAAGTCCGGCCCTGTTCAGTCCGGCTTCCTGTACGCACTTTTTGAAAAGAGTGCCATGCTTGGAAGGAGTGCACGAACCTATTACTACCCTATCCAGTTGTTTTTCCAGAATTTTACTCTTAATCAGAGCCTGCCCCTGGCTTGAGCACATATACTCATAATCGTAAACCGAGATCCCTTCTGCCTTAAGGGTCTTTTTCACAGTATCTATATCAACGTGTTCGGAAATGTTCCCGCTGCAATGGCAGATAAATACAGCAGCTTTGTTCAATCCTTCAGTCGTCCCGTCAGTCATTATACTAAATCTTTAAGGGATTTGTATTTAAGACTTGCCAGAAAAGAGGTAAAAAATAGCCTAAATGAGATATTTTTAAAAAAGTGGCTGCCTTTTTGAGACAAAATTAGAAGGAGAAGCAGAAAGAAAACGCCTGCCAATTGCAGTTAGATACTGGCTATCGACATGGAATTGAATCAAGAATTAATAAATGTGATATAATTGTTTTAATCCTATATATACCTGAATGAAGACTGTAGAAAAATAAAATATATTCCAACTATTACTTACCTGTGAATGCATGAGCTCATAAAATAAATTAGTGTCTACTATTGTCAGAAAGTTTTTATAGGCATATAATTATATATAGGGAGAGAGTATTATTAAAAATAACTGAGATGCCAATTTATCAGGCATTTCCGCAGGTTTTGAACAAATAGAAATATATTAAGCAAAAGAACAAAAAAAATCAAAAACAGTCATTTGAATCCGCAATTTAAGTTTAATTGACCGTTTTGAAATGTTTAATAAATATAGATTATTAAAGCTATTCGTTTAAAAAATATATTTCTATTATCTGATGATACTGGATAAAATATAATACCGGAAGCAGAACTTGAAGTGACTACCGGTATAAACGGCAGATGATAGTTGTGGCAGATAATGGGCTAACATCAGAAGACAACGATTTTAAGATGGGAGAAGTAGAGTTCGAAATGGTCGAGCTTTTAAGGAGACTCAATATAAACAGACCTGTCGCCTTAACCCTTGCATGTCTCTCAAAAGGAGAAGAGATCTCTTCCCAGTGCATAGAGATGGTATCAGGCTTGAGACAGCCGGAAGTCAGCATTGCAATGCGCTATCTTCGCGAAAACGACTGGGTAGATATGAGGGAAGAAAAGAAGAACCACGGAAAAGGCAGACCTGTAAAACTCTACAGACTGACAGTCCAGATGGAAACTATTATTAACACTATAGAAGAAAACGTCATTGCTGAGAGCAAGACAATTCTCCAGAACATAGAACGCCTGAAGAATCTCTCCTGAAAAAATCAGCTAAAAAGACTGGATTAAAGAAGCTCTTCTTCTACAATCACAATGTAAAATATTCCCAGATTAAAAGCCTGATCATATAAAATGGGAATACCCCCCAAACCTTAGCAATGAAAATTAAAGCTTTCTTATTACCTTTTTACCTTTCCTTTTTTAGATCAGTGCAGGTTTGAGGCTCCAAACGTTTTCTGTCAATTATTCAAGCATCCAGAACCCAATAGTGCAGCAAGTGGTTTCAGAACCCATTAAATATATTCAGAGAATTGCACTCCCGCACCTGAACAATGTCTGGACCTGAACCGGAATTTCAGAAGGATTTTGTTTTTGTTTATCTTAGGGCACTATTACTTATTTTTTATTCATATAAATTCAGAATCTAAAAATTCTTAGTACCTCCATCTTCAGAATAAGATCTCATGAATTTTTTTCAGTAACTCACTTAGAGATAAAAACATTGAAGCTTTAATTTTTGTTCAATAAAATGCATTAAAAAGCATTTATTTGAAGAAATAAAGATAAAAAATGATTTTATGGAGATTTGAGATATTTATGAATCCCATTAGAGATTAAAAAGTCATTATATGGCCTAAAGATAACAATTTTATACATAAAGAGTATTATATGAACTGAAATTATTTTAATGAGATGCAAGTCAGGGCACTTACAATAGTTTGTTATAAAGACTGCCTCGAGAAGGTCAACCAGGAGAAAATTAAACAAAACATGGCCAGTAAATGGAGAAAAGTTAATGTCAACCACATAAACATTGTAAAATATAATTATAAATAAACATATATTAAAAATAAAACATAAGTAAATATTTATATTAATTCACTCTATAATGGTTCTTCGGGTGATTTAAATGGTAGATGAAAGTGGTTTAGCTATAGAAACTACTGACATAACAAATGAGACTCCTATAACAATGGGGTCAAGCGAATATGAAATGATAGAATTGTTTAGAAAAATTAATGTCAGCAGGCCAATTGCTCTTACCCTTGCATGCCTTGCAAAAGGAAGGGAAATCTCTTCCCAGAGCATTGAAATGGTATCTGGCCTGAGACAGCCGGAAGTCAGTGTTGCAATGCGGTACCTCCGCGAAAACAACTGGATTGACATCCGGGAAGAAAAGAAATCTAAAGGTAAGGGCAGACCGATCAAACTGTACAGGCTAACAGTCCCTATGGACCGCATTGTCAGCAAGATCGAAGAAGAAATCATAGCCGAAAGCAGACTTGTGCTGAGCAACATAGAACGCCTGAAGCACATTGCCTGAAATTTATGATAGGGAATGGAATGGTCTGAGTCAGGTGCAATCTCCAACACTGCAAATTGCGTCGAGCTCTACTATCTGAAAGCCATTCTGTCTTAAGGGGATTACCCCTACCCTCAATTTTTTCCCTGCGAGTATCTTTTTTACCGGTACTTTTTCTGTTGCAATCTTTTTCTTTCCCCGATTTTGAGTTTCGTGAGATCACTCCCGAATGTTATTTCACGAACTGAAATGAACTCAAGCCGACAGAAAGCTGAAAAAAAACCAGCAGGTGAGACCCTCTAAAGAACAGGAAATGGTACAGAAATAAGGAACGAATTTATCAGAACACAAAAAATATATGGGCCCGCTGCGATTCGAACGCAGGACCTCACGGTTATCAGCCGTGCGCTCCACCAGGCTAAGCTACGGGCCCGAAATGAATGGAAATAGGGTTCAAAAACATAAATTCTCTGAAAAGAGATCGTTGAATTGTGGTGGGCCCGCTGCGATTCGAACGCAGGACCTCACGGTTATCAGCCGTGCGCTCCACCAGGCTAAGCTACGGGCCCAGATGTCAGTTTATTTCGAATTATCAGAGTTGAAAGGCTTTTTCAGGGAAAGCATCCCAATCCGACAACACTTCTAATACTCGATTTACTACTTATAACTTTTGCTCGAATATTCGGGATTTCCAATATCCTGAAATTTATTTACAGGAAGCTGAGCCCCTATAGCGACAGTTTTATATACGATATCGAGTGTATGAGGAATGCTGACAAAGCAAAACGTAACATGGGCCGGTAGATCAGGGGAAGATCGCTACCTTGGCATGGTAGAGGCCTCGGGTTCAATTCCCGACCGGTCCATATAAAAATATTTAATATCCCTGAATTTCTTTTTTCTAAACTTCTCTTTTCTAAACTTCTCTTATATCGAATCAAAGTTTTTAAGGAATTTTATTCAGGGATTATTTTGCATATGAGCCATCTCAAATTAAATATTTGTTTTAGAATTCCGGTTTTGTGGGAACCAATTCGGGACTGAAAAAAGATCCTCTTGCTGGCAATGATGGCTAACATTCCCTCAAAAAAGTGTGTAAAATGAAACGCAGTAAAACGTTTCATTTTAATTTTTGCCCATCATTTTGGCAGCTTTATATAAATCAGGATACAAATCAGGGATAATAAGATCATACCCAGAACACCATATTCTAAAGAAATATCGGAGGATTTTGTTTTATCATCCCCTTCATTATCCAGCCCTATGTTCAATCCTGCAGTTTCATTCCCTTCTCCCTGCAGAGACCGTGTTTCCAGCCCGCCATCCTCTTCGGAAATATTTCCGGCAGCACCTTTTTTATTACCTGTTATAGCAAAAGAGGAGAAACCCGGAACATCAGCTATAAAGTACAGGAACTTATTATCTTCCCCTGAAGGGGTGACTTCCAGTTTCGCCCATTTTTTGTCGCTGTACCTGTTAAGGGCAATAGAATCCGGGTTAATGTTATTATCCAGAACCCAGGATTTTTCAACTTTGAAACAGATAAGAGGATTTTCTATGTTTTTTGAGGTTGCATATCCGCTGTTTCCAACCCAGACATTAAAAGACTTGTAAACCTCACCTTCAGGCAGTTCGGAAACAAGTGCAGACTTATTTTTTAACTGCTCAACAATGGTTGTGGTCTTTCCTGCGTTTTTAATCGCATTGAAGCTCACATACACGACACAGGTTGCATTTTTTGCGAAATCAAATTTTACAGCCTTGCCGTTTGTGATAAACACCTGGGAAAGTTCCTTTACTTCAACGTTTTTTGCAGGTTCAGGAGATCCGCCTCCTCCGCCACCACCGCTGCTGCTTCCTCCACTGCTTCCCCCGGAACGGCCCTCTTCCAGTACATTTATTGTAGCGGTTTTTGAAGCTGTGCCGTTTGCATTTATCGCTGTCAGAGTGGCGGTGTAAGTTCCTGCGGCAGTATACACATAAACAAAACTTGCATCCTTTGAGTCCTCTATTCCATCACTGTTAACGTCCCAGCTCCTCGAGGTCGTATTTTGCGAAAGGTCTGTAAACGTTACTGAAAGAGGAGGATAGCCGCTGGAAGTATTCGTACTGAAGTCTGCAGCAGGAAGGACAGCAATTTCTTTTTCCAGCACAGTTATCACAGCAGTTTTCCAATCCGTACCATTTGCATTGCTTACTGTCAGGTTAACCGTATAGCTCCCTGCTGAGGAATAAGAATGAGTTACATTCTGCCCTGTTAAAGTGCTATTATCTCCAAAGTCCCAGGACCATGAAACAGGTGACCCTGTACTTGTGTCAGTAAACTGAACAGAAAGTGGAGCATTCCCACGGGTTGTATTTGCCTTAAAATTTGCTTCAGGGGGTTCAGGAGCAGGCTCGGTTCTGGGAGTTACCAGGGGCAGGTAGTCAATTGCCTTATCATTGATCTTATATGCTTCCTCTGCAATCCCATCACCATTAGTGTCAACGTGAGTCTGAGAGAAGCCATCTCCTGCAGGAGATTCCCAGAAGTTGCCTCCTGTGTAAGGACCCCCTATAATGTTTTTACCTGCAGCTTTTGTGGTGTTTAAGTAAACGCTTCCATCTTCCCCCAGCTCCAGATTTATATTGTTGCTAAAATAGTTGTTATATACCGAAGCAGAGTCTTCAAATATGGTAATACCGACACCACAGTTTTTGAACGTATTGCCGGTAATAACGTGACCACCGCCACCTGAATAAAGAGATACTCCTTTATTGCAGTCCTGGAACGTGTTTCCGGTTATTTTGTTATTAATACTGTCAAAAGTTGATACACCTTCAGGGCTCCCCGAAAAGAGGTTATTCATTATGGTCTGGTTTCCCTGCCCATAGTTTGTGCCAATACCGATACCACAGCCATTGAACTTATTATTCCTTATTGTACTTGACCCACCACCACCACCAAAACTCACCCCCTTTGTGATTGTCAGCCCTTCAATACGCGATTGACTGATGACATTGAAACCGCCAACCGAAGGATATCCAGAAGCCCCTTTTATTGATACCGATTTATCCACAGAAATAGTTTCTTCAGGATAAGTCCCGGGATTTACTATTATCGTATCCCCGTCAACAGCGTCCTTTAACGCATCCTGGATTGTCGTATAGTTTCCTGCCCCGCTGCCATCAACGTAAAGTGTTGCAGCTGCCGCACTGCCAGCAATAACCTGAAATACAAACATCAGTGTAAATAAAATGGACAATTCTCTTTTCATTTTCCACACAAGAAAAACCCCTTCAAACTTTGTAGCATCCGAACATTAACAGTTGCCTCAAACCCTATTTCGTACTTTACAGGATGCATAGCATTGTTACGATACCTGATTTAAAGGTAAAATATCTTGAACAATACTTCTCGATTTTTAAGAGTAGTTTATTTAACGAAATCGGAATAAGATATATAATTAACTAAATTATCCTGCATTTAACAAAAAGTTGCAGTTTTTGCATGTTTTCAATAAGAAATAAGCTGGATTCTTTCACAACATTTACATAATTTAGAGACAGATCATTTTAAACTGGTTTAGTCCCTTTTTCAAAACATCAGAGGTAAAAGAACCAGTCCGTGAGCATTGCACCATATTTAAGCACTCCACATTTTTAAATATTTGAAAAATCTAAACAACTTACATGCGGAAAGTAACAGCAGCTATAACAGGACTGGTTCTCCTTTCTTTCATTCTTTCAATTTATTTTTACCCGCAGGTACCTGAACAGATGGCAACTCACTGGAACTCTCAGGGAGAAGTAGACGGCTATATGTCAAAGCTCTGGGGGCTTTTTTTCATGCCTCTGGTAATTACAGGCCTTGTAATTATGTTTCTGGCAATTCCGAAAATTGACCCAAGGAAAGAAAATATAGCGAAATTCAAGAAATATTATGACGGATTTATAGTAATACTGGTTCTATTCATGGTCGCTGTCCATCTCCAGACAGTTCTCTGGAACATAGGAATCAGGATCAATCCCAATGCCATGCTCCCGTTAGGGATAGGGCTTCTGTTTTATTATATGGGGATTCTTACGGAAAATGCAGAGAGGAACTGGTTCATCGGCATAAGGACACCATGGACTCTCAGCAGCGAAAAAGTATGGAAAAGGACTAACCGGCTTGGAGGGAAACTTTTCAGGATAGCAGGAATAGCGGCAGTCTTCGGGGCTTTTTTCCCTGAATTTGCAATATACTTTATTCTTGTGCCCGTAATCGCCGTATCCGGATTCAGTGTAATCTATTCCTATATAGAATATCAAAAAGAGATTAAAGAAAATAAGCAGGACTGAAAGAAAATATAGAGAGAAAACTAACAGAAATTGAAATCCTGAACCAAACCCTAAAAAGTAAGATTTGAAGATTCCTGCAATTTTTATTTGCAGGGGCTCTCTTTTAACCGATTTTCAGTGCCTTTTTAATCAGTACGTTTATTTAACATGCTATCGTTTTGTCGTACTGATTGTTATGACCGAGGATATAATAAATAATTCAGATAAAAAAGTCGAAAAAGGAGATTCAGTATCCGTTCATTATGTGGGCAAACTGGAGGACGGCACAGTATTCGATACATCGGAAAAAGAAGTGGCCGTGGAGGCAGGGACCTATAACGAAATGAGAGATTACGAACCTCTGAAATTCACAGTGGGAGCCGGACAGATGATTAAAGGTTTTGATGAGGGTGTGGTCGGAATGAAAGTGGGAGAAGAAAAAACCATAAAAATCCCTCCAGAAGATGCATACGGGGAATACATGGAAGAGTATGCAAGGGAACTTCCACGTGATGCTGTCGATTTTATTCCGGAAGTGGGAATGCAGCTGGCAACGGAAACAGGGCTCAGGGGCACTATCACAGAAGTAAGCGAGGAAAGTTTTGTCGTGGATTTCAACCATTCACTTGCAGGCAAGACTCTTATATTCAAAGTAAAAGTCGTTTCAGTGGAGGCGTAAATAAATGAAGGTCGGGAGGAATGCAATTTATTTCCTGACAGTACTTCTTCTGGGAAGCATTATCCTGGGAAGCGGATGCACGGATAATGGGAGTGGAGAAAGCAGAGCTGTAAAATCGGGAGATACAGTTCAGGTAGACTACATAGGAAAGTTCGAAAACGGCACCGTTTTTGACACTTCGATAAAAGAAGCAGCACAGGAAGCAGGCATATATAACGAACAGAGAGAATACGTCCCCCTGAACATCACGGTTGGTTCCGGCCAGGTAATCGAAGGGTTTGACGAAGGATTGGTGGGAATGAAGGAAGGTGAAGAGAAAAACCTGACCATTCCTCCCGAAAAAGCTTATGGGGAATACAATGAAAGCTGGATTCAGTCTATCCCTCTTGAGGATCTGAACATGTCAGAGAAACCTGAAGTAGGACAGGTTTACAGCAACATGTATGGAAGCCGATTCAAAGTCATCGCTGTAAATGATACACATGTTACTTTAGACCCTAACCATGAACTTGCTGGCAAGACTCTTGTTTTCTATATAAAGATCGTATCAATCAAATGAAGCTGAATAAATTGAACCGGTTTAAAATCCGGTTCATATTTCTTTAAAAAAGATGCATCTTTCTGACGGCTGGCAAAAGATCCAGAACTTCCGGAAATATAGAGAAAAGAAAACAATAGGAGAAGAGAGAATGGAAAACTCTCGCACTGTGAAAAAGGGAGATTATATCCTTATTGACTATACTGTAAAATTTGAGGACGGAACTGTATTTGACACCACTGTAAAAGAAAAAGCTATTGAAGCTGGAATATACGATGAAGAAAAAAAATACAGGCCTTTCTTTTTCAGGACAGATGCCCGCCAGGTGATAAAAGGCATCGATGCAGGAGTTCTCGGAATGCGGGAAGGGGAAGAAAAAACCCTCAAAATCAAACCTGAAGACGCTTATGGAGAATATAAAGACTATCTTGTTCAGAAAATTCCTCTTTTAAGGCTTGAACTGAAGGAAGCTCCAGAAATAGGAAAAATAATCATAACACCGGGAGGAAGTATAGTTAAAGTGCTTGATTCCACCGAAACTTACGCGATCCTTGACTTCAACCATGAGCTTGCAGGCAAAACTCTGATCCTTGAAATAAAACTCGTCTCCATAGTGAACAGGCCTGAAACGTAAACTGATCTGAAATGTAGCTGACCCTGAAATAGGTTTATCTTCTTAAAAATTAATAATGAGTTTATTTCAGGATATACAGATTGGACAGTGGTAAAAGATGGAAAAGGAAGAGAAAGTTGTGGTAGTGCTGCTCATCATGGCATTGTCCTCTCTTTCGACAGCATACTTATTTTTCGGGTCCGAACTTGCAGGAGCCGGACAAAAATCAGAAGGAAAAGCTCTTCAGTACACCCATGAATCCGAAGTTGGGAAAAAAGTAACTCTTGATGCTGAAGTATTAAGTAAGCGTTTTACTTATACAGGAGATCACCTGCTTTTAGAGGTAGACTTCGACTCAGAAGTCCTGAGCGTATTTATCCCCAGGACAGCCGGGGCTGAAGCACTGAACAGCTCAATCAATGAAGGGGATTTCATAAGCATAACGGGTACTATCTCTGAATATAAGGGGAAAAAAGAGATAAGGGTGGAAAGAAAAGAAGATATTACCCTGAATTAAGATATGACCTGAGCACTGAAGATCTGAATCTGAAATTGCTCTGAAATAATCGTTATCAATAAACCTGAAAAACAGAGAATATATCGTTAACAATATATCCATAGAACAACATTGGGAAAAATATGAAAGCATGTATCATGTGTGGAGGCGCAGGGACAAGGCTCAGACCGCTGACCTTCAAACACCCGAAACCGAGCATACCGATTCTCAATAAACCGTCAGTCCGGCACCTGATAGAACACCTTGCAAGGGAAGGATTCAATGAAATAGTCATGACCCTTGGATATATGGGAGAACGCATAGAAGAACAGCTCGGAGACGGGCACATGTTCGGAGTACACATCGATTATGTGTATGAAAAAGAAAAAATGGGGACTGCAGGCGGCGTTAAAAATGCTGAAAAATATCTGAAAAACGAGCCTTTTATCGTGCTTGGGGGAGACCACGTACTTAACCTTGACCTGAGGGAGATGTATCGCTTCCATGAAACAAATGATGCGATAGTGACCATAGGGCTCCTTTCGATTGACGACCCGAGAGAATTCGGGATTGCGGATATGGACATAAACAACAGGATCCACCGCTTCCTTGAAAAACCCAGGTCCGGGCAGATTTTCAGCAACCTTGCAAGTACAGGCATTTACATCTGCGACCCTGAAATCTTTGACTGGATTCCTGAAAATAAAAAGTATGATTTTGCAAAAGACCTTTTCCCTGCACTTCTTGCTGCAGATGAAAAAATTAATGGAATGCTTGTCCGGGGAAAATGGACTGATGTGGGGAGTTCGGCAGCTTACAGACAGGCTCAACGCTGGATGCTGGATGCTCTTCCCGGAACCACTATAGAAGGTAACTTTACAACAAGAAATGCCAGAATAAGAGGTCCTTTATCCATAGGAAATAATGTATGCATAGGCTCGAATTCCTCTCTTGTAGGGCCGATTGTTATAGGGGAAAATACTGTAATCGGGGATAATGTCCTTATAGGGCCTTATAGCGTAATAGGTGCAAACTGCACTATAGACAATGATGCAAAGATTCTTTCATCCTATCTTTTTGATGGCGTTTCCATAGGAAAGGGCTCCAATATCTCGGGAGCCGTTGTTGCTGACGAAACAGTCGTCGGAGAAAAGTGCAGCCTTGAAAACGGAACAGTAATCGGGCATAAAGTGGTCATAGGAGATAACTCCACCATACATTCAGGAGTTAAAATCTGGCCTGAAGTAGTAATTGAAAAGAATTCCGGTATAAAAGAAACCGTTATTAATCCAAATTATGACACCGCACAGGAAGGATCGTAAATAAAGATTTGAAACCGGCGTTCAGATCGATGCTTATCTCCGGTAAAATGTATTTTCCAATTAATTCCAGATTCGAGTAACTATAGACAGTAAATTGCCCGTTATCTGGAATACGTTTTTTTAGAATACCGATTTCTTTAGAATATTCTGAGTTTTCCAGTACAGGCTTCTGAAAAACAGGCTCTTTTGATAGACATAATCGCTCAAAAAGTCGCAGGAATGAATAAATTTTTTAATAATGGGTAAAACTCTTATAATAACAGAAATACTTATTAACAATAATTTAATAGTTTAGAAGTTTATTTGATCCAACAAATAACGATTTTCCCGTGCCGTTCAGTATATATTCGAAAAAAAGACATTCTTGAAAGAGAAAATATCTATTAAAAATAAAATAAGGGATTTCAATGACCAGGTATAAAAATTGGCTCATAGGATCGCTGTTTATCAGCGCAGTATCAATTGCCCTGGTTACATGCCTGACTTATAATTCAGAGACTGTTGAGGCTCTGAGAAAAATAAGGCTGGAGTATATTCTGGCAGCCGTACTCATTCATATTCTCTCGTACCTCATCTGGGGACTGCGGACCCGAACACTCTGTAAAGCTCTGGGATACAGGATAGGTGTCCTGAAGGTGACGGAGATAGTTGTCTCGAGCACCTTTGTGGCTGGAATTACTCCTTCTTCCGCAGGCGGAGAGTTCCTCAGAATCCACAGCCTGAACAGAAACGAAATTCCTCTTGGAAGGGCTACTGCAATTGTTGTAGGGGAACGCCTGTTAGATGCAGTCTTCATTTTTTCCTGCCTGCCTTTCGCGTTCTACATTTTAGGAGACATCCTTTCGGATTATAAGTTCGATGCAGTTTTCCTGACAGCAAATTTCCTTGTATTCTTACTCCTTGTAATTTTTATTTACGGTGTCTGGAAGCCCGAAAAAGTAAAACATATAACTCACAGGCTGACAGGCAGACTTGCCCTTTTTTTTGGAAAAAAGACCGATTCTGCAATTTCACATCTCATGGAACAGATAGACAGGGAAATAGATCATTTTCACGACAGCGTAAAGGTCTTTTTCTCTGAAGGAAAAAAAGGGCTGCTCTGGGGAATTCTCTATACTTTTATTTTCTGGATAGTAGACTTTTCACTGCTCATCCTGCTTCTGATGGGTCTTTCACAGACTCCTTCCATTGCCACCGCCTTTGCAGCACAGGTTATTCTGACGGTCATAATGATAATACCCGCAACTCCCGGAGCAAGCGGGGTTGCTGAACTGGGGGCAGCCTCCATCTTTTCTATATTCGTGGATTCGTCCGTTCTGGGAATTACCGTACTCTCCTGGAGAGCTCTGACATATCACATGAACCTTTTAGC
This sequence comes from Methanosarcina sp., assembly GCF_035390745.1. Lineage (GTDB taxonomy): Archaea > Halobacteriota > Methanosarcinia > Methanosarcinales > Methanosarcinaceae > Methanosarcina. The sequence continues at coordinate 21,878 of NZ_DAOOUJ010000001.1, read as the reverse complement.
AGGAGGGCTCGTTAGTTTGAAAATAGTCAAGGATATGAATTTGATTAAAAAACTTATTGGAGATCCTGTAGAAACCAAACACAGCGCATGAAAAAATGTTTTAAGCGGAATACAAGGCAACTGCTGTACATCGAAGGAAATTTCATCCATAGACCAGCACAGACCAGTACAGATTTATATCCTGTTCTAACAAAATTTCTCTTATGCCATCCAGAGAATTCGTCTTTGAGCTTATGAGAAAAAGCGTGCATCTGGTCTCGATTTTTATAGTGCTTATTTACGAGTTTTTTGGAAAAGATGCGATTCTCTGGGTACTGATGCTTTTCCTCGTAACTGTTCTTATTCTGGAATATTTCCGCCTCGAAAAAGGCATGAAAATTCCTTTTTTTTATATGATGTACAGAGAACATGAAGCTGACAGACTCGGAGGACACATCTACTTTGCCCTGGGCTCAATTGCAGTGATCTCCCTCTTCAATAAAGAAATTGCCTATGCTGCAGTCCTTATGACAACCTTCGGAGACATGGCTGCAGCCCTGATAGGAAAGTTCTACGGAAAAAGAAGAATTTTCAGGGAAGTCTTTAAAAATGACAAATCTCTTGAAGGTTCAGCTTCCGAGTTTATAACCGATCTGGTGGTCGGACTTGTTATAACTGGAAACCCGATTGTGTCTCTTGTCATGGCTTTTTCTGCAACCCTCACAGAAACCGCAGTAAATAAGATAGATGATAACCTTGTAGTTCCCATTTTTTCCGGCTTCTTCGGGCAAATAACCCTGGTTCTGCTGATGTATTTCTAACACGATCTGAAGGGAAACACCGGGAAACCGAGATTTCTACTCCTGAATTGCAAAAATAGAATTTTCTAACTTTACCCTTCTGAGCCGCACGGGTTGTGGTCTGCAGCCGGCTGTAAAAGAAATTTCTTAAATTGGAGACCGTGTTTAACTAAAGAAAAAAGAAAGGAAAGGGAGTAAAGATGAACAGAAGAGATTCAGGCAGTTTTCTCTTCCGTTCCTGTTTCACCCTGTGCCTGCGTGAGCCTTCTCATTTCCTTTATGCGCCTGGCTATTACTTCTGCAAGGTAAAGGATAAGAGCTGCAATAAGCACATACATTTTCAGGCTGACCGGCTCATTTGTTTCCTTCTGTGAGTTCTGCCTCGCGTCTTTAAGGAGAGAGGCTCTTGCTTCCTTTTCAGTGTAAATCTTTCCTCCAGTTGCAACAATAAGGGGTTCAATATCTTTATTGTTCCCGACTTCCAGGTACTCAAGAGCATAATTTACTGCAAGCGGGTAGCCGGAAATATCGTGGATCCCTATATTTACCGGATTGACGCCTGTTTCGTATGTGTTCCTGCCCGTAAGGGCAAGGTCAAGCTGTGCCCCATCCAGTTTAAGCTTCGGGATCCCCTCGTCGTACATAATAAGGGTGAGGTCGGAAGGGGTCCCGAGCCAGGTATCGGGAGCATCTACAACAGCCCCTTCTTCTGCCTCAGGGTTTGCTATTGCCCAGTTAGCCGTACCTGAAATAAGCTTGCTGTTTGACCCGTTGTAAAGAGCCGAAGCCCACCTGACGCCCGCGCCGTCCCCGTTATCCGTGGTAAAAGCTGCAACACGCCCGAGCCCGAACCGCCACGTGGTTAGCACAGGCTGTCCGGTAACCGTAATGACAAGCCGTTCAGCCCCTGCTTTCGGAGTAACCTGGTTATATCCTGTGATGCTTGCATTGGTAAGATTTACACCTTTAGTAATGAAGTGGTCAGGAGAATACTCAAGAAGCGAATAGGTCCCGAGATCCTCAGTTTCCTCTTCTTCAGGTTCTTCGGCAGACTCATCAGCCTCTTCAAATACGATATTTGCCCGCTCGCCCATATCGATATGCTGATAGTTGCCTTCAAGCCCTATCTCCTTCATTAGCTTTTCAGCATAGTAGTTTCGGGACTTATCACTCTGGGAGGGAGCAGAAGAGCGGATATGGATAAAGTACAGGTTTACACCCATGTCCTTTAACTCCTGTGCAATCTGAACGCTCTGGTCGTACGACTCCTCAATTCCTCCATCAGAGACCACAATAGCATCAAGCTCGCCGTCTTCACCTTCAAGCATCTGTTTCGCGATGCCAAGCCCCTGGTCAAGGGAAGTCTCGGTCTCATTGGTGGGAGTCAGCTTCGATACTTTCTCTTTCAGGATGGCGAGGTTTTGAGGAAGCCCCAGATATAAAAACCCGCCAGAAACGTCATATGCCGCGTTTCCGAATGCTATAACAGCAACATTTGCATCTTTCAGGTTGTCATTCTCAAGAATCTTCACGCCGTTTGAAAGGATATCTCCCTGAGTTTTGTGAGCAATTGTGCTTGGAGAGACATCGAGGATAAGGACAAGGTTTCTTCCTCCCTTAAACTCGGAAGGCTTTGAAATCACGGGCAGGATTTCCTCAAGGGAAGAATTAAGGTACTCTCCGTAGTTGTAGGCCCTGTCTCCTCCTACGACAATGAGTCCTCCTCCGTTGCTGACATAATTTTTGATTTCCTTAATCTGAGCCTCGGAAAATGAGGTTATAAACTGGTCATCAAGTACCAGAAGCTTACTATCCGTAATATTATCTGCTCCGGGATAGCCGTTTGCAACCGAAACTTCGTAAAGGTTGCTCAGGACTTTAGCCAGAGGGGACCCGGTTTCATTTGTAACAAGTGTAACTTTAGGTTTGGGAATCACATAAATGGATTTGAAGAATTCATTATTGATTTCTTTTAAATCCCCTCCGGAGATATCGCTGATCTTCACACTTATGTTATGGGCGCCTAGAGTTGTAAATTCCTGGTTAATAGGAATGGTATTGTTCCTGCCGTCCTGTGTGAACTGCCTGCTCTGGGAAATCTGTCCGTCCACGAATACTTCAAGGAAATAACTGACACTCTTTTCTGAAGCCTGGCGGACAACAATCTCAAACTCATTCTGGTTGTCCACGACCACTTTCTTATCCCCGAGAATCTCAACGCTCAGGTCGTTTGTTTCAACTTCGGGCTGGACAAGGTAGACCGTGGTATTCGTGTCTTTTGCAAACTCCAGAGCTTCCGTCAGGTCCTTTCCAGAGTTGCTGTTCCCGTCGGTAACAAGCACTATCTGGTTTCCAAGCCCGGAGTACTGGGTCACCGCATCACCGAGAGTGGTCTTTTCCCCTGTAAGCTGCACGAGAGCGGTTGGAGTTTTTGCCGTGAGGGATTCATACAGGTCAGTGCCTATCCCTTCAGGGAAAATCCCCATACTTGCTGTCTGGTCCTGAATAAGCACGAGAGAAGGGTCTTCTTCACTGGTTGTCCGGGTAACCGTTGTATAGGGCGACGCCAGGGCAAGGACAAGGATAAGGGAAACGAGTACTCTCCATTCCACAAGTTTCGTTTTTGTCTTCCGCAGGAGATAAAAACCGGCAATAATAACCGGAATAGCGAGCAGGAGCATCTCAGGGCTTTCGAGGGATATATTCATAGTTCACCCCTCCCGCGGACGATCAGGATTTCAATCAGCATAAGCAGGAACAGGATTCCTATTAGATAATTCGTAATGTCGTTCTTCGCAGTATAGGTCTCGGACCTCATGGTCTTGGGCTCATTTTCTTCAAGTGAACGGCTGATAAGTTCCGATGCATCTATTGTGGTATTTGATTCCCTGTCATCATACATATTGACTGCAATCTTCTTACCTGAGACTTCGTATATTCCTACTTCATCGTAAAGTAGACTGTTTGCTGTCATGGTCTTTGTAGGGGTACGGATTTCCTCGGTCTTTGAAAGGGAAGTAACGGTACCTGCTTCAAGGTTGTATTCCGAGATGTCGCCAATGCCTCCGAGCCATTCAACGAGCTTTATCCAGAAAACCGGATACTCAGGCAGGTTATGGAAATTGTTCCAGGCGTTTTCACCAAGCTCGTCACTTAGCCCCATATAGAAGATAGTGCCTTTGCCCACCTGCCAGTAACTCAGCAGAGGAATATCATTTTCAGTGGCTACAAGGGTTGTAGAGCCTGTCCTTTCAGTTGCGTTCATATATTTGCGGACTGAAATTTCTTCACTTTTCATGTCCTCTGTGATGCTGTTCTTGAGAGTTTCTTCAACCTCAAGCCCGTTCTTCTCCTCTTCGACTCCAATGGGCTTTACAGGCAGGAGTTTTACAAGGTCAACCTCGGTTTTCTCAGGAGAAAGGGCTTCACTTGCGATAAAGACCACATTGCCTCCGTTCCGTACGTAAGATTCTATACTATCCACAGTGCCGTTAGCAATCGGAGTCTCTTTCTGGGCAAGCACGACAAGAGTATAGTTGTCAAGGGAAGAAGGCACAGACTTCCGGATTTCGAGGTCAATATTCGGAATCAATGAAAGTGCCGTTTTTGAAGGCAGCTTTCCATTATCCGTAACGTAAAGGATATGCTGTCCCGAGGTATCGGGAATGGAGATGTAGGCTTTGTTGTCAACATCCAGGTCATCATCAACATTCAGACTGACTGTTGTAATACCGGGTCCCAGGCTTGCAAGTTTGAACTGGTTTGTGCCGCCTGCAGGGACATCAATGCTAAAGGACTTGGAAGCATTTCCAGAAATTCCTCTTCCGGTCTTAATTTCAACGGTTTTACTTTCGCTTCTGTAGTTTTTGACCACACCCGTATAGCTGTATTCTCCATCCGTGGCTTCAACCCATCCGTTAATGATTCCTATATTTTCTGCAGGCTTACCTACCTTTACGAAATTGACCTTAAGCCCGTAGGACTCAGCCAGGTTTTTGGAAGCTACAGGGTCGTCTCCTCCCCAGTTTGTGAAGTCTGAAATAACAATAATCCTGCCGCCTTCTTCCGAGAGAAGCCGCATGCCCGTGGTAATGGCTGCAGACAGGTCGGCAGTGCCGGCGCCGGGTTTGACCTTGTTTAAGATGTCTTCGGCAGCCGAAGCGCTTCCTCCTTCAAGGGCAAGCTGCGGAATGTTGGAAGCAAGGATTATGCTGTTTTTCTTGCTCACGTATCCTTCGGCAATATTGGCTGCGTCTTCAAAACGGGAATCAACCTGCATGCTTGCCGAAGTGTCCAGGATAAGCACAGTATGCTCTCCGCTAAGCGGCTCTTCTGAGGTATAATAGTAGCCTGCCGCACCAATGGAAAGAAGGATCAGCATAAGGAGCTGAATCAGGAAAAGAGGGTCGCGAACGACTTTTGTAAGAGAAGCATAAACCCTCTTTCGTTCCCTGTCAAGCTTGAGTACAAACATTAACGAGGGAATCGAAAGCACAGCCGGCTTTGGGCGGAGCATGTAAATGATGATAAGCGGGATAACACTCAGGAGAGCAGCAAGAGCAAGGGGGTTTTGAAAAGGCATTTTTAGCGTCTCCTTCTCCTGATTGTATGGTAGAATGCACTGAAAACAGGAGTGTCGGTTGTAAATATGTAAAACTCAGCTCCGACTTTCATACAGGTTTTTTTAATCCTTGCACTGTGGTCGTCAAGCTTCTTGACGTAGCGTTCCTTGAACCTTTCACTGATATAAGTCCTTATTTCCTCTCCGGTTTCAAGGTCTACAAGCTTGCTGTTGCCCTGAAGCGGAAGCACTTTTTCCGTGGGATCTAGCACCTGTATAACAATAAGGTCGTGGTCGGAAAGCCTGTGCAGGGCTGTTTCTATTGCCTCAGGCTCCTGCATAAAGTCCGAAATAAGGATTACAAGGGATCTGGATTTGATCTCCGGGCTGTACTTTATAACGGCTTCCCCGATGGAAGTCTTTCCGGAAAGTTCGAGTTCGCTGAGCCGCTCTATCGCCCGCATAAGGTTCTTTCTGCCCCTGCTGGGCTTATTGATATCTATTTCTTCCGTAAAAGTGGATATGGCAAACCTGTCATTGTATTTGGTCACCATGTAAGCAAAACCTGCAGCGAGCATGGCGGCATACTCAAATTTTGAGGTCCCTTTTTCAGGATAATCCATGCTTTTGCTGGCGTCCAGAAGGATATGGGTTGTAAGGGTTTTTTCTTCCTCAAACTGCCTTACATAGAGCTTTTCAGTCCTCGCATAAGCCTTCCAGTCAATGTCTTTTAAAGCGTCGCTTGAGTCGTATTCCCTGAACCCGATGGTATCTATGCCGTGCCCGCTTCGGGTTGACGGACGGTTTCCTGCATAGACCGTGGATACCCTCTTCCGCACTGAAAAGGTAAAGCGGTCAAGCTGGGTGAAAAAGTCAGTTTCGATTTTTTGTTTTGTGCGAGTCATTCTGGATCGTCAACCGAAAAGCCCGGTTCCTCCGGACCTGAAAAAACCCTGTAGGTTTTAATTTTTCTTATGTCCTGCACAGTTATGAGATTCTTAGAACCTGCTCAATTACAGTCCTTTCAGGATCAAACAGGTCTGTGATCTCATTTATCGGATTTTCGTACCTCATTTAACCTTCTTGAGAATTTCCTCAATAGCCTGATCAGGTGTCATCCCGCTTCTTTCGGCTTCGAAGGTAAGGATAAGCCTGTGGCGGAGAACCGGGTAAGCCATGTAATCAATGTCCTCTTTGCTCACAAAGTTCCTGCCATGTATCAGGGCTCTTGCCTTTGCTGCAAGGATGAGGCCAATTGATGCTCGAGGGGAAGCCCCGTACTCAATGTGCTCTTTGTCTTTGCGGGTCATTGCCACAATAGACAGAACGCGCTCCTTGAGCTCTTCAGAAATAGGGACCTGCCGGGTAAGCTTCTGCAAATCGAGAAGTGTGGATTTATCGAGACCCTTGGTGATCTTCGGGGTTTCGGATTTCGTATAACGGTTTATAATCTCCAGTTCCTCTTCATAGGTAGGATAATCCACAAGGATCTTCAGGAGGAAGCGATCTAACTGGGCTTCAGGAAGGGGATAAGTTCCTTCCATCTCAATGGGGTTCTGGGTAGCAAGAATAAAAAATGGGCGGTCAAGCAGGAAAGTATCGTTTCCGACTGTTACCTGTTTTTCCTGCATGGCTTCGAGGAGGGCAGACTGGGTTTTTGGGGAAGCACGGTTGATCTCATCTGCGAGCACGATGTTTGCAAAGACAGGCCCGGGTTCAAATTTAAACTCTTTTTTGTTATCTTTTTCCTGAATCACATTTGTTCCTGTAATGTCGGAAGGCATAAGGTCAGGAGTACACTGAATCCTGCTGAACTTAAGGTTCATTGCCTTTGAGATTGTGGAGATCATAAGGGTTTTTCCAAGTCCCGGATTGCTCTCCACAAGTGCATGCCCTTCACAGAGGATGGAAATTATGATCTCTTCTACAACCCTTCTCTGACCCACTATTACATTTCCGATCTCATCAAAGAAACTTTTAAAAATCCTGCCTGCGTTCTGGTAGGTCGTGGCGGTCTGCCCCGAATCGGTATTATTCTCATTCATGTCTGCTTCACCCTTTGAACTGCTGTTTTTTGCGGGTCCCGATGCCCGCTCTACTGAACCTTATCCTTAGAATATCTTTCAAAAACAGTCTGACTGTTACTCAAGATATAGCTGTTAATTTATACAGTTTATTATTCAAAAACTGCTTTCAGGAATTTTCGATCAAATTGATGGGGGTAAGTCTAACTTCAAGTAAATATAAATTAATATTTTTTTCGTATTATTCTTCTGCGAGTTGTTCAAAGTAACTCTGGATAACACTTCTGTACCCTTCAGGAAGGTTCTCATAATAACTCTGGGAAGCGATGGCTTCCGGGTTATACATGTCCGACTGGATAAATGATTCGCCAGTCTTATTTGCGTCTTCCTGGCTCGTAAATCCCTGCCCTGCTCCCGGAGGAATCTTTAAGTCCACTTCCTTGCCTTCAACTACGATAACTGCAGGCTCTCCAAAAAGCTCGTTATTGTCCTGTTTGTCTGCGGAAGTCCCGCCGTTTTCCTCTACAGAAACAAGATCTGAATCCGAACCCGAAAAGGGAAGATCCTCTATTATTCCACTCATTTCAGTAGGGCTGAAAGTTGTCTGATATCCTGTATAGGCAACATAAGCCAGACATGCAACAGCAAATACAGTCAGCAGAACATCCTTTACAAGTTTTTTTCTGTTGAGGAAGACAGAGGACTTCACAGGCTTCGAATCAATTATGACACTGCCTATAAGGTCACGGACAATGATATTATCCGTATCCCGGTTGTCATAGGCTGTCCTCATCCTCTCTTTGAGTACAGGATACTTTTCTTCCATCAGGGCAATCGCATCTTTCTTTTCAGCCCTGAAATACCTGATCGCTGTCAGTATGAGAGAAAGGACAAAGTCAATAATGATAAGCCCCAGAGTCTCAAAGACAATTTCAAAACCAAGAATGCCGTATTTTGCACCTGTATAGGGTTCGAAGGTGGGAAACATTAAGAAAATGTCTCTCATGTTAAGGAGCACAAAAAGGGCGTAGAGAACCATAAACGTTGCAAGAAGGTCTGCTAAAATATAGAGTCCCCTATACTTTTTCAGAGCCGATTCATGTTTATTTACAATTTTTTCAATCTCCAGAGCCATTTTGCTCCCTTCTGCAACCGGTTATTCCGGTGTTATTATACTTAAGAGTATTAAATTAAGATAGATAACGACTTGCTAAGATACTATAGGAAGATATTACAGAGAGATACTATATAAAGATACTATATAAAGGTAAGGTATACATTCCAGATGCAGGTTCCTTACATAAGTGCCTTTTGCATTGTACCCTGCCAGGTATCTTTTCCGATGTGAAATATCTTTCTAATTGAAAGCTCTTTTTCGGAGCTGAGTATTCTGATTACCGAAATTATGAGAACTGCAATGAGCTGCTACCAGATATCTTGCTATATCCATGTGTTCAGGTCTGTTGACCTGAGTTCCTGAAAATCGGATAGGATCCCAGTACTTTTAATGTGCTGGATTCTGGCTTTGTACCGGCTTTTGATTTTATATCTTCTAAGGCATCTTTTATAAGTGCATCGCTTGTATGACCTTCAAAATCGATGTAGAAGTAATAATCTCCGAGCTCTTTTTTAGAGGGTCTTGATTCTATTTTTGTAAGGTTAATTCTTCTTTTCGCAAAAGCTCCCAGAAGCTCATATAATGCACCCGGCCTGTCTTTTTCCAGATATACAATAAGAGACGTTTTGCAGACCGAAAGGCTCCCCTTTTCTGTCCCGTTTCCTGCACCCATACAGGGATTAAGGTATGATTCCCTATCAGCTCCCGCAACTCCCGTAGCCTGCTCAGATGAAATCTTTTCTCCTCCCCGAATAACTACAAAGCGGGTATAGTTTTCTTTCCTGTCCTGGACGTTTGAGAGCAGGATTTTGAGCCCGTAACGTTCCGCAGCTTCAGGGGACGCGATTGCTGCCATTTCTTCAAATTCTCCTGCCAGCCGCGCTGCATGGGAAGTGCTGCCCGTACTCCGAAGTTCAGCTTCAGGAAAATGCTTCTTCAGGAAATGCCTGCACTGGGCAAGCCCCTGCGGGTGGGAAAGAATAACCCTGATCTTCTCGGGTCCTCCCTTTGAGAGAAGGCAGTGCTCGATTTTGACGACTATCTCTCCGATAATAACAGCCTCGTTTTCAAGAAGGAGATCGAGGGTAACTCCTACCGAGCCTTCAATGGAGTTTTCTACAGGGATTACGGAGATATCTGATTTCCCTTTTACTGCAGCCAGGAACGCATCTTCAATATCTGCAAAATACCTGAACTCTGCGTCCCTCAGGCCGTTTTTCAGAGCCCATAATTTTGCGGCCTTTTCCGAATACGAGCCTTCCGGCCCCATTACACCTATAATCATCTGAAGGTTAATTGGGGGGATGGTAATAATATTTTTTGATAGCCCCGAATTGCGCCTCGGGAGTAAGCGGTCCGTTTCACTCGCTGCGCTCGCTCAAGCAGACTAATTTATGGATTGTAGAAGTGAGCTGAGCTCAAGAGGACGAATTTGTGAGCAATTAAAGTTAATTTTCCCCCGGATTCTGTGTTTTTTCCAGTTCTTCCTCGAGGTCAAGTTTCTCTCCTGCGTTCCAGAGAATTTCGAACTCTTCTTTCAGGTTCTTTGCAAGCCCTGTATCACGGATTTTCACGACTGAAAGTACCCTTTCACTGTCTGCAGGATGAGGCTGAATAAGGACAACCACACTGTCATCAACAATCCCGAAACAGGAGTTGAAATTCCGGACAAGCCTGATATCAAGGCCTTTTTTCAGTTTTTCAAGGGTTTCCTCCGCCTGATTGGAAAGAATGGGGATAACAGCCATAAAATGAGGTGAAACCATCAAGCGAATCCGGACTCCCCGGTCAATAGCTTTTGTTATCTCCGGAAGCAGGTAGAAAACAATTTGAATTCCGAATACAGGTGGAATGACGCAAATAGATTTTTTTACTTCCCCATAAATGGAAAAAGCAAATTTTCTGATTTCGGATTCTGTAATGGCTGTTGTCCAGAAGACTTCGTCTTTTCGCTTTTGATTAGGAACAGCTTTCAGTGCCTGTTTTGCATCTTCTATGGAGCCTTTTAAAACCGATAATTCCCTTTCGTATTCGGCTTTTTTCCTCTCAAAAATAGCATCCAGAGAAATCTCAGGGTCAACTGCTCTGAACTTCTTGGGCCTTGAAGCCTGAACTTCTACAAAGCCTTTTCCTGCCAGGGACTCAAGGACAGAGTAGATTTTCCCATATGGTACTTCCGAATCCCTGTATATGTCGCTTGCTTCGGAAACACCGAGCTTTAACAGAGAAAGGTAGGCAGCCGCTTCATAAGCATTAAGGCCAATTTCCTGCAGGAGACGTTCATTCTGCATACGGGAATCTGGGATTTAATATCTTAAAGCAGTTTCGAAAAAAGATATGCATAAGAGCTGCAGAAATGCTGATTCTTATGCAAAATGTTTCTGTGTCAGGAACTTCACGAAAAAAAGTTCCCGACCCGAAGCGATTTCAATTGAAACTTCAATTTTTTTCCAGTTTCATTTGAGCAATTTCAGTGCATCCCTGCAGGCTGCAACGGCAGGCGCTCCTGAGGTTATGAATATGACATCCATAACTTCCATAATTTCCTCTTTGGTTGCGCCATTCTTGAGGGCACTCTGCATCTGTACAACAGTACATCTTTCACACTGCTTGGATGCAACGACTGCAAGCGCGATCAGAATTTTGGTCTTTGCAGGCAGGGCACCATCTGACAGCAGTCTCTTGTTGCACCTGTTATATTTTTTCGTGGACTCGCTGTCAAGGCATCCAAGTATCTCAAGAATATGCGGAGTAAATCCCAGTTTTTCACTCATACTTGCCAGTAATTCTTCATGTTCCAGATCTTTATGCTCTTCCATATCGCTTAACCCCCATTTGAAGTTGCATTAAAACCTATGTGCATATTATTATCTACTCCTGATTATTTATCTATTCCTGAGGATTTGAAATACAGACTTTCAAAAAAACAGAATGGAAGAGAATAAAATAATCAAGAGACAGGAACGGAGTCGCGTTTCAAATTTCTGGAAAAGGAGTGGAGAGAATAATGAGACCAAACGATGATCTGAGAGAGGAACACAGAGCTGCCCATCCCGAGTTCCGCCTCGGGAGGGCGGTGTCCTTTTCGCTCCGCTCAAGAGGACTACTTTTTGGAGAAGTATAATAAATCATCCATGAATCAACTGAGGCAGACAGCGGGTACACACCCAGAGGCTGACCATCCCGAGTTCCGCCTCGGGAGCCCGCGGTCTGTTTCACTCGCTTCGCTCGCTCAAGCAGACTAATTTGTGGATTGTAAAAGTGAGTTGAGTTCAAGAGGACTACTTTTTGGGAAAGTATAATAAATCATCCATGAATCAACTGAGGCAGACAGCGGGTGCACACCCAGATACTCTCCATTTTGTGCCTGAGGGGTATGAGGTAGTGGGTATCTTCTCCGGCTCCGCACTGGAAGCAGCGGATTGAGATATCTTTCTTTTTCGGCTGGGACTCGGCTTTTTCCCTGTTGAATTCAACTGTATGCCTTTCTTCAATAGAGAGAGCCCCCTCGGGACAGATTCCGATGCAGTAGCCCATACCATCGCAGAGTTCTTCGGATATGACTTTTGCTTTTCCGTTGATTATTTGAATGGCGCCTTCAGCACATGGTGCAACACATTTCCCGCATCCTGTGCATTTTTCCTCATCAATTTTAATAATCATTCGTTTTACCATGAAAAGTAACCCCTTCCCCTTCGTGTTTATTCGTTTTACAAAAAATTATTTGAGAGGTAGAATAACTCAGGTATCTGTCAGCATTAGCTGCCGTTTGAAATCCGGCAGATAGCCTTCCCTGTACAGCACATTTTTGTAATCATCTATTATTTTGCTCATTTTGCAGGTGTATTTTATGAAATCCGTACCTACATCTCCTCTAAACAGTATTCTTTCTGCTTTCTCAAGAAGTTCGGGGTGAATGAAAACCAGTTCTTCTTTGGTGTGCAAAAAGAGGGCTGAAAAATCCCTGTGGATGCCCATGCTTCTTTTTAAGAGCTCATTATTTAAGCTGTCTTCAGAGATATAGTTCTTAAATTTCAGATAAGCGTTAAAGTTCGCTATATTCTGATTTAAAGAGTTCAGAATCAAATACAGCATGCTGTCGGTTTTAGGAAGAGGAAGGTCCTGAAGTTCAGGATCTGCACCTTCATAGAGTTCATTTTCATCTACATTTTTATCCCGAGTTGTATCGTGGTCCATTTTTGTCACCTGCTATGTTTGCAAACCAAACGTTCTACAAATCGAATTTTAGCCAGTGAAATTGTAATCTGAAATCTGACCTGAGATTTCAGTACTTAATTACCTGTTTTTCCTGATCAGCATTAAGGTTTTCAGTGATGGGTTCCTTCCACCACTTTTATACCTGCATCCTGAATTGTCTTTCTGATGATATCTATATTGGGACATTTCGGATAACTGTCCTCCATGAGCATGCAGGAACTCAGGTGCACGACATCGAGGTCATGTTTTTTCAGGGCATTCAGCAGGCGGTAAACCCTCCTGCCAGAGCAGCCTCCGCAAGTGAAAAAGGCAATCATCTGTGCATCTTCGCCATAGACCTCAAAATGCGACTTTCTTTCATTGAAAGCCTTAAAGCAGCCCACCCCCGGGCAGGCTTCCGAGACTATATCACAGCGGATGACTGCGATTTTTGTTGGCTTTGTCTTTCCAGTCAATGTTCGACAGTCCTTAACAGCCTTTAAAGTTCAATCTCACAGCAGGCGAGTGGGCTCCTTCTGCCTTGGTGCTTTTACAACAAGCACCCTGAAGATCCCATCCCCGGGGTTCAGGAGGCGGTGGGGAATTTTTGCAGGACTTTCGATCAGCATGTCCCTGCTTACTTCTTCCTGTTCATCCCCAATTTCAACAACGCCTTTTCCCTCAAGAATATAGAAAAAGACATCTGTGGGAGTAACATGCTTTTTCAAGGACTCTCCCGGCTTGAGTTCGATATGGACTGCCTGGGCATTTTCGGTATCATAAAGCATCCGTACACTCACATTGTGAGGATTAGGCTTTTCCGGTGACGATTTCATCTCAATAACTTTCATACAACTCTCCCCTTTCTGACCATGTTTTGCTTTTTTTCCTGTTTTTTCAGACTGCCCTGATTCTCTTAACCGGGCACCAATTTATTCCGTATATGTATTATGGCATCCGCATCATATATGTCTGACCGCTACAAAATTATCAAATCAGTTCTGAACCAGATTTTTCTTTATAGAATTTAACTCTGGTAGAGCACTGAGAATCTTAATCTCAAGCCCTTTCTCCTTCAGAGATTGAGATTTATGGAGGAAACAAATTACGTGTTGCTGGCTGGTAAAACACCAGATGCCAGAGTCTTTAAAACCCCTGGAGGGCTGAAGATATGCAAGTTAACAGCTTAATTACAGCCCAACCTGCTTTTTGAACTCGTCCAGACCCATATCCTCAATAAACTTTCCAAGCCTCTTTTTTGTTCCGGAGTTTTTATAGAAGTTAAGGATTCGGTCCACACTTTCCAGGACTTCGGCTTCGGAAAGGTCCTTTGCTACAAGCTGAGCAAGCCTGGGCATTGCAGCAGCTGAGCCGCCAACCATCAGGTTATATCCCTTTGCAGTACCCATGATCCCTATATCCTTAATCGCAGGCTCGGAGCATGAGTTCGGGCAGCCGCTGACCCCTATTTTCAGTTTTGAAGGCATTGGCATCCCGTGATATTTCTCATCCAGTTTAAGGCCCAGACCAAGCGAGTCCTGTTTAGCCTGCTTGCAGAAAGTGGTCCCAGGGCAGATCTTAACGCTTCTTACACAGAGCCCTATTGCTGCCCCGGGTTTTATGCCAAGATCAGCCCAGACATTATCAAGGTCTTCTTCTTTCAGACCCACGATTGCAATTCTCTGCGCAGAGGTAGCTTTCAGGGCAGCTGCCCCGTACTTCTTTGCAACTTCAGCGATTCTTATAAGAGTGTCCGGGTCAACGACTCCTCCCGGAAGATGCGGGGCTATTGCGTATGTCTCACGGTCTCTCTGAACGATTGCGCCTTTTTCGGGTAAATTGTCTTTCACGGTTGATCCTTTCTCCTTAGCTTTATAACTGGAGTTTTACAGCATTTTCAAACTGCCAGGCAGTTAGAGAATAACTCTGGCAAGATCTCCCTGCCTGTATTTACATAGTTACTCATACATACAGCATAATTTCTTGAGGCCATGCCTGGATGGATACTGCAGGGGGCATCATTGGAAAGAATTTTATTATAAAATCCAGTTTTATAATAGTATCCTTTTGATACCAGTATATTAGAGATACTAATTTATATATTGGACAGTTTCTATCTTTATACCATGAAAGACTGCACAGTCTACAAGACCATGAATATCATCGGAAAAAGATGGACCATTCACATCCTCCTCGAGCTGTACAAAGGGGAAAAGAAAGAAAAACGCTTCAATGAGCTGAAAAGGAAACTTGGATACATAACCCCCAAAATCCTTTCAGAAAGGCTTACCGAGCTTGAGAATGAAGGCCTTATAGCAAAAAAAGTTGATGACTCAACAAATCCCCCGAGGTCCGAATATTACCTTACTGAAAGCGGAACAGATTTTGTAAAAATAATACAGGCAATAAAACGCTGGGGGTTAAAATGGAAATTCCAGAACGAAGAGTGCGAGAAAGCCATATGCATGTACTGTGACCACTGAGTGCCGGAAGAATTAATGAAAAAAGAGTGCTGATTCCAAACTGTCAGGTTTCCTTAAATTGAAATTGTTTTATACCAGCGAGCCCTAGCTTATATATGCAGGGGAAAGGGCTCCAGGAGACAAAGAAATATTTTAAGGTGCATACTTAAGGAAAATAAAGCCTTCATCCTGTGGGTCAAAAAACATCAAAAACAGCCTCAATTGATCTGCATAGATATGTACTATAATGGAGGCGTCAATGAATCACGAAGAAGATATTGACTTTTTCTTCAGACCTGAAAGCATAGCCCTGATAGGGGCTTCTCCGAATCCAGAAAAACTCTCTCATACGATCCTGAAAAGCCTCAGGGAAATGAATTTTAAAGGAAAGATCTACCCTGTAAATCCCGGATACAGGGAAATCGACTGGCTGAAATGTTATTCATCCCCCGGAGAGATTGAGGACGAGATAGATATTGCTATTTTTGCAGTCCCTGCTAAAGCCGTCCTTGAGATTCTGAAAGGTCCTGTGGAAAACATAAAAGGAGCCGTAATTGTGAGCTCAGGTTTTCGGGAAATGGGGCCTGAAGGGAAAAAAATGGAAGACGAGCTAAGGATTCTTTTAAAAGAGAAAGGCATCAGGGCTGTGGGCCCCAACTGCCTCGGGATATATGATGCGGTCTCAAATGTGGATACTTTTTTCATAGAGAGGGAAAAGATAGGAAGGCCTGACAGGGGCGGGGTTTCCGTGCTTACGCAGAGCGGTTCTTTTGCAGCCATGATTATGGATGAACTGGCATATGAAGGGGCAGGCGTTGCGAGAGTTGTAAGCTATGGAAATAAAGTGGATGTGAACGAAAGCGACTGTCTTGAGTTCCTTGCACGGGACGAAGCCACAAAAGCAGTTGCACTTTACATCGAATCTGTAACAGACGGGAGGAGATTTCTTGAAGCTGCCTCCTGCTGTGTAAAAAAGAAACCTGTAGTTGCTCTCAAGGTTGGAAAGAGGGAGCCAGGGGCAAGGGCAGCAAGCTCGCATACAGGCGCTGTCAGCGGGATGTATGAAGCCTATGAAGCAGCTTTTCGGAAAACGGGCATAATAGAAGTTGTCAGTTACGAAGAACTGAAGGACGCATGCAAGGTCCTGAACAGGTATTCCCCTGTGGAAGGTAAAAGAGTCCTTATAATAACTGACGGAGGAGGGGTAGGGATTTCAATTGCTGATGCCTGTGAAGAGGCAGGGCTCAGGGTTCCTGAACTTTCCGAAACCGCAGTAAGGAAGTTGAAGGAAAAACTTCCTGCTTTTGCATCCTTAAGAAACCCTGTGGACCTGACAGGAAGTGTAAGGGATGAACATTATGTGGCTGCAATGCAGGAAACCCCTGCCGGAGAATACGACCTTGCAATTGTCAGCCTGCTCTGGGGTCCGCCTCTTCTTAGCGAAAGGGTTGCAGAGAAAATCAGAAACTTTGCCGAATGCTGCGGAAAACCTATCATTATCAGCTCCCCGGGCGGAAAGTTTAGCAGAGAACTTGTTTCAGTATTCACAAAAGCCGGAATGCCGGTCTTTTTCTCCCCTGAGAGTGCAGTAAGAGCTGCAGCAGTGCTGTGCAGAGGAAACGGCAGGCGGAAATCATAACATATTAGAAACAAAACGGTAACATAGAACAAAACAGTAGCCTGAAGCTAAACCTGCCCGCAGAAAAATGAAATTTCCGGAGGCCTGAAAAACGAAAGCCTGGGCCGGAACCATATCAAAGTTATACAAAACCCGGTGCGGAAGAAAAGATAGACCAGCGCCTGTACTTCATAGCCTTATGGACTCTATTCATGGCAAGTTCAAGGGCAGCTTCCCGCGGCAGGATCCCTCTGGTTTTTGCAGCTTCCAGTACCTGTTCTGTATTGCTTCTAACCTTTTCTTCAATTAAACTGAAAGCTGTAGATCTGGTAGCCTTCTGGTGCTCTGATGCCGCACAGATCACTCCTCCTGCATTTGCAATAAAGTCCGGCACGTAGAGAACTCCCTTCTCATAGAGGATTTTCTCCGCCCCTTCCGTGATAGGGATGTTTGCCCCCTCAACCACCAGTTTTGTGTTCAGAAGATGGACATTTTTCTCGTTAATTACATCAGGGCGGGCTGCCGGAATCCAGATATCGCAGGGGACAGAGACAATTGCATCGCTGCCCAGCTTCTCGCCTCCGGGATAGTCAAGCACACTCTTTCCTTCATCCTTAAGCCCTGTCAGGACATCAACATCAAGCCCTTCAGGGTTATGAACTGTACCCCTGGAATCGGCAGCTGCTACAAGTACGGCCCCTTTTCGGGAAAGGAAGCGGGCTGCGTTTTTCCCAACCGCCCCGAAGCCCTGAATTGCCACGCGGGCTCCTTTCAGCTCAAAATCACAGTACTGCAGTGCAACTTCAGTTGCATGGAAAAGCCCCCAGCCCGTAGCCCCGACTTCATCAAGGGGGATCCCTCCCATCTCGCGGGGCAGGCCCACAACCCTCCCGATCTCGTCTTTTATGCATGCCATGCATATTTCGTCCGTCCCCATGTCAGGGGCAAAGATATATTCCTCAGTATACCGGAGAGCACTGGAAAGAGCCCGAAGTAGCTGGCTTTTTTTTTCCTGAGGCATTTTCGGGTCCCCATATACGACAATCTTCCCGCCCCCGTAAGGCAGGTCTGCAGCCGCATTTTTAAGGGTCATTGCCCTTGCCAGCCTGAAACATTCCTCAGTACTCACGTCAGGGGCCATCCTTACCCCTCCAAGGGCGGGCCCCCTTGCGACGTTATCCACTACAAGCACTGCTTTCAGGCCAATAGACGGTTCGTAAACATGAATTATCTTAAACGGCCCGAGTTCATCTGAAAATTTGAACATATCATCCATTAACGATATCCCCCTCGGATCTATCCTCTGATATTCATATATGCATGAATCCAGATTATTTAAGAAATAATATTGTTTCAGAACTCTATTATAGTTTCCGCTAAGTGAATTATGCTTCTGATATGGAATATTTCCAGCTTTTTTGCAGGTTCATCCCGGACCAGTTCTATATTCAAGCCAGTAAAGTTTCAGATCTGTTTCCATAAATGATCATGTAATATGAAACAAATTCAAGTTGAAGTAAAAATAATGGGTTATTTGTATACGATAGATAATTGAAATAAAAGAAATTAGAAAAGCGAAATAATTTTGGGATAAAACATACATTCCTCAAAATCATTTTCCAAGAGGCTGTTTTTTTTTCAGGTACTTTCGTTCAGTTTCTTCAGTGTGTTCAGCATCATCTTCAGGCTTCCCTGGTAAGCTGCGATATCTTCTTCGGCAAGTCTGTTCAGAACTTCTGAGCAGTTTTCTTCAAGCTTTTCTTTTATCCAGTCCCTGTAACTCTTTCCTTTTTCGGTAAGTGAAACCAGGATCTTTCTCCTGTCCCCAGGGTCTCCCCTTCTGTATACAAGCCCTTCTTTTTCCAGGGCATCGATCATGCTTGTCAGGCTTCCTTTCTGAAGGTCCAGGCATTTTCCCAGGGTTGTAGGCATTATCTCACCTACTTCACCTATAATCATGATTGCTCTATTCTGATTTTTGTTCAAATTATAAGAACTGCTGCCTGTTTGATGAAAAGCTCTGGCAAAATTTTTATGGAAAAGATGGATCATCTCAAACTGAAGCTTTACAGCTTCTCTTATTCTTTCTTCTTTCATCGGGTATCACAAGAGGCATTTTTCCAGTCCTGATTCGGATGATTAATCCAGAGCCATCAGAGATCTTTTTGAGAGGTGCAGGCGTTTGTGATCCAGCAGATCTTTGCGAGGTGTTTATTTGTTTGACCTGACTGGTTTCTAACGGATTTTACCGCTTTTTTGGGATCTGAAGAGATTTGGTTTAGATTTGATCATCCGAATCCGACTGTCTTTAATCTTACTGTCTTTTTTTCTTACTGTTAGATTCCAAACTAAAAACGAGGAAGGTTTTATTTATATTTTATGATTTGGTAACGAGAGTAAGAAGAGCAAGTTCTGGCATCTTTTTTTAATCAATCTTTCCCATTTTATTGTTATCTTTCAATCTGATTAGAAGCAGAGTCAATGTTAGATTTATTCTCATTCATAAAAAATTATCTTGTCGATAAGGAAGATGGAATTCGCCATTTAATTACGTGGTTTTCAACACTTTTCTCCCGCTTTCTCTACCTTTATCATACACCTTAAATAGACCTGAGCCCAGGCAAAAGTAATGAGAGACCCGATAACCGTCCCAGTAACAAGCCCCCACCAGACTCCGAGCAGCCCCCAGCCAAATGTGAAGGCAAAGAGCAGAGCAAATATGGGAGTCAGGACCAGACTTCTCAGGAGAGTGGCAATAAGTGCACTTGTGCCCTTTCCTGCACCCTGAAAAAGAGAGGCAGAGAGCATTCCGAAAGCAACAGCCGGATAGAATGCGGTCATAATCTTAAGCAGCCTTGTCAGTTCCGGAGCTATCTGGGCAGTATTTTCTGCCTGCGTAAAAACGGCAGCAATATAAGGAGCAAAGATATATACGGCGACTGCGATTGCGGCTTCTACCAGAAAGCCAGTCCTTGTAGCATAAAGAAGGGCTTTCCTTGCTTTTTTATAATTTCTCTCTCCAAAAGCGGCTCCTGAAACCGAGACCACAGAGATTGAAATCCCTATCAGAGGGGCAACCGCAATGCTTGTGATCCTCCATGCCGTAGCATAAACCGCAACCCCGTCGGTATCGCTTACAGTCACGATGATGTAGTTCATTGCCAGGGCAGTAAGTGCAAGAGCAAGCTGTTCTATTGAGGAAGGTATGGATACCCTGAAGATATCTCTGACAATTGCACTGTTGAATTTAAAGGAATGAAAATTGAAGGAGATGTAGGTATTTTTTTTGATAAAAAACCAGTAAAACATAAGAAGTCCGGATATGGCGAAAGAGAGAACTGTTGCAAGAGCTGCTCCTGCTACTCCCATGTCCAGCACATATATGAAAATTGGATCAAGAACAACATTCAGGAGAGATCCAAGAACCATTGACTTCATAGATCTTTTCGAATCTCCTTCACTCCTCAATATGGAGTTTGAGACATTTGTAAAGAAGAATACAAAGCTGCCTGCAAAGATAACCCTTGCATATGCAACCCCGAGAGGAGTAGTTTCTCCTGCTCCGCTGTATACGAATAAGTCCCTGACGAGAGAAAGCCCTATCACTGTTAGAACAACTGTGAAAACGAGCATGATTACAAAGGTATGCACTGCAACATTATCCGCTCCGGCTTTATCCCTGGCTCCTATCCTGCGGGAAATCGCAGCCCCTCCTCCTACCCCAAGCCCGCTTGTAAGCGCCATCTGGATTACAAAAAAGGGGAAAGCAAACCCTACAGCAGCCAGTGCATCAGCACCCAGACCTGCAACCCAGAATGTATCTGTGAGGCTGTATATGGTCTGTACAGCCATTGCTACTATGATAGGAATTGAGAGTTTGATTACAGCTTTTTCGGGGTCTCCGAGGAGGATGCCCACACCTTCAGTCGCTTTTTGAGGAGAATGGACTCCTGTTTGTCTTTTTTGATCCCTGCTTTCTTTTGATTCTTCCTCTCCTGTGTTCTCTTTTTTTTCTGCCGTTTCCCTGCTCATTTTTCCCCGCCGTTTTTGGGCTCACATATTTTTCATTCTGGCCCATGTTTTTGTTCCATTATGTTTGATCTCTCTTCCTTTTACGTTTTCTTATCTGCGGTGAAAAGATTTTCATTTGCTTTCCGGGCTCTATGGTAAAAAGTTAATCTAAAAAAACCACTTTCCAGATTTGAAAATTTAAAATTGATCTGCCAAAAAATAGATCGGATTAATCACTGGCAAATTTTGATTCCCTTGGAGGACAGATCAAGAAATATATATATGAAAAAGTACTTCTGAACATAATAAATTTTTATATTTATTATATATTTTAAAGTTATTGAATATAAAATCAAAGACTCAAAAAACAGAGAAGGATTTTACATGAAAAACGAAAACTTGAGAGTGAGAACATCCTTCAAATCCAATTCTTTTTTACTTTTTATGGGCAGAGTGCATTCACAATTTGCTGCGGCAGGAGAAAGTAACTGAAACTTTTCTTCCTGAATCCTGCTTTTTGCTAAATTCCTGAGACAAATAGGTGATAAGTTATGTTTTCCAGGTCAGAGTTCAGGGAAGCGGTAAAATCTATGGGGCTTGTTTTTGGGGATATAGGGACCAGCCCAATTTATACCCTGACAGTTATTTTTCTTCTTACAAAACCAACCGAGGCTCATATCATAGGAGTTTTGTCTTTATTTATATGGACGCTTGTCATTATTGTGACTATGGAATACGCATGGCTTGCCATGAGTCTCAGTCATAAAGGGGAAGGGGGCACTATCGTCTTAAAAGAAATAATTATTCCCCTGTTAAAAAATCCCTCATGGGGGCTACTGGTCAATTATCATAGCATACATTGTCTTTTGTTTAATCCTGATTTACACTTCCGGACAAAAGAGGCTTCATGAAGTGCTGGAGCCTGTAAAAATCAATGACTTCCTTGAAAAATATAGACATCTATATGCTACTGAAAATAAAATCAGTGGAAATGCCCTTTTCTTCACACGAGATCTAACCAGAATTCCTCAATACATTTCACATATAATGTTTAAAAATAATATTATTTATGAAAATAATATCTTTATTTCAATTGTCAGGCTTGACAC